>VGXG01000097.1 GCA_016873395.1 Nitrospira sp. | reverse complement strand
CCAGACGCGCCCGCAACTGTTCCAAGCGTTTGCTGTTCTCCTCCAGCTTGGGCAACCGGTATTTCCGGTCCATTTGGACGACCAGTTCAAGCAGCTCGGCCGCCTCCGTGAGCCGGCCGAGCTCTTCATAACACTGGACCATCACGTAGCGCGCCCCGCCGGTCCGCAACTCGTCGTGGCTCCGCTCCGCGACAGCCTGGCTCGTCCTGCAGCAGGCCAAGGCTTCTTCGTGCTTGTGCTCGACCAAATAGGCGCGAGCCATCATGCGCCAGGCGTCCGCGATCCCGCCCTGGTTGCCCAGCCGGTTCATCAGAGCCAGCGACTGTTCATAGCACTGCAGGGCCTCGGCGCAGTGGCTTGTCTCACGGGCCACCAGACCCAGGTCCGAATAGAGTACCGCCAGTCCCATCTCATCGCCGGTTTGCCGCATCAGGTCCAGCGCTTCGAGATAGTAAGCCCGCGCCCGGTCCCATTCGCCGGCATCGGCGCGCAGGTTGCCCAGGTTGGCGAGCGTCGTCCCGATGCCCCGCTCATCCCCCATCACCTTCTGCAACTCCAGCACCTCCTGGTAATAAGCCTGCGCCTGCTCGCGCCGGCCGCTCACGGCGCAAATATTGCCCAGATTGCCCAGCGTGGCCGTCATGGCGCGCCGGTCCCCGCTGAGACGGTCGCACTCGAGCGCCCTGGCGTAACAGACGTAGGCCTCGGTGTAATAGCCGCGGGAGAAGTGCTCGTTGCCTTGGCGGTTGAGCTGTTCGGATGGAGTGTGGAGCATGGTCGAGGGTCGGCGAAGGTTGCAAGAGTTGGACCGTCGTGGCCGTCAGTTCTCCAAGGCTTGTTTCACCGCCGATTTGGCGCCGGTCAGGATCGACGCTCCATCTCCCACGAGGATCGCGTCGAAGGTGTATTTCAGGAGCCGCTTCAACCCTTCACGGGCCTTGGCCGGATCGGCGTATTTCTCTGGAGGCAGCATCGTGAGGGAGCCGGGAGGCTTGCCGATCAGCGCATCCCCGACGATGAGGATCCCCTTGCCCCGTTGAAGGAACAGGGCGGATTCGCCGGGTGATTTCTGATCTGCGAGGTGAATGGCCCAGATTCCACCGGGAAGCAATTCCCCGTCTTTATAAGTTTGGTCGGCCTTGATGGCCATCTGCGGTGCATCGGCTTCCGGGACCATGACCCGGCAGCCGAACTCGGCCTGGCAGGCTGCAGCCTCCCGTTCATGGTCTCGGTTCGTCAGCAGAAGATAGTCCACCCGCCCGCTTTTCCGGATCTGCAGCTTGTCCTCGGCAGTCAGAGGCGGCGGGTCCACCAACACCCGGTGTTCCCCCACGGTCAAGAACAGGCCGTTGAAGTCGAGCTGCTTCTCCTGCGAGAACCAGGACCACTGCCAGATGTCGGGGAGCAATTGCTTCATAAGAAAAGAGCGTATGGCTAATGGCTTATAGCTGATGGCCTCGATCAAAGAGCAAATGGCTGATGGCCTATGGCGAAGAATCAGGCGCCTGACGTTTCACGCTTCACGTTTCACGTCTTCTAGAGCGCCGCCACCGCGTCCCTCACCACTTTGGTGACTTTCGTGAGAATGTCGGCCTCGTTGGG
>VGXG01000096.1 GCA_016873395.1 Nitrospira sp. | reverse complement strand
GCGCGAGGACGTGTGGAACTTCCACATCGGCGGCTACCAGGTCTGCGAGAAATGGCTCAAGGACCGCAAGGGCCGCACGCTCTCGAAGGACGACATCGCGCACTACCAGAAGATCGTCGTCGCCCTCGCCGAGACCATCCGCCTGATGCGGGAGATCGACGAGCTCATCGAGCAGCACGGCGGCTGGCCGGGGGCGTTCCAGACCGGAGAGGCCAAGGAGTAGCTCTTGGGTACTGCATACATCAGGGTTGTACTGCCCCACCTAATTTTGGACAGGTCGTTTCGTGTTTTTGACTCTCCAGTCCGCATAGAATGCGGCCGGTGACTGCATTCCGAGCGCACTGTGCGGCGCCTGCTGGTTGTAATGGTCGATCCACACGGGGATCTGCCGCCCCACCGTTTCTAATGTCTCCAAGCAGGCCTGGTACACGTAATCCCGCTTGAAGCTGCCGAAGAACGCCTCGGCCAGGCCGTTTGACTCCGGGCTCCGTCGGGGTGTGTGGCAGGGGAGCAATCCCATGGCCCTCACAAATGGCCGGAACCGATGCGAGGTATATTCCGGCCCGTTGTCGCTCAGGAACTCGATTCCCTGCGCCCGGTTTCGTGCCTCGCCGAACCGTCGGAACACCGCCTCCCGTAACATCTCGGCCAGGTCGTCGGCGGTGATCCGCTTGGCAAAGCGCCAGGCCAGCACCATCCGGTCCGCACAGTCGATCATCACGGCCAAGCGCCCCTTCTGGCCGTCCCAGGCCCGAATCCCCGTGATGTCCGAGGCCCAGCGCCGATTGGGTTCGGCCACCCGTACCTGCCCCTCGTGCCGTCGTCCATCCCGTGCCTTCGACCGTCGTCCCGTTGCCAGCCAGCCTCGTCGGCGCAGCACCCGCCACACCGTCTTGGGATTGCACGCCACCCCCTGACGCTTGAGGAGCGCGTGCAGCCGTCGGTAGCCGTAGGACGCGGGGCTCGCTCCAAGGAGCCGACCAATCGCGGCCTCCACCTCGGGCCGCCGCAGCGATCGTCCCTGCCTGCGCCGGCGGCGGTAGTAGAGCCAACTTCGCGGCTTGTTGAACGTCCGGCACGCGAACGCCATCGAACAGCCGGTGCTCCGTACCAGCCATCTTATGTCCCCTCGGGTAATCTGAGCCCCTTGAGCTCGTAGACTTTTTTAAAAAGATCCACTTCCAAGGCCTTCCGCCCCAGGGCCCGCTCCAGTTCCTCGACCCGCTTCTGGAGCCCCAGGACCTGGCTCTTGGGCACCAGCTCGCCGGACTCCTTGAGTCCTTGGTCGAGGCTCCGCTTCCAGCGATACATCTGGGCCGCGTTTACACTGTACTTCCGGCAGACCTCCTCCAAGGGGATTCCGTTCTTCCACTCCTGCAAGACCGCGAGCTTCTGCTCAGCCGGCCACCGCCGCTTCCGCCCACGCCCATTCTGGACCGGTTTGCTCGTCGCCTCCATGGTCCCTCCTGACCTATTCTACCTGTCCAAATCTTAAGTGGGGCACGACACCCTTGGCGCCAGCCTCCCTGCAGCGGCTCAAGGCCCAGTGGCAACGGGAGTACGACACCTGGAAACAGCAGCGCCTCGATGCCCTGGAGGTCGTGTATGTCTGGGCCGACGGGCTGTATGTCAAGG
>VGXG01000095.1 GCA_016873395.1 Nitrospira sp. | reverse complement strand
TGCTGCGGCCGACGATTCAAGCTTTGACACCTGCCGAAACGGAGCCGGGGATGGTCCTTCAGATCACCGGGACTCATTTCGGCAATACGGCCGGCTCGAAGGACCCCAATACCATGTTCGGCGTCAACGACGTGCTGATCAGCGGGGTCCCGGCGCGGGTGCGCAAGTGGCGCGACGATAAAATCGAAGTGGAAGTGCCGGCGAACGCCGGGTCCGGTGAAGTGGTCGTCCGCTTGGCCTCTTCGGATCCCTTGCCGGACGGCTCCTGCTGTGCGCCGGTGGAATACAGCGTGAGCAACGCGGTTCCCCTCAGCGTGCTGCCGTCCATCCGTGTTGATCCCATGACCGGCCCGGTCGGGACGAAGGTGGTTTTGTTCGGAAAGGGGTTCGGCACAAGCAAGGACCGTCAAGATGCCGTCCTGATTGCCGGCCGTCCGGCGACGGTGGCGCAATGGACGGATGCCATGATTGTTGTGCACGTGCCGTTGAATGCGGCCAGCGGCCCGCTCGTGTTGAGGCGCGGGCAAGCGGAACGGATCGTGGGCCAGTTCACGGTCACAGTGCCGAAAGCCACGGGCCTGAAGCCCGAACGCGCTCCGATCGGGAGTCTGCTGCGGATCACGGGAGAGCATTTCGGCTTCTACTCGGAGAGCGGTTCCACCCCCTATGCCTTTATGGACTTCAACAAGGGCGACAACGGCGTCGACATCGGGGGAATACCGGCCATCATCTACCGGTGGCATGACGACAAGATCGATGTCTGGGTGCCGTACAGCGTCAAAGACGGGCCGGTCGTGGTGCGGCGAGGGGCGACCATCCCGAAGGAGGACGGCACCTGCTGCGCTGAGCGAGGGATCGTGTCTACGGAAGCGGGACGGTTCACGCTGACGTCGCCCAAGGTCGACTCCGTCTCTCCCACCTCCGCCGGACTGGATGAGGTCGTCACGATCAAAGGCTCCGGGTTCGGCAACTTCATCAAGACGACCGAGGCGACCCAGCCGGGATTGAACGAAGGGGGCCATGACTTCATGCCGATTAAGATGGGGGAGGATGTGGCCCGCAGCGAAGTCCTCTTCAACGGCGTGGCCGGCATGGTGGTGTCTTGGACCGATACGGAGATTGCGGTGCGGGTTCCCAGGCGCCACGTATTTGGCTTCGGCAAGCATGAAGAATTTCTGTCCGACGCGAGCACCGGACCGCTGCTGGTGCGGCGCGGCTCGTGGGATCTGCTGCCGGACGGTTCCTGCTGCACGGCGAAACGGTGGGTGGCTGCGGAGGCGGGGCAGTTCACCATCCAGAGCAAGGGGCTCCCGGACCAAGGCTATTTCACGAACCCGGACCCGACTCGTGACTGATTCCATGACACCGCGGTTCCTGACGGGCGTGGGGCTCTGCCTGGCGGCCCTGGCGGGGTCGGTGATGCCCGTTCTCGGGTGGGCCGCCGAGCCCAAAGTGATTTCACAGGGACAAACGAGCGGGACCGAAGCCACGCTCATGAGCGTCTATTTTCGCGATACAAAGCTGGGGTGGGCGGTCGGGGCGGGCGGCGCGATTCTCAAGACCAGGGATGGGGGGAAGCGATGGAAGCCCGTGTCGAGCGGCACCGGCGCCCTATTCACCGGAGTCTTTTTTGCCGATGCGTCGCGGGGCTGGATCATCGGCTCGAACGGGACCGTGTTACATTCTCAAGACGGCGGAGA
>VGXG01000094.1 GCA_016873395.1 Nitrospira sp. | reverse complement strand
AGCCCCACCCCAATATCCAGTGCTGAGTGATGAATGCTGAACGGTGAGTTGTCGGAAAGACAACCGCTGCCGAATCAAAATCATGCTAGCACGCGGTCTTCGAGCAGTCAAGGCTGCCAGGGCCGTGAGGCGTGACCCTTCGACTTGCGCTCAGGGTCATGGTGAGCCTGTCGAACCGTGAAACGTGACACGTGAGGAAACCGACGCGGAGACGCGGCGAGGAGGCGACGCGGCGATCTCCGTGTCCCCGCGTCCCCGTGTCGCCTGCACCCGTCACCCTCACTCCTCACCGAAGTTGGTCGGCTTGACAAAGGTGGAGGGGCATCATAGTATGGGCTCCCGGGGCTCTGACTCATGCGGTCAGAGCTCTTTTTTTGGGCAGGGTGCGCTGGATTAGGAGTGTGAAGCTGCGATGGCGAACCTGGTGATCGTCGGCACCCAGTGGGGCGACGAGGGCAAAGGGAAGATCGTGGACATCCTGGCCCGCGACGCGGATGTCGTCGTGCGGTTTCAGGGCGGCTCCAACGCCGGTCATACCGTCGTCAACGACCGCGACACCTTCGTGTTTCACCTGATTCCCTCGGGGATCCTGTACCGGGGCAAGCTCTGCGTGATCGGCAACGGGGTGGTCGTGGACCCGGAGGCCTTGATCGATGAGATGGACCGGCTCCAGGCCAAGGGGGTGAAGATCGGGCGGAACTTCGCCGTCAGCCAGCGGGCCCACTTGATCCTGCCCTACCACAAGGCGATCGAAAAGGCGTCCGAGCAGTCAAAGGGATGGCGGCGGATCGGGACAACCGGCCGGGGCATCGGCCCCTCTTATGCCGACAAGATGGCCCGCATCGGTCTCCGCGTCGGCGATCTGCTCAATCCTCAGTTGTTCCGACGGAAGCTGGAGGAGAACCTCGGGGAGATCAATTGTTTTCTCGAGCGCCTCTATCAGGTCCCCGGGTTCCAATCCGAGAAGGTGTTCCAACAGTACATGGGCTATGCGGAACGGCTCAAGGACTATATCGCGGACACCGCGGTGTTACTGAACAAGGCCATCGATGAAGGGAGCACGGTGCTGTTCGAAGGAGCGCAGGGCACGCACTTGGATGTGGATTTCGGAACCTATCCCTACGTGACCTCCTCCAGCGCCGCCGCGGGCGGGGCCTGCACCGGCACCGGAGTCGGGCCCACCAAGATCGACGCTGTCATGGGAGTGGCCAAGGCTTATACCACGAGGGTCGGCAGCGGGCCGTTTCCGACGGAGTTGACCGATCACGTTGGCGAAGGGCTTCAGGAGCGGGGGAGGGAGTTCGGCGCCACGACCGGCCGGCCCAGGCGCTGCGGCTGGTTCGACGGGGTGCTCGTCCGGTATGCCACCCGCACCAACGGGTTGACCTCCTTGGCGGTGACCAAGCTGGACGTGCTGGACGGCTGCCAGGAGTTGAAGCTCTGCACCGGCTACCGTCACGGGAACCGGCTGTATAAGGAGATGCCGTCGGACCTTCAGGTGCTCTCGGAATGCGAACCGGTCTACGAGGTCCTGCCGGGCTGGACCAGGCCGACGACCGGGGTGACGTCCTACAAGGAACTGCCTCCGCAGGCCAAGCGTTACCTCAATCGCATCGAGGAACTGGCCGAATGCCGGGTTGACATGATCTCGACCGGCTCCAAGCGGAGCGAGACGATCATCCTCCGGAACCCCCTGGGGCCCGCGCGGCGGAAACCGGCGTCCGCTCGGCGCGGACGGTCACCGTTCCCCCATCCAAAAAAACATTGACAAGGCATCTCTCGGTGGGCCAGCATCTTTTTTCGGTGAGCCGGTAGCTCAGTCGGTAGAGCATCGCCCTTTTAAGGCGAGGG
>VGXG01000093.1 GCA_016873395.1 Nitrospira sp. | reverse complement strand
GGGCTTTTCCGTCCTCGATCTCCACCACGCGCGTGGAGACGCGGCTGAGAAAGACCGGGTCATGGGAGATGAACAGGATCGTGCCGGGAAAAGCAGTGAGCGCGTCGGTCAGCACGTCCACCGACGCCGGGTCCAGGTGGTTTGTCGGCTCGTCCAACAAGAGGGTATTGGCCGGCTCAACCAGCATCCGGGCGAGGGCCACGCGGTTGCGCTCTCCGCCACTGAGGGCCTTGATCGGCTTCTTCTGGTCCGGTCCTGAAAAGAGGAAGGCCCCCGCGATCCCGCGCAGGAAGTTCATCTCCGCCTGGCTGGAGACTTCGGCCAGCGAATCCAGGATGGAATGTTCGGGGTTCAGGGTCTCGGCCTGGTGCTGGGCGAAGTAGTGAAGCGTCACTCCATGCCCCACCGTCCGCGCCCCTTTTTCGAAAGAGAGCACCCCGGCCAGCATCTTGAGCAGGGTGCTTTTGCCGGCCCCGTTCTCGCCCACCAGCGCCACACGCTGCCCGCGCTCGACGGAAAAATCCAGCGACTCGTAGACCACGGTCGTGCCGTAGCTCTTGGCGATGTTCCGCAGCTCGAAGACATGCCGTCCGCTGGCCGATGGCTCTGGGAACTTGAACCGGACCCGCTTGACGTCCCGCGTCACCTCAATGCGCTTGACCTTCTCCAACTGCTTGATGCGGGACTGGACCTGGCTGGCCTTGTTGGCCTGGTAGCGGAACCGGTCCACGAACTTCTGCACCCGGGCGATCTCTTTGGCCTGTCTGGCGGCTGCGGCTTTCAGGTGCGCGTCGCGCTCCGCGCGCCACTCCAGGAACTTGGAGTAGTTGCCGCGACATTCCTGGATCTTGTGGTCGCGGATTTCCCAGATGTGAGTGGCGATCCGGTCCAGAAACGCGGTGTCATGGCTGATCACCAGGATAGTCATGCCGGACTGCAAGAGAAACTGCTCGAACCAGGCCTGGGTGGGCTTGTCGAGGTGGTTGGTCGGCTCGTCCAGCATCAGGACATCGGGATTCGAGAGGAGCAGGTGCGCCAGCGCGACCCTCATGCGATAGCCGCCGGAGAGAGTTTCCACCGGCCGCCCGAAGTCCTGCTCCGAAAATCCCAGCCCGGAAAGGATCTTCTTCGCCTCATGTTCCGGGTACTGGCTCCGGTGGGCCGCGTCCAGGATGCTCTTGCCGGAGAGGGTCTCCAATTCCTGGGGCAGATAGCCGAGGCGCAGCCTGGGGCGTTTGCGAATCACGCCCTTGTCCGGCGATTCCTCCCCCAGAATCATCTTAATCAACGTGGTCTTGCCGACCCCGTTGGGACCCACCAACCCGACGCGCGAGCCGGGACGCAGGTGGGCGGAAGCCTCCGTCAGGAGGATGCGGGCGGCAAACTGCTTGCTGACGGCTTCGATCTGGAGCATAGCGACCTAGGCAATGGGCGATTGGCGATAGGCAATGGGGAAGGAAAAGAGGGACTACGGACGTCCTGGTAGGCAGCCTCTAGACTTGGCTATCACGCGACATTCCTAAACCGATCGCCCCTCGACTCGCTCTATTCGCTCGCTCGGGGCACCATTCGACTCGCAGTGTGGTGTGCCGAGCGTCCCCCAAGTGGCCTGCCATGAGCGAGCGGAGAGACGTTCGCTAGAACGTGTCCTCCGCGAGTCGAATGGTGGAGCTGGCCGGGATTGAACCGGCGACCTCGTGAATGCCATTCACGCGCGCTCCCAACTGCGCCACAGCCCCACCCCAATATCCAGTGCTGAGTGATGAATGCTGAACGGTGAGTTGTCGGAAAGACAACCGCTGCCGAATCAAAATCATGCTAGCACGCGGTCTTCGAGCAGTCAAGGCTGCCAGGGCCGTG
>VGXG01000092.1 GCA_016873395.1 Nitrospira sp. | reverse complement strand
CGAGCGACGGACGGTGTATACGATCATGGCCCGGCCGATCAGCCGCACACAGTTCCTGCTCGGAAAGTACCTGGGGCTCGTACTGACGCTGTTCGTGAATGTCGTGGTCATGGTAGCGGTGTTCCTGCTTACCCTGCAGGTCTACCACGCGCCGGTCCACGGCGCGCTGTTTCAGGCGATCCAGCTCATGTTTATCGAAATGCTCCTGGTGACGGCGCTCGCCCTGTTTTTCTCGACGTTCAGTTCTTCGACACTCAGCGCGATCCTGGCGCTTGGCCTCTATGTGGTGGGCCATCTCACGGCGGACCTTCAAGGTCTGGCGGAAAGCAGTCGCAGCGACATGCTGAAGGGGGTCATGACGAGCTTGTATTACCTCTGCCCCAATCTGGAGTTGCTCAACATCAAAGGGCAGGCGGCGATGGGCCAGGTTGTGCCGCTCTCCTATCAAGCCCTGGCTTCAGCCTATGGTCTTCTGTACACGGCGTTGGTGTTGACGGGTGCCTGTCTGGTTTTTCAACGGCGGGATTTCTAAAGTCAGCCATTTCGAAGAGGGACATCATGGGGTTGCTGGAAAAGATCAAATCGCATTCGGCAGTGGTGGGGGTGGTGGGGCTGGGGTACGTCGGGTTGCCGCTCGCTGTCTTGCAGGCGAAGGCCGGGTTCCGGGTGTTTGGTGTCGATGAAGCGGCTGCAAAGGTCGGGCAGGTCAATCGTGGCGAGAACTATATCTCCGACGTGAATGGTGCCGAACTCACGCAGGCGGTCAGCAGCGGACGCCTTTCCGCAACCGGGGATTTCTCGGTCCTGGGCACATGCGATATCGTCCTGATCTGCGTGCCCACGCCGCTGACGCGCAATAAGGAGCCGGACATCAGCGCAGTGGTCTCGGTCACCAGGCAGCTCGCCAAATATGCGCACCCCGAGATGCTCGTGGTTCTGGAGAGCACCACCTATCCCGGCACGACCGAAGAGGTCCTGCTGCCGATCTTGACCGAGGGAGGCCTGAAGGTCGGGCAGGAACTGTTTATCGCCTTTTCCCCCGAGCGGGTGGATCCCGGCAACCGCTCGTTCAAGACCCACAATACGTTCAAACTGGTGGGGGGCGTGACTCAGGCCTGCCTGACCGCCGCGCGGACCTTTTACGAGCAATCCATCGTCAAGATCTTCCCGGTCTCTTCGCCGCGCGTGGCAGAGATGACCAAGGTGTTCGAGAACGTCTTCCGGTCCGTCAACATCGCGCTCGTGAACGAGCTGGCCATGCTCTGCGACCGGATGGGCCTCGACGTGTACGAAGTCATCGACGCGGCCGCCACCAAGAATTTCGGTTTCATGCCCTTTTATCCGGGGCCCGGCGTGGGCGGGCACTGCATTCCCTTGGATCCCTACTACCTGGCCTGGAAGTCGAAGGAATACGACGTCCACACGCGCTTCATCGAGCTGGCCGGGGAGATCAACGAGGGGATGCCGTACTATGTCGTCGCGAAGCTGCAGCGGCTGCTCAACCGGCGCGGGTTCTGCCTCAACGGAGCGGAAATCCTGGTGCTGGGTGTGACCTACAAAGCGGACGTGGCTGACTGGCGCGAGACCCCTGCGCTCAAGGTTATGGAACTGTTGCAGCGGGAAGGCACGAAGCTGACCTATGTCGATCCGCTCACGCCCACGATTGAGATCGAGGGCCGTTCCTATGCAGCCGTGGAGGTGACGGATGAACGGCTCGGCCGTTGTGCCTGCGCGTTGATCCTCACCGCCCATTCGACCTTCGACTATGAGCGAATCGTCCGACAGGCGCCCCTGGTGTTCGACACGAGAAACGGCACGCGCCATGTGAAAGGGAACAAGGCCAACGTGGTTCTGTTGTAAGGAACACGCGAGGGGCGTCGGAGAAAGGACCATACATGGCCGTGGAAAGCGTGAAGCCCGTTCGGGTTGCCATTGTCGGCGCGGGAGAATGGGGGACCAATCACGTCCGGACCTTCGCCCAACTGCGCGGAGCGCAGTTGGCAGCCGTCTGCGATCTGGATGAGGCTCGGTTGGCTCAGGTGCGTGCCCAGTATCCGGGCGTTCGAACGACCACGCGCTACGAGGAGGTGGTGCAAGACCCCTCGGTGGAGGCTG
>VGXG01000091.1 GCA_016873395.1 Nitrospira sp. | reverse complement strand
CTGAGCAGCACGGCGATCGTGCTGAAGACGCTGGCTGACCGAGGGGAAAGCGATGCGCTCCATGGCCGTGCCACAATCGGCATCCTGATCTTTCAGGATCTGGCCGTCGTGCCCATGATGTTGGTGATCCCGCTCCTGGCCAGCAGGTCGGGGGCAGCGGCAGGAGGAGGACTGCTGGTCTTGGCGAAGTCGGCGGTGCTGGTGGGGCTGATCGTTGCGGCAGCCTGGTTCCTGGTCCCGAAGCTCCTGGAGCAAATAGTGAGAAGTCGCAGCCGGGAGTTGTTCCTGCTCACGATCATCGTGCTCTGCCTGGGAATCGCCTGGGTCACGTCTCTGGCCGGGCTCACGTTGGCGCTCGGCGCCTTTCTCGCGGGCCTCGTGATCTCGGAGTCCGAATACAGCCACCAGGCTATGGCTGAAGTGTTGCCCTTCCGGGACAGCTTCAACAGCCTCTTTTTTGTCTCGATCGGGATGTTGATGGATGTTCGCGTGGTGCTGGCGTACCCGGGGCTTGTGATGACGTTGGTGGGGGCGGTCCTGGTCGGCAAGTTCATCACGGCGGCCGGGCCGGTACTGGCGGCCGGGTACCCTCCGCGGACGGCGTTATTGACGGGGATTGCCCTGGCCCAGGTCGGCGAGTTCAGCTTCCTCTTGGCCCAAGAAGGGCAGGAGGCAGGGCTGTTCGCCAGGGAATCATATCAACTGTTCCTGGCTGTGTCGGTGCTCACGATGGTGGTCACGCCCTTCCTCATTCAGTTGGCTCCCAAGGTTGCCAGGAAGGCCGAAGCGTTCCAGCGGCTCCGTCATTGGTTTCCTGACCGAACGACCACCCACATGGCCCATCTTGCGTCGCGATCTCTGCGGGTCAAGGATCACGTCATCGTGGTCGGGTATGGTCTAAACGGCCGCAATCTGGCCAGGGTGCTGGAACAGACGGAGATCCCCTACCTGGTGTTGGAGTTAGACGGCGACATGGTGCGGCGTGAGGCGGCACACGGAGTGCCCATCTACTATGGAGACGCCACGAATCCAAGCGTGCTGCGACACGTGCGGGTTGAAGACGCTCGGGTGCTGGTGCTGGCCATCTCGGATCCCTTTTCGGCGAGGCGTACGGTCCAAATCGCCAGAGGGCTCAGCCCGGCTCTGCACATCGTGGTCCGGACTCGCTATCTGAGAGAGATGGAGGAATTGCATCAACTGGGGGCGGATGAAGTCGTGCCGGAGGAATTTGAGACCTCGATTGAAATCTTCGTCTTGGTCCTCCGGACCTACAAGATGCCGCAGGATTTTATCATTCAGAAGGCCGAGCAGGTGAGACGGGAAGGGTACGCGCTGCTCCGGCGCAGCGCGATTCCGGAGCTGGCGCATCATCTGCGAGGCGGGACCTTGACCGACGTGGAGGTGGAAACATGCCGAATCGAGGCGAATTCGCCGGCGCTGGGCAAGGCCCTCGGACAGGTCTCCGTCCGGCCGAGGACAGGCGCGTCGGTGATTGCCCACACCAGGAGCGGCGTGACGGAGTCCAATCCATCGGAAAAGGTCCGCTTGGAATTGGGCGATGTGGTGGTCCTGCTGGGTACGCGGGATCAAATCAGGCGGGCGATCGGACTCCTGGCTGACAGCAACAAGATGGAGTGAGGCTGGAGCGCCGCCTTGACAAGGAAAAGAACCGCATCTTATAGTGAAACCGATCGATGTAAGCCTAGCTGAGGGGCTCTGAGCAGCCCGTCAACGCTCTTCTTTGGTCTGCGAGCAGAGAGCATAGAGGTGCAACCATGAACCAGACCCGACTCGAGCCGGCCACAGCCCTGGCCGAGCTGCAAGAGACGAAACCGGATAGAGTGACGATCGTGGTGCTCAGCGGCGACATGGATCGGGTGATGGCCGCCTTCATCATTGCAACCGGGGCTGCGGCCATGAGCATGCAGGTCACGATGTTCTTCACCTTTTGGGGATTGAATGCCATCCGCCGCAAAGGGGCCTCCAGCGGGGCGAAGGACTGGCTGCGCCGCATGTTCGGCTGGCTCAACAAGGGAGGGGCGGAGTTTCTGCCTTTATCCCGCTTCCATTTTGGGGGTCTTGGAACTGGCATGATGAAGCGGGTCATGCGTGAACACCGCATGCCGGATATTCCTGAGT
>VGXG01000090.1 GCA_016873395.1 Nitrospira sp. | reverse complement strand
GCGCAATCCCGCGTCGCCAATCTTGCCGGCTCCAGAAAACTGACAAGAAGAAACGCAAAGGGCTGACCAGTGGGCCTGATCAATCGTGTCGTTCTCATCGTGCTGGACAGCCTCGGCGTAGGAGCCTTGCCGGATGCGGGTCCGTATGGAGACAGCGGGAGCAACACGCTGGCGCATGTGGCGGCGGCGGCGGGGGGACTCGCCTTGCCGAATCTGGAAACGCTGGGGCTGGGCTACGTCGGAGACTTTGCCGGAGTCCGCCGGATGGGGGAGCCGGACGGGTGCTTCGGCCGGATGGCGGCGTTGTCCAAGGGGAAGGATACGACGACGGGCCATTGGGAAATGGCCGGGCTCGTCCTGGATCGGCCGTTTCCCGTCTATCCTATGGGTTTTCCGCCAGAGATTATCGAGGCATTGCAACAGGCGATCGGACGGAAGGTTCTGGGAAACAAGGCGGCTTCCGGGACGGAGATCATCAAGGAATTGGGGGAGGAACATCTTCGGACCGGCTTCCCAATTGTGTACACCAGCGCCGACAGTGTTTTTCAGATCGCGGCCCATGAGCGGGTGGTGTCTGCGGAACACCTCTATGACATGTGCCGCGAAGCCAGGAAACTGCTCCGTCCACCCCATCAGGTGGCCAGGGTCATCGCGCGGCCGTTTACGGGCGAGCCCGGTTCATTCCAGCGAACAGAGGAGCGGCGTGATTTTTCCTTGGACCCGCCCGGCGTGACGCTGCTGGATTTGCTCAAGCACGCCGGGCATCCGGTCGTCGGTATCGGCAAGATCGACGACCTGTTCAAGGGGCGGGGATTGACCCGCGCCATCCATGCAGGCAGCAACGAGGCCGGCATGGAGGAAACGGTCCGCGTTCTCTCGTTGGTTCCCAGGGGGCTGATCTTTGTCAATCTGGTTGATTTTGATATGTTGTACGGGCATCGCAATGACGCAGCCGGGTATGCCAGGGCGCTGGAGTCGTTCGATGCCTGGCTGCCAGAGCTGCTGAGCGCGATGCGGCAGGGAGACCTCCTTTGTGTGACCGCCGACCACGGGAACGATCCCACCACGCCCGGCACCGACCATACTCGTGAATATGTTCCGCTGCTGGCCTACGGCCCTCGTCTGGCGCGGGGGGTCAATCTCGGGACCAGGCGCACCTTTGCCGACCTCGGACAAACCATTGCCGATGCCTTAGGCGTCAAACGCCTGCCCTGGGGAGAGGGCTTCTTGGATTCGCTGATTCCGGGCTAGCGTCCTGTCCCAGAAGTTCGTCGCACTGGTCATAGGAGACGACCCCCTCACCCCAACCCTCTCCCCCGCTGGGGGAGAGGCGACGGTGAGGGGGAAAAGCCACCTGACTTATTCAAGGTTCTTGCGGGACAGGACACTAGAAGACGTGAAGCGTGAAGCGTAAAAGGTGAGAGGACGCGGATGTCGTTCGATGAGAAGCTGAAGCAACTGGGCATCGAATTGCCGCCCCCGCCCAAGCCGGTTGCGACCTATGTGCCGGCCGTGCAAGCAGGTGACTTGCTGTTCGTGAGCGGCGTGCTTCCTTTCCAGGATGGAAAGCTGACCATCGAGGGAAAGCTGGGGCGTGATCTGACGGTCGAGCAAGGCTATGAGGCGGCGCGGATCGCCGTGCTCAACGCGCTCGCCATCGTGCGCAGCCAGGTGGGGGCGCTGAGCCGCGTGAAGCAAATCGTCAAGTTGGTCGGCCACGTCGCCTCAGCCGAAGGGTTCGTCCAGCAGCCGGCGGTGATCAACGGGGCGTCGGATTTGCTGGTCAAGTTGTTCGGTGAGGCAGGTCGCCATGCGCGCGTCGCGGTCGGAGCAGCGCAGCTCCCCCTCAACGCGCCGGTCGAGCTGGAGATCATTCTTCAGGTGTCGTAGGTGCCTCTTGGAAGGGCTATGTCGTAAGGCCGTCCCCTGGCTTGACAGTCAAAAAGTACGCTTGTTATAGTCCTTCAGCCGCGCTCCACGACGTGCTCTCAGCCGGTCTTCATGCCTCCTCCCGCGTGGGGTGAGTTGCCACGCGTCAGTGCGAGCCTTTCCGTTCACGATCAGGGGTGGTCACGATGTGGCGAGTTATTGTCTTCTGTTATGGCGTGACGCTGGCCGGTTTTCCCGCGCCGGTTTACGCTGAGAGCGCGTTGGCTCCCAACGCAGCCCCTCCCGGTGCCACGGTGGCCATCACCGGGAAGGGATTCGGGCCCTTCAAGTCCACCCAGGAAAACCGCGTTTTCTTCAACAAAGTGCCGGCGCTGATCCAGCGGTGGGAACCGGACCTCTTGTCGGTCAAAGTTCCGCTGCGGGCTTCCAGCGGACCGGTGGAGGTCGTCAAGGGGAACAAGAAGGTCACGGTCGGGACCTTTACCGTGCTGCGGCCGACGATTCAAGCTTTGACACCTGCCGAAACGGAGCCGGGGATGGTCCTTCAGATCACCGGGACTCATTTCGGCAATACGGCCGGCTCGAAGGACCCCAATACCATGTTCGGCGTCAA
>VGXG01000089.1 GCA_016873395.1 Nitrospira sp. | reverse complement strand
CCTTGACCCTGCTCCTTCTCCGTCTCAAGCCGGCCATCGTCCATACGCACAGCTCCAAGGCCGGCATCCTCGGGCGTGTGGCGGCGAAGCTGGCCGGCGTGCCGATCATCATCCACTCCATCCATGGCTATGGGTTCACCCCCGGGCAACCGCCGGTTCCTCGCCGGGCCCTCGTTATGATGGAACGTTGGATCGGCCGGTTCACCACGAGATTTTTTTCCGTCTCTGAAGCCAACCGCAAGCTCGGCATCGGGCTGGGCCTGTTTCCGGAGGAACGGTGCAGTCTAGTCCGCAGCGGGATCGATCTGGACGCTTTCCGCAGCGTCGTCGTGGACCGCGGGGCGAAGAAGCGGAGGCTGGGGCTTTCGGTTGAACGGCCCACGATCGGCATGGTGGCCCCGATGAAGCCGCAAAAAGCCCCCCTGGATTTTGTCCGGATGGCAGCTTTGGTAAGCCGTATCAGGCCTGATGCGCAGTTCCTGTTCGCGGGGGACGGGGAGTTGCGCGGAGCGATGGAAGTGGAAGTCGCGCGGCTGGGTCTGGGGCAGGCGGTTCATCTGCTCGGCTGGCGTCGTGACATTGCCGAGATCATGCATTGCCTGGATGTCTTTGTCCTGACCTCCCTCTGGGAAGGGTTGCCGAGGGTCTATCTGGAAGCGTTGGCCAGTGCTGTCCCGGTGGTGGGGACGAGGGTGGATGGGGCGGCTGAAGTGATCGCGGAAGGGGTGAATGGCTACCTCGTGGAGCCGGGGGACATGCAGGCGATGGCCGACCGGGTCCTCTGCCTGTTGGCCGATCCGGACGAGGCGCGCCGGATGGGAGCACGGGGGCAGACGCTGCCTGCCGAGTTCGACATCCGGTCCATGGTGCGGCAGCAGGAACGCGAATATGAGCGACTGTTGGCGGATCTCGACGAGAGGAAATCCTTGAGCGAAGCAGCCGGGTGTGGTACACCAGCAAACAATTGAGTGATTGGGTGATCTGGCGATTGAGAGATTAAACGGAGTAATGGATGAACGTTCCGTTATTGGATCTCAAAGCGCAGTTCCGCGACATTCGCAAAGAAGTGATGGCGGCGGTCGAGGCAGTCTGCGAGGATCAGGGGTTCATCCTGGGGCCGCGGGTGGTGGAGCTCGAGCAGGCCATTGCCAAGTACGTTGGGTGCTCCCATGCGATCGGGTGCGCCTCCGGCAGCGATGCATTACTGCTGTCCCTGATGGCGGCGGGGGTGAGGCCGGGCGATGAAGTGATCACGGTGCCCTTCACGTTCTTTGCGACGGTGAGCTCGATTACCAGGTTGGGCGCGAAGCCGGTCTTTGTGGACATCCGACCGGACTTGTTCAACCTCGATCCGACCCGGATCGAGAAGATGGTCACACCCCGCACCAAGGCGATCATCCCCGTGCATCTCTTCGGCCAGTGCGCCGAGATGGAGGCGATCAACGAGATCGCCCATCGAAAAAAGATTCCAGTTATTGAAGACGCAGCCCAGGCCATCGGCGCATCCCGCCGGGGAGTCAAGGCCGGGGTGCTGGGAGACACAGGCTGCTTCAGTTTCTTCCCGTCCAAGAACCTGGGCGGGTTCGGCGACGGGGGGCTGGTCACGACCAATGACCGAACGCTCAACGACGCCTTGGCCATGCTGCGGGTGCATGGAAGCCGCACCCGCTACGTGCATGAGCAGGTCGGGATCAACAGTCGGTTGGACGCGCTGCAGGCGGCCGTGCTGACGGTCAAGCTCAAGCACTTGGACCGCTGGACAGAGGGGCGGAGGCGCAACGCAGTCACATACGAACGGCTCTTCGCGGACGCAAAGCTCCTGGACGGGGTGACTCTGCCTAAGACCGAGATGGGCAACTTCCATGTGTTCAACCAGTTTACGATTCGCGCGCAGAAACGGGATGAGCTGAAGGTCTTTCTCAAGGAGAAGAACGTCGGCACGGAAATCTACTACCCCATCCCGATGCATCTGCAAAACTGCTTCAAGGAGCTGGGCTACCAGAAGGGCTCCTTCCCGGTGTCGGAGCGCGCGGCGGAGCAAGCCCTCTCCTTGCCCATCTATGCCGAGCTCACCGATGAGCAACTGACCTACGTGGTGGACTCCATCAAGACCTTCTACCGCAGCCACTGAAAGACCGCCTCGGCTGGCGAAGGGCGGGGCGGCCCGGCCCGTTGCTTCCGTGCCTCCCGGAGCGACCCGTTCGGACCTTGTCTGGACGAAGCCTTTGGAAATTTCCTCGCAGACTCAATTTCCATTTTCCTTGCCATCAAACGTGCTAGGATGCGGCAGGCCGATGGTCGGACGCACGCAACTCTTCACAGGCAAGGAGGATGAGATCCATGATGACGATGCGACGTGGCATGATGGCTGTTCTCGCGGCGGCTTTTTTGACGGGCGCTTGCGCAACTCAGGATGGAACCCCCACCTCTTCCGGATCTTCAATGGGCGGCGGAACGAGCGCCTCGGAACCGCAAGGCAGGCCTGCTTCAGGTACGATGAGAGACAGCTTGCAGGCTTGCATGGGCCGGATCCCCGCGGATGCGAGCGCTGGCCAGCGCATGATGGCGGAGCAAAGCTGCCAGCGGGACGCGGCTGACAAGAAAG
>VGXG01000088.1 GCA_016873395.1 Nitrospira sp. | reverse complement strand
CGGACGCACGCCCAATCACGCGGACGGTGACACCCTGCCTGCACGACCCACCGCCACGTCGACATCCGCTAGGCACCACTTATGACCGGACCGTCACTATCCAACCAACCAGCGCCACCTCTCTCCGTTCTCCTACGGCGTATCGCCAATGCTCCTCCGCCTCGTTGTCCTCGCTTTTTCCACACTGCTACAATGGCGCATGGTGCATCATAACCAGCCTGTTCCTCCGGTTCGGCACGAACCTCTGTATGCGGATGTCATCGTGCCTCGTCATATTGCCAAGGCTTTTACTTATCTGGTTCCCGCAGCCTTGACCCAGACTCTCACCATCGGCCGGCAGGTCCTCGTGCCATTTGGTCGAACGATGCTGGACGGGATGGTGATTGCCTTGAGCAATCATCCTCCCAGTGGGATACGGGCCGCTTCCCTCAAAGAAATCCGTTCACTGGCGGACGGATCGGAACGTGTCGGGCTCCCGCCTGTGCTGTTTGATTTGTCCCGTCGAGTCGCGGAGCACTATGTTGCTCCATGGGGCCAGTGTCTTCGGCTAGTGTTGCCCAAGAAGCCGGCTCGCGCATCCGCTCGAGGGCAGCGCACGAAACTTAGGGCCACTGACCCTGACGGAGGGTGCATCGTGGAGTCCCTCCTTCACGTGGAGCCAGATCCTCTCTGGGTAGCGCAGGTCGCCGGGCATCTTTGTGCCAATCAGGCAAGGAAAGTTGTCTTCTCTGCTCCATGGGAGCAACGCGTGGTCCGACTTGCCGAGGTGATCCGCCAGGTGCACACTCAAGGCAAATCCATGATTATTATCTGTGGCGAGCTGGCGAAAGCCGAATGGCTCACACGGCAAGTGTCTCACCTGACCACACTCCCGATTACCTTGGCGCGTGTGGAGTCTGGATTTGACCCATGGAGGCGGGCCCAAGAAGGTACGCCGTCCATTGTGCTGGGCACCAGGTCTGCTGTCTTTGCCCCGCTTCCATCCCTTGGTTTGATTTGGATCGAGGGTGAAGACGATCCAGCGCTCAAAGAGCCTCAAGAACCTCGGTATCATGCTCGAGATGTCGCCTGGATACGAGCCAAGGAAGAGGGCGCTCTGGTTGTACTTGCGTCCGCTCATCCTTCTCTTGAATCGGTCTGTGACAGGGATGCCGAGAGTTATGTGGTTCGACCGGAACCGGCTCGACGACCGAAGGTCGAGCTGGTGGACCTCCGTCACGAGCCGGCGGGCACCTTGTTCAGCCGGACGCTCATGGCGGCCATGCAGGAGGCGTTGGAGCACAAGACCGGGGTACTGCTCTTTCTCAATCGCAAGGGCTACGCCCGAACACTGGTCTGTCGAGACTGTGGCTGGGTGCCCCGCTGCCCATCCTGTGCTGTGGCCCTGGCCTATGGCCGAGAAGCGGGTGTATTAACGTGCCAGTACTGTGGCAGGACAGACGCGTTGCCGCAGTCCTGTCCGGTCTGCCACTCCACTCGCCTGACGACGGTTGGCGATGGGACAGAACGGGCAGAAGCCGACGCACGACGGCTGTTTCCTCACGCCACGGTTGCCCGCGTTGATCGCGATACACTGCATCGCGCGGCTGCTGTTCGACAGACCTGGGAGGGAATTAGGTCAGGGGCCTGGGATATTTTGATTGGGACACAAGCACTCTTCCAACGTGGCCCGCTCCCGCGCAGAGGAGTGGTTGGGATCATGCAGGCCGATTCAGGGTTACACATCCCTGATTTCCGCGCCGCCGAGCGCACCTACCAGTTGTTGAACGAGGCCGTGTCAGTGGCCCGGCCATATTCGGAAGGCGGTCGGGTGATTGTGCAAACGCGACTTCCCGCACACCACGTCCTGGAAGCTGTGCTCTCCGCTAACCCCCAGCGGTTTTACGATGAAGAACTCGCGGCGCGAAGATTACTGAACTACCCGCCAGCTTGTCATCTCGCCGCTCTGTCGGTCTTGGGGAAAGATCAGCAGGAAGTTGAAATAGCCGCCAAGCGGTGGCGATCCTGTCTCGAACAATCCGCCGGGATAGAGGTACCACCGTCCATGCTCGGACCGGTGCCGGCCATGGGGAAGCGGCCGAAAGGCCTGCATCGGTTTCAGACCCTGGTGAAGGGGACCGATCATGACAGCCTGTGCCGCCTGATCCAGACGTCAGTTGCCCGGATGGAGCAGGAATACCGAAAGAAGCGACTCAAGTTCGTCGTCGATATCGACCCGATGAAGTTAAGTTAATATCCCTTGTTTCGATTGACGGGGCGTGAGGTCTTTCCGTCGGATGCGGTACGGCCAGCCGAGTCGGATGTGGATTTCCATGCCCGCTTGAACAGGCCGTAGGAAAAAGAGAGCCAAAAGACGGAAGAAAAGAGACCGAACACGACGGCCGACAGAATCGTTCCCAGCTCCTCGTCAGCGGGTGTCTCTGACGCTTGCTTGAGCTGAGACATCACCAGGATTGGCCAGATAAAGCTTTCCAGGCCCAAACCCAGAGTTGCCCACGCCCATAGCTCCGCAACGGAACGAGCTCTCCACCACAGGAATCCGCCAGAAGTCAATGCCCACCCGGCGACGACAAGGGGCCAGTCGATGCCCCAGAGAATCCAGAATCCTACGGTCGTGACAATGACGCAGAGGAACAGATTCAGGAGGATCATATCGTAAATGAAGAGGTCGTGGCGGCGAATTAAAACCGTTCGCGCCGGGTAACGGACACGTCCGACACGAACATCACACCCGAGTGCTTCTCTAACAGCGGCTTCAGTCCGGCCAGCAACGGTTCCACTCTTTCGGCTGGTAGCACCGCCATGATCATGATCT
>VGXG01000087.1 GCA_016873395.1 Nitrospira sp. | reverse complement strand
TTGGGCTTTCTCCCAGAAGGACTTGGAGCGTGCGGTCACGAGCAAGACCAAGGCTATTGTAGTCAACACGCCGAGCAATCCCTCGGGGAAGGTGTTCAGCCGACAAGAATTAGAAGGGATCGCCGACGAAGACGACCGCAGGTCGGACTTTGCCCTTGGCCTGTTCACAGTGCCCCACACAATAGACTTGGATACAGTATGGTGTCGGCAGGATCGCGCGAGAACTTAATAGACTGGGGTGGTCTGGCGGTTTTCTGGCCGGCAGCTTGAAGAAGCGCTCACAGGTCCGCAAAGAGCCAGGGAGCTTCGACTTTGCGCTGCCGCTCATAGGCCCCGATCGCCGCGTCGTGCTGGAGGCTCAGGCCGACGGCATCGATCCCCTTGAGCAGGCAGTCCTTGCGGAAAGGATCGACCTGGAAGCGGTAGCACGTTCCTTCCGTGGTCGTGACGGATTGGGCGGCCAGGTCCACGGTGAGCTTGTAGCCTTGTCGGGCATGGACCGCCTGGAAGAGCGCCTGGACTTCCTCCGGCTTCAAGATGACCGGCAGAATGCCGTTCTGAAAGCAATTGTTGTAAAAAATGTCGGCGAAGCTGGGCGCAATGAGACAGCGGAACCCCTGATCCAAGAGCGCCCAGGGGGCATGCTCCCGGGACGAGCCGCAGCCGAAGTTGTCGCGAGTCAAGAGGATGCTGGCGCCCTGGTAGCGGGGCTGGTTCAAAAAGAATTCCGGATCAGGAGACCCGTCCTTCCGCTTGCGCCAGTCGAAGAACAGCCCTTCCTTGAGCCCGGTGCGGCGGATCGTTTTCAGGTACTGCTTGGGGATGATCTGGTCGGTGTCCACATTGACCCGATCCAGCAGAGCAACCAATCCCGTCAGCGCCGTAAACGGCAGCATAAAAGAACCTTGAGCTAGTGGCTAGCGGCGAGAGGCAAGGGGATGGGAACCCCTGCTCTGTCTATCCACTCGCCACTTGCCTCTTGCCGCTCGCCTGTTCATCTCCATGTCCTGATGTCGACGAAATGGCCCTCCACCGCCGCGGCCACGGCCATGGCGGGAGAGACCAGATGCGTCCGGCCCCCCGCCCCTTGGCGCCCTTCGAAGTTGCGATTGCTGGTGGAGGCGCAACGTTCGCCAGGCTGGAGCACATCGGCGTTCATGGCCAGACACATGCTACAACCGGCCTCGCGCCACTCGAAACCTGCCTCACGAAAGATTCGATCCAAGCCCTCGGCTTCGGCTTGCTGCTTGACGAGGCCGGACCCCGGCACCACGAGCGCCTGGACGCCCGCGGCCACCTTTTTCCCCCTGGCGTACTGGGCTGCCAGCCGCAGGTCTTCGATGCGCGAGTTGGTGCAGGAGCCGATAAAAACCTTGTCGATCTTGATGCCGGTGATCGGAGTGCCGGGCACGAGGGCCATATATTCCAGCGCCCGCTCCGCGGCCTTGCGGGATTTTTCATCCGGCATCTGCCGGGGGTCCGGCACCTTGCTGTCCACCCCGGTCACCATGCCGGGGCTGGTCCCCCAGGTCACCTGGGGCGCGATCGTCTCGGCGCGCAGTTCGACAGTCTCGTGGAACGAGGCGCCGGGGTCGGAGCGAAGCTGGGGCCAAGCCGCGGCCGCCTGCTCGAAGAGATCGCCCTTCGGCGCCAAGGGCCGGTCTTTGATGTAGGCGACGGTCTTCTCATCCGGCGCGACCATGCCCGCGCGCGCGCCGGCCTCGATGGACATGTTGCAGATGGTCATCCGGCCTTCCATCGAGAGGGTACGGATGGCGGAGCCGGCATACTCGATCACATGACCCGTGCCGCCCGCCGTGCCGATCTTCCCGATGACGGCGAGGATGATGTCCTTGGCCGAGCAGCGGTCGGACAACTGTCCTTCCACCAGGATCAGCATGGTTTTCGGCCGGTTCTGCAACAGGCACTGGGTCGCCAGCACATGCTCCACCTCGCTGGTGCCGATGCCGAAGGCCAGCGCGCCGAAGGCGCCGTGGGTTGCGGTGTGCGAGTCCCCGCAGACGATCGTCATGCCCGGTAGCGTGAAGCCCTGCTCAGGGCCGATCACGTGCACGATGCCCTGCCGGATGTCGTTCATGTCGAACAGGGTGATCCCGAAGTCCGCGCAGTTCTTCTCCAGCGTCCTGACCTGCTCGGCGCTGACCGAATCGGCGATGCCGAGCCGCCGGTCCGTGGTGGGGACATTGTGGTCCGGGACCGCCAGCGTGGCCGCGGGGCGCCTGGGCCGTCGGCCGGCCAGCCTGAGCCCCTCAAACGCCTGCGGAGACGTCACCTCGTGGACGAGCTGGCGATCGATGTAGAGGAGCGTGGTGCCGTCGGCTTCCGTCCGCACGACGTGGGCGTCCCAGATCTTGTCGAACATCGTTCTCGCCGACATGATTCCGACCCCTTGCCTCACCGTTTCAGCATAAACCAACCGGCTTCCACGCCGAGGGAAAATCATTATAGCAAGCTTGCCGTCCGGTCTGCACTACCTCTGTTCGGAAGCGAGCCGGCTCAAGTCCGCTTGAAGACGCGCCGATAGAGTCCGCATGGCGACACCCCGTATCAGCCCGGACCGCATCACCATTCCACGGTGGACCATTCAGCCGGGACCCAGGGTCTCAACCTGTTCCTACTGCGGAGAGACCGCGGTGCTGGTGAAAGCCGACGACCGCCACGTTCTATTCTGTGCCTGCCAGATTATTGTCGACGCATGGATCCCGCGCAAACGATCTGCCCGCTAGTGCTGTTCCAACTATTTGGACCAACGACCGACCCCCTCACCCTCCCCTCTCCCCCTTGCCAGGGGGAGAGGACTAAGGTGAGGGGGCTTCGGAGCCGATTTGGCTCATCAAGTTGAAACAGCACTAGTCTGCTCCAGTGACTGCATTCTGTGCTACCATTCCGACCCGATCGGTTGACGTTGAGCGACCTCCCCATGAATGGCGCGCTGCCATCAGCTATCAGCTATTAGCCATCAGCTCTGAGTCTAGCATGACCGGCACCGAGCCCTGGAAAGAACCGGCGATGGTTCAATGGGTCCAGCTCCTGCTGGACAGCCATCGCCGCTGGACCGGCCGCGAACTGATCACCCGCGGCGGCAGCCCGGAGGATCAAGCGGCGGCGCTCTTTGCCGCCCCCTTCGTGGTGGCCTCGCACGGGACCGAGACGGACCCGATTCTGAACTACGGGAATCGGATGGCACTGGAGCTCTGGGAACTGACCTGGGAGCAGTTCACCGGAACACC
>VGXG01000086.1 GCA_016873395.1 Nitrospira sp. | reverse complement strand
TGGCACGAGATCGAGCGGTGGTGGGTCGAGATGGCCCGGCGGCTGGGCGTCGTCGAGCGGGTGCAGCTCTTTTTCAAGAACGCGCTCGGTCAGGGCGGCGTGCTGGAACGGGTGGAGCGGGTGGGCGGCGATGTGCACTACATTCTGTTCGTGTTGCTGCGCTACTGGATTCCGCCGGTGCTCCCTCCCGCCGGCCGTGAGCGGACCGCCAAGAACGACCAGGACTACTGGCTGGAATCAGAGCAAATTCTGAAGACGGCAGTGACTCGCTTGCGCGAGCTGAAACCGCTCATCGAACTGCTGACGTCGCCCAACCCTCTGGCCAGCGAGCCGGCGGCTGAATCTCCGCAAGCCAAGCCGGTCGTCGAGGTGGAACTGGCCCGCATGCTCGAGGGCATCGCCGAGGTGGCCGGCAGCTACGGCGGCCCCGACTATACCTCAGTCATCAAAAACTTCGATCCCATCCCGCTGAGGCAGACGCAGCCGTTCAAACACAACAAGAAGCACAGCGCGGAGATCTGGGTTGTCTTCCTGCTCCGGGAACATTTCAAGGGACTGGGATTGGGGAAGGATCGCTACTGGCCGCTGATTGCAGACGTGGCGGCGGCCGCCGGCATCCACCAGCCTTCAGGAATTCCCTACCAGGCGGACGAACTCAAATCCTGGTGGCAGAAGAACTGGCCCCGCACCTACACGAGGCTGGAGCAGAAGAGCGCTGCGGCCGACCCTTCCGCCCCTGCCTACCAGCATGACTTCGAGTGGTTTCGTGCCTGGTTCGCCTGGCAGATGTCCCGTCCCCAGTCCAACCGCGGGTAAGCCGACAGAGGCCGACTCACAAGACCGTCCGCTTGGGAGCCGGCTCGATCCGGCCGGGCTTGAATTTTCCTCCCTCCGGAGGTTCCTCCCGGATCGCCGCGAGCAACAGAGCGAGCAGGAGGAGGTGGAGCGCGACCCCCACCCAGACGACATAGGGCTGGATGCCCCCCAGGTCCTTGAGGAGCCGCTCCTGCGCCGAGTAATCAAGGCCTGCTTTCTCACGAATTCTGGCGAGCTGCTCTCGCACGTGCCAGTAGTAGATATAGTTGGCGCTGGCCCCGGCCATGATGCGCCAGACGATCCCGACCGTGAAGTCGCCTGTGAAATACGCCGAGAGCACGGGCCCCACTGCGTAGACCAGCGCATAGAGGTACATCTTGCGGTAGAGGAACCAGAGGAAGGGGTCGAACAGGAAGGCCGGCCAGTGCCAGGTCAGGGCAAACCGAGGCCCCGCTCCGCCGGCGATAAGCGTCCCGCCGGTAAACTTCCTAAACTGTTCCAGGTATCGATCGGCGTTCGGCCCGATGAAGGCTCGCCACCGGTGAGCTTCATCGAAGGCCGGTGCTTCGGCAGGGTCCGGCGAAGAGGTTGAAAAGGAGGCCCCGCACTGCCCACAGAAGAGGGCCTCGTCGGGGTTTTGCTGATCGCATTTCTGACAAGCTTTCACCCTTCAGGCCTCCTGACCCGCTTCCCCTTGGCAGGTGGGAGGCCCATCCGACGGGGCACCGCCATGCGGGAGAATTCTTACCCGTTGCCTCGCGGACCCTTATAACACTCCGGCCACCCCTGCTCAAGCTCAGGCAGCATGGAATTTTCCAATAGCGAGAAGAGGACATGGAGCCTTGACCGTGAGCTTTGCTGTTGCGTTGACATGGATAATGTGCTATCTTCCCTTAATTCACGCGGAGATATAACGGAATGCCGACTGAGGAATTGAGACAGGACGCGGAGCGGTATCTGATGAATACCTATGCCCGCTCGCCGATTTCCATCGTGCGAGGACGAGGCAGCCGTGTCTACGATCTGGAGGGGCGGGAATACCTGGATTTCGTGGCCGGGATCGCCGTCAACGTGCTGGGGCACGCCCATCCCGACGTCGTGGCAGCCATTCAAAAGCAGGCGCAACAGCTCTTGCATGCCTCCAACCTCTATTACACCGAGCCGCAGGTCCGTCTGGCTCAGATGCTGGTGGATCATTCCTTTGCCGAGAAGGTCTTCTTTTGCAACAGCGGGGCGGAAGCCAACGAAGCGGCGATCAAGCTGGCCCGGCGCTATGCGCACCAGAAGTACGGGCCCGACCGCTATGAAATCATCACGATGCGGCAGTCGTTCCACGGCCGGACGATGGCCACCCTGACCGCCACAGGTCAGGAGAAGGTCCAGCAGGGGTTCGAGCCGCTCCTTCCCGGCTTCACCTACGTCCCCTTCAACGACTTGCCCGCGGTTGAGCAGGCCCTGACCGACCGGACCGCCGCCGTTCTGCTGGAGCCGATCCAGGGGGAAGGAGGCGTCCATGTCGCGAGCCGCGCCTACCTCAAAGGGTTGCGTGAGCTCTGCCGCAAACGGGACCTGTTGCTGATCTTTGACGAAGTTCAGACCGGCATGGGCCGCACCGGCACCCTCTTCGCCTACGAGCAGTTGGGGGTCGAGCCGGATGTCATGACGTTAGCCAAGGGACTGGGCGGCGGGATGCCGATCGGCGCCTGCCTGGCGACGGACAACGCCGCCGCGGCCTTCACGCCCGGTTCCCACGCCTCCACGTTCGGCGGCAATCCGCTGGCCTGCGCCGCCTCCCTGGCGGTCCTGCGCGTCCTGCTGGACGGCCGGGTGCTGGAGCAGAGCCGTGTGGCAGGCAACTACTTAGCCAAGGGCCTGCAGGACCTCAAGGACCGCCTGCCGATCGTCAAGGATGTCCGAGGTTTGGGGCTCCTGCAAGGCCTGGAACTGTCGGTTGATGGCAAACCGGTCGTGACGGACTGCCTCGCCCGTGGCGTCTTGATCAACTGCACGGTGGATCGGGTGTTGCGGTTCGTGCCGCCCCTCATCGTTACCCAGCGTGAGATCGACCGGCTGCTGGACACGTTGTCTCACGTGTTGAGCAAACGGATCTAGCCGGATTCCCTCTGGTCGGGCCGTCATCTGCACAGGAACAAGAAGGAAGCGACGTTGTTTCCCAGGGCGTCTCACAAAGGTTACCAGCCGGGGCCGGCGCGTAAGCAGGGCTCTCTGTCTCGGCAGCGGCCCCGGCGCCACCCTTCAGCGCGCCCGTCGGGGAAGGACCTCCTGACGCTAAGCGCCGTTCCTCGCAGTCAGGTGGTGGCCCTCTTGAAGCTGGCGGCGGAGCTGAAAACGCTCCGGCGGCGCGGCATCCCGCACCAACGGCTGTTGGGAGCCACGCTGGGCCTGCTGTTTGAGAAGCCGTCCACGAGGACCAGGGTGTCCTTCGAGGCGGGAATCGCTCAACTCGGCGGACAGTCCCTCTTCCTGTCCGCGGCGGAGATTCAGCTCAGCCGGGGCGAAAGCATCGCCGACACGGCCCGCGTGCTGTCTCGGTATCTGGACGGCCTCGTCATCCGGACCTACGACCAGGCTACGGTCGAGGAGTGGGCCCGCGAAGCCACGATCCCGATCATCAACGGACTGACGGACCTGTGCCACCCCTGTCAGGCGCTGTCGGATCTCCTGACCATCCGGGAACAGAAGGGCCGGCTGAAAGGAGTCAAGATCGCCTATGTGGGAGACGGCAACAACGTCGCCAACTCGTTGATCGAAGGCGCAGCCAAGATGGGCATGGCGATCAGCCTGGCCTGTCCGACCGCCTACGAACCGGACCAGAGGATCGTGGACCTGGCCCGCGTCGAAGCGGAGCAGACCGGTGCGGCGATCGAGATCGGCGAGGATCCGCTTGTCGCGGTCAAGGGAGCCGACGTGCTCTACACCGACGTCTGGATCAGCATGGG
>VGXG01000085.1 GCA_016873395.1 Nitrospira sp. | reverse complement strand
CCTCTCAAAGGCTTCTTCCGTAAGTCGGCGCACTTTACCAGAAGTGCTGCGTGAAGGCCAAGAGATAACCGTCAACCCCCTACCGGGTCACCTCGACCACGAACCGCTTGATGCGCTGGAAATACGGCCTGCCCCCCACCAGGTAGAGGTCATTGTGATCGGCGCCGGACACCAGGTAGAAGGACTTGGGCTCTCTCGCCGCTGCAAAGACCTGTTGCCCCAACTGGATCGGAACCACCTCATCCCGGTCGCCGTGCACGACCAGCACCGGCGCCGAGATTCGCCGGAGCTTCTCGGTCAGGTTGAATTCCGCGCTGAGGAGCCAATCGACCGGCAAGCCAAAATAGTGGGCGCGGGCCACGGCTCCGACCGAAGGAAAAGGGGACTCCAGGATGAGGCCGGCCACCGGCTTCCGGCCGGCCACCTCACCGGCCACGGCCGCGCCCAAGGAGCGGCCGAAGAGGACCAGCCGCTCCGGCGCAACGCGGCGTGTCTCAGTGAGATCTGCATAGGCAGCCAGGGCATCTCGGTATAATCCCTCCTCGGACGGCGTTCCGCTGCTGCGGCCATAGCCACGATAGTCGAAGATCAAGACAGAGAGGCCCAGCCGGTAGAGCTCAACCAGGTTCTCCAGCCGATGGATGATATTGCCCGCATTCCCATGACACCACAGCAACACGGCCGACGTCTCCCTGGATTCCACGTACCAGCCGAACAGGCGGGCGCCATCGCGGGAGTCCAGCCAGACCTCCTGGAGCGGAAGACTGCTGATGCGCGCCCAGTCCCGCTCGATCCAGGGAGCCGGGTGGTAGACGAACAGTTGATCGAGGACATTGGACATGTCGTGTCTTCGTTGTCGGTTGTCAGTGGTCAGTGGTCAGTTCTCAGTTACTGAAAACTGAACACTGATGACTGACCACTTCTTCAAAAAAATGCTTGGACGTAGAACACCGCCTGCGTATCGTCATAGCGCCGGTTGAACTCGAAGCGCAGCGCCAGGTTGTCCTGCACTGTGTACCGTTGTCCGACAAAGACCCGAAAGTCATCCGACCGGTCGCCGAGAGGATAACGGAGATAGGTGGTCGAGACCATCATTTTCCACCGGTCCGACAGGGTGGCCAGCGCGCCCAACGTCCCCCCTCCCCCGATCCGATGCTGCTCCCGATACGCGCCGCTGACGTTAACGTCCGCCTCGGCGAAAGCGAACAGGACTTCACGGCGCCAGAGGTGCGACTCCACTGCCCCGCCGAGGCCGCCGTTCAGGTTCCCGCTGCTGCAAGAGCTGCAGCCGGGCCGGTTGACGGTTTCCATGCCGGCGCTGACCTTCCACGACGGCGCCAGAAAGAGCGCGTCCAGCGGCGTGAGCGAGATAATGTTCGCCAGCGTGGCCCGCTCCAGCCTGGTCTGGTTACGCGGCTGATAGTGGCGGAGGCTCAGCACCCCCAGCTCGATCTGCGCGTCGGGATTGTAGCCCTTGTCCGGGTCCAGCAGGTCATGCAGCCCGGCCCGCACCGTCAAGTCCTGAAAAAATTCGCCGTTCCGCCAGCCGAGGCCGAGCCCGGCCCGCGAGGTCTTGTGTCCCTGCTCCGGCGACGCGCTGTACGGCTCGATGCGCAGCGCCTCGGACAGCACCTTGAGCCGGCTCCGGTCGAGCAAGACAGATCGGTTGCGTTCCTTGTAGGTCTCCGCCTTTCCCTCATCCGTCACGCTCCGGTACCGTAGATAATCCGAGGCGAGGTCCAGTACGAAGGCCTGTCGGTCCAGCGACAGGCGCGTGAAGGTCTCGGACTTGGCTTGGGCTGGGTCCTGCGTGATCTGTCCGAACCAGCCCTGCTCGTCCTCCGACAATCGCTCGCGCTTCCGCTTGATCTGCGTGCTCCGGGCCGGCCGATACACGATCTCGCCGACCAGACCAGGCTGTTCGGTCAGGGCCCGCACCGTGTCGGCCGGCACGGTCCAGAACAGAAACCGGTCCGTGAGGTGCCAGTCAGGATCGGCCACTTCCAGTAATGTCAGCACCTGATAGGCGCAGTTCTCCTTGAAAAAGTAGTAATCGAAGTGCGTATTGCCCAGCTCCCAGGCATGCATGAGCATCAGCCTGATCTGGTCCTCCGTCAGGTTCAGCCGGTACTCCCAGATGTCGCGGTTTTCGATGTCCCGGTACTCCTGCACCTTGAGGTAATAGGGAGTCGTGGAAAAGTTTCCCTTGTATCCGCCCGTCATCCCCTTGACGGCGTATTCGAGGCCCGGGTCCGGCGGCACGTCCGCCGCAAAGTTAATGGTATAGGCCAGGATACGCGTCTGCTCGGTCTGGCCCTTCTGATCGATGCGCAGGAGGGTGTGGCCGAACATGGAGGCGGGGTTGTTCAAGAAGGCCGCGGGGAAGATCATCGTGACCGACTGGGCGTTGAGTTCCTTGAACCAGGCGTCGAAGCGGTCACAGCGCTGCGGTGGCAGACGGCGGTCATCAAAAGCCAACTTGCCCTTCAGCCAGTGGTAGCGGGCGATGAAGGCGCACTGGGCCGGCTGCTTGGATCGGCCGACCGGGTCGGATGAAAAGAATTGCGTCAGCGTGGCGTCCAGCTCCGCCTGCGGGCCGGTCTTGCCGGTAGGAGCCAAAAAGAAGCCTGGGTCATCCGCTTCGCTGGTCCAGCCGCCCAGGCGGTTCGCCCGGTAGTGCAACAACAGATGCCACTCCCGCTCGTCTGCAAGCTTGGCGTCGGCAGCACGGCTGACCAAGTCAGCGAGATACATGTTGTCTATTGCTTCAGCCGCCCCGGCTGGATCAGCAGGCAATGCCGAGAGAACGATGAGCAGCAGGGCCAGCAGATGTCTGACAGGCTTTAGCAAGCTTGGGCATGTCACGTGAGCAAGCGTCAGGCAGATTGAGCACCGACATCGAGTTTCGACACCTCCGGGGATCGGTGAGAGCGCAAGGCTAGGCAAGCATCAGACGATGCCCTTTAGGCTCCGGGATGGGATCACCGAACTCTTTCGCTGTGTCAATCCACAACTGAATGGCTTCATTCGCCGCAGTGAGGGCTGATTCCTGAGTCGGACCATGGGCCATGCAACCAGCCAATTCTGGCACTTCGGCGATAAATGCCCGGTCTTCGTTGCTCCAATAGATAATGACTTCGTACTTATGCATGGCCTTCACCTCCCAGCGCGTACCTGACGCACCTGGTACACTTTTGCCTTGTTCCCGTCACGCTGTAAATTGATCCTCTCCTGAACGCCGTCCTTTCTGAAAATGTGGTGGCTGCCACGGATACGCTCTTCGAACCCCAGGTGTTGAAGCAGGCGACACAAGTCATCGAATGGGACGTTTGCGTCTGAGGCACCCCGCAGAATTTGATCCAGGAGTTTATCATGCTGCCCCATAAAGGGAATCTACCATAGAATGGACGAAGACACCCCAAGAAAAGACAGGAGTAAATCAGCGGAGGAAGCGAATGGAGAAAGACCTGTCACGCTTCGATACCCCTCTCCCCACAGTGGAGAAGGTATGAGGTGGGGCTCCCGATCGTCACGACCAGGAGCCCCCTCCACGCGATCAGCGGTTAACAGAGACCTTAGCTAGGACCGGGTGCTGTTTCATCGCCTGGGGCGGGGTGCTTTCCGTGAATCTACAGGTGTCGCTTGATCGCCTCCAGGATTTTTCTCGACTTTGCCTCATCGCCCATCAAACCGACCCGTATCGAGAGCTTCGACCCGGCGTCTGACGCATCTTCAATATCAATCCAGACACGCGTCCCGTCCGAAAACTCCGATTCCACATGCGCGGTCAACTTGTCTCCAACGTCCGACCGGACCGGGAGTTCGAGGCCCTTCAGTGCAGCAAGGGGGGCCTGACGCACCTTGGGCACAGGCGCCTTGAGCTGATCACTCAGCTTGCCCATG
>VGXG01000084.1 GCA_016873395.1 Nitrospira sp. | reverse complement strand
GATTTCGATGTGACCGGGCGAGGCAGACTGGGAAGGCATAGGATCCTCCATACCAAACTTGCAGCAAGCAGTCAGTTTTCGGTCGTCAGTTATGAAACCGAGAACTGAAAACTGAGGACTGACAACTGAGGACTGACAACTTCTTTTTATACTGCGGGCGGAGATTTTTTTGCCTTTAACCTCTCGTGAGCAGCCGCTTGACTGCCGTCACCACGCGGGCCAGGTCCGGGATGGCCGCATCCTCAAGAGGCCTCGTGTAGGGCATCGGGACCTCTTCGCCCGTCACCCGGACGATCGGAGCGTCCAAATAGTCGAAGGCCTGGCTGTAGACGCTCTCGGCAATTTGGGCGCCAAGTCCGGCAAAATGCCAGCCCTCCTCCACGATCACGAGCCGCCCGGTCTTCTTGACCGAGGCGACGATGGTTTCGATGTCCAGGGGCTTCAACGTCCGGAGGTCCACGATCTCGGCGTCGATCCCCTCCCCGGCCAGCTTTTCCCCCGCCTCCAGCGCCAGCAGCAGCATCTTGCTGTAGGCGACGAGGGTCACGTCCCGGCCTTGGCGCTTGATGTCAGCCTTGCCGATCGGGATTGTATAGTCCCCTTCCCCGACCGTTCCCTTGGTCCCATAGAGCAGTTGCGCTTCGATGAAGATCACAGGGTTCTCGTCGCGGATGGCGCTTTTCAGGAGGCCCTTGGCATCATGCGGGGTGGCCGGCGCGATCACTTTCAGGCCCGGCACGTGACAAAACCACGCCTCCAGGCTCTGGGAATGTTGCGCTCCTAATTGATGTGCCGCACTGCCCGGTCCCCGGATCACCATCGGGACCGACAGTTGGCCGCCGGACATGTACCGGATTTTGGCCGCATTGTTGACGATCTGATCCAGGGCCAGAATGCCGAAATTGAAGGTCATGAGCTCCACGATCGGGCGCAACCCGGCCATCGCCGCCCCGGTGGCCAGTCCTGTAAAGCCGGCCTCCGTGATCGGGGTGTCGAGTACCCGCTGCGGGCCGAACTCCTCGACGAACCCCTTGCTGACCTTGAAAGCACCCTGGTAGTAGCCGACCTCCTCGCCGATCAGGAAGACCCGGCCGTCGCGCCGCATCTCCTCGCGCATGGCCTGGTTCAGCGCTTCACGGTAGGAGAGCAGCAAGGGGCTACTCATGGTAGACATCTTCATAAAGGGCTTCTCGCGGCGGGAAGGGGCTTTCGTCGGCAAATTTCACCGCCGAGGCGACGAGCTCCGCCACCTCCCGCTCAACCGGCTTCAGATCGGCCTCGGTGAGGAGGTGATTGGCCACCATGGTCTGCCGCAGCAACGTCAGGGGATCCCGCTTCCGTTCCTCCTCGACCTCTTCCTTGGTTCGATAATGTCCGTGGGCCGGGTCGGCCATGGAGTGGCCCATGAAGCGGTAAGTGGTCGCCTCGATAAAGCAGGGTCCGGGAGAAGCGCGCACGCGCTGGACGACGTCGCACACCAACGTCCGCACCGCCAGGACATCCATGCCGTCCACCCGCTCCGTCGGAATCCCGTGCGGGCGGGCGGTTTCGGTGACGTTCGCGTAGAGGGCGACCCCTCGCTCGACGGGAGTACCCATCGCATAGCGGTTGTTTTCGCAGATGAAGATCACGGGCAACTTCCACAAAGCCGCCAGGTTGAATGCTTCGTGGGCATGACCGCTGGGCAAGGCACCTTCACCGAAAAAACACAGGACAATCTGTTGCCGTTTTTCATACCGGGCGGCAAAGGCGAGACCGGTCGCCAAAGGCAGGTGCCCGCCCACGATCGCATAGCCGCCCATGAAGTTGCGGGCGGCGTCCACCAGATGCATGGACCCTCCCTTGCCCTTACAGAGCCCGGTCGCCTTGCCGAACAATTCGGCCATTACCAGACAAGGGTCCGTCCCCCGTGCCAGGCAATGGCCGTGGTCCCGGTAGGAGCTGATCACGTAATCGTCCGGTCCGATCGCGGCGATCGCCCCTACGGCAACGGCTTCTTGGCCTATGTAGAGATGGAGAAACCCGGCAATCTTGGCCAGAGCGTACATCTCTGCCGACTTTTCCTCGAAACGGCGGATCAGGAGCATCTGACGGTAGAGGGACAGGAGGTCTTGACGGTCCATCAAGACCCATTATGCAGGACGTTGTGATTGGACTCAAGCCAGTGGCACGCGGGAAGAGCAGGTCAGAGCAGCACCTTCACGTCTGCGCCCTCGACCTTCACCTCGTAGGACTTCACGCAGGCCGAGGGGTTGTTGAGTGACTTGCCGGTCTTCACGTTGTACTCCCATCCATGCCAGGGACAGGTTACTGTGTCACCGGACAACTCCCCTTCCCCCAGAGGGCCGCCCCGGTGCACGCAGGTATTGTCGATCGCGTAAAAAGTTCCATCTACGTTAAAGAGGGCGATGGACTGGCCATTGACTTCAGCCACGATGCCGTTCCCTGCCGACACGTCCGTCGTCCCTGCCACCCGCACGAACTCCGCCATGGTTGACTCCTCCTGATCGAGGTTCCGTGTGTCTTCCGGCGAGGCGTATCCAGCTACCCGCTGCCAAGGGGGCGTTTGATCTTGTTCAGCAAACTCCCAATGGGCGCTGCTTTCTGCTCGGAGCCGGCACCCTGACTGACCTGGGCCATGATCTTGGCGGCAATCTCCCGAAAAGCGGCCGCCTGGGGCGAGGCGGGGTCGACCACCACGATCGGAGCGCCTGCATCCCCACCGGCTCTGATGGCAGGGTCGATCGGTATCCGGCCCAAGAACGGAATACCCAATTTTTCCGCCGCTCGCTCGCCGCCGCCGCTGGAGAAGATATCGGTGCGTTCGCCGCAGTGCCCGCAGACAAAATAGCTCATGTTCTCGATGATTCCAAGCAGAGGCACGTTCACCTTCTGAAACATCATCATTCCTTTGCGTACGTCATGCAGGGCAACCTCCTGCGGGGTGGTGACGGTCACGGCCCCGCAAAGAGGTACGAGTTGCGAGATGGTCAGTTGGGCGTCGCCGGTCCCTGGAGGCAGATCCACAAGAAGGTAATCCAGGTCACCCCAAACGACGTCACGGAAAAATTGCTGGATGGCTGTATGAATCATGGGGCCACGCCAGACGACGGCGGTCTCCTCCGGCACGAAATATCCCATGGAGATCAGTTTGACCCCGTGGCTTTCAGCCGGCTTGATCTTCCCGTCCTGCTGCTCGGGAGGCGTGGGAGCTCCCATCATCATCGGGATATTCGGCCCGTACACGTCCGCATCCATCAAGCCGACCTTTGCCTTTGCCAAGCTGAGGGCCACGGCCAGGTTGGCGGCGACGGTTGACTTCCCCACCCCACCCTTGCCGCTGCTGATGGCAATGACATGCTTCACATTCGGAATGAGGTTGTCCATCCCGTGACCCTGCTTTTGCTGTTCGTTCACTTCCGCCATGTCATGCGATCCTTCTCGGTCATGATCGTTCCTCGCCCTTCCGCTAGGAACGGGCGTGAGACGGCGAGGTGGCTTGGTGGTCCGTATGGCTCAACTGAGTTGGGTTGCAAACTTTTTCCGAGCACGACCAATGAGGGGCGAAGGGGAGGTGTCTCTGTTGTTCGCGATAACCGGATCCAAAATCTCTCCGCATATGATGCAGCGCCATCCGTTAAAGAACAAAGAACCTGTATCATCCATCAGGTCCTCAAATACGTCCCGGACCATGACTCCTTTGCAGCGTGGACAATGCATGGTGGGTCTCCTCTATAGAATTACCTGCCTGAACAGAGTTGAGCACGCTTTAGGCAGGTCTTCGCATGAATGTTTATAATAAGATGATTTGGCCCCACAAAACTCTATGCCGACTAATTTGATCGCAGACTAAAAAGGTCGGTTATTTATATCAAAATGGAACCATGCCTGTCAAACGCAAACAGCATGTTATAAATCAATATGTTATAAAAAATATCCAGGAGGCGTGATCACGCAAGAATGGAATGCATAATGCCAGCAAAAGCGGTTGAGAGGGCGCCTGAGAACGCCTATTGATAGGCGACGGGGGAGGCTATGGCCTTCGTTTGCCCCTCGTCTTGGTATCGCTGGAGATTGTAAGCCAACCCCAGTTTCGAGAGGGAGAAAATGAGCCACTTGGAAGGGTCAAAGTTATACCACTTGGGGCCGTTGC
>VGXG01000083.1 GCA_016873395.1 Nitrospira sp. | reverse complement strand
ACGGCCAGCACCGGGAGGCGAAAGGAAGAACCGGCCAGTCCTTGCCGACGGTCGAGCAGGATCACGCCGATCCCGATAGCGGCGCCGAGCCCGACCAGAAGCCAGGGCAGGCTGTTGCCGAAGACTCCCACCGCCAGGCTGGCCATGAGCGTCGCCTGAGGGGCGCTCAAAGGGTGAGGATGGGCCGCGGTCACGTCCCCTATTCCGTACTTCGCCTGTAGGAGCGCCAGGATCGGCACGATCACCAGGGCGGCAGTGGCTACCCCGAGCACCTGCATCACCTGCTGCTTCCAGGGGGTGGCGCCGACCAGATGGCCGGTCTTCAGATCCTGGAGGTTGTCGCCTCCCATCGCCGCTGCGCAGCAGACGACGGCTCCGATCAGAAGGGCTGCGGCCGGCCCAACTGGATGGCCTGGCCCCATTACCAGCACCAAGAGCAGCGCTGCCAGCATGATCGTCGCAATCGTGACGCCTGAGACAGGATTGCTGGAGCTGCCGACCAAGCCGGCCATGTAAGCGGCAACGGCGGAAAAGAGAAAGGCAGCGGCTGCCATGGTCAGGGTCATGCCCAGCGCCACCCAGCCGTTTCCGACGACGCCCCGATAGAGCAGCGCCATCGGGATGAGCGACAGTCCCGCCAACAGGATGATCCAGTGCAGCGAGGCATCCTGCTCGGTGCGCGCGCTACGTTCTCCCGGTTCTGAGCCGGTCATTGCACCGCGGTAGGCTGCTGTTAACCCAAGCAGGCTTTGCACGATTGGGGTGCGGAGCTGCATGAGGGTCCAGAGGCCGCCGACCAACATGGCGCCGATCCCGACATAGCGGATCTTCGCGCTCCAGAGGGACTTGGCTGTCGCGATTCCGTCCAGGCTATTGACCAAGCCCTCCGGTATGCCGGCCAGTGCTCCGTAAGCCGGTAGCAGGATCAGCCACCCTAGAGCCCCGCCCAGAAACACGGCGGAGGCCGTGGGCAAGCCGATGATGAATCCTACCGCCAGGAGCGCCGGCGACAGGTTGAGGCCAAGGTAGACTACCGAGCGTCCGAGCTGAAGGGCCCCTTCCAGAGCCTCGGTCCACAGACGCACCCCGCTTTCTCCCAGCTTGACGGCTCCTCCCAGCAGCGCGGCGGCCAGCAGAGTCCTGAGGCCGGCCGAGGCGTCAGCGATCGCGCCAGATCCACCGGTTCCCGTTCCTGCCTTCAGCACTTCCGCCGTTGCGACCCCTTCTGGAAACCGCAATCGCGCCGTGACGATCAAAACCCGGCGGAGCGGGATCGTAAACAACACGCCCAGCAGCCCGCCCACCAGGGCGATAACCGTAGTTTGCCAATAATCGAAGGCATGCCAATAGCCGATCAACAACAGGGCCGGAATCGTAAAGATGACCCCGGCCGCAAGGGCCTCGCCCGACGAGGCGGCGGTCTGGACGATATTGTTCTCCAAAATGTTGGACCGGCGGAACCATCGTAGGATAGCCATCGAGGCCACGGCCGCCGGGATCGAAGCGGAAACCGTCATGCCGGCGAAGAGCCCCAGATAGGCATTGGCTCCGGCCAAAACGGCGGCTAAGGCAATCGACAGCACCACGCCTTTGACGGTGATTTCCGGAAGCTGCACGTGGGATGGGATGACGGGAGGCGGCTCGGCAGGTTTCATTGAAGCGGTCGGGGTTGGCGACGGAGGGTGAGGACGAGAAGAGGCCACAGGGTTCCTTATCATAGGGCCCGCTGGACATTCAACGAGCCACAGGTTAAAAAGATGTGGTGTGTTGAGGAAGCTTCCGTATGACGACGAACAAAACGATCGGCTCCTTGTTGATTGAACGGTTGCATGGGCTGGGACTGCGCCATATTTTCGGGGTCCCCGGCGACTACGTGCTCACTCTCTGCCAACTGATTGAGGAGTCTCCCATCAAGTACGTCGGGATGACGCGCGAGGATTGTGCCGGCTTTGCCGCCGACGCCTATGCGCGGATACGCGGCATCGGCGGAATCTGCGTGACCTACTGCGTCGGGGGACTGAATGTCGTCAACGCGGTGGCCTGTGCCTATGCGGAACGGTCGCCCGTGGTGCTGCTCACCGGTTCGCCCGGCTTGGCGGAGCGGGTGCGGAATCCCTATCTGCACCACATGGTCCGCGACTTTTCCACGCAGAAGGAAGTCTTTGAAAAGGTGACCGTGGCTTCCGCCGTGCTGGACGACCCGCTCACGGCCTCGCGCGAAATCGACCGGGCCCTGGCCGCGTTGATGCGGTACAAGCGCCCCATCTATCTGGAAATCCCCCGCGACCTCGTTCACGCGCCGATCAAGCCTTCCGCCGGCGCCCTGCCGGAAGAGAAGAGCGATCCTGCCGCCCTGGCGGAGGCCGTGGCCGAGGTCCGCGAGATGCTCGCCGCCGCGCACACCCCGGTGCTCCTCGTGGGCGCGGAGGTGCATCGCTTTCACTTGCAGGACAACGTCTCGCGGTTGGCGGAGCGTATAAATATCCCCGTTGCTTCCACCCTGCTGGGGAAGTCCGTCATCCGGGAGGACCACCCGCTGTTCGTCGGGGTGTACGGAGGGCTCATCGGGCGAGACGAGGTGCAGCAGTTCGTGAACGAAGCCGATTGCCTCTTGATGCTCGGCTCGATCCTGACGGACATCGAGGACCTGGGCGCGCACTCTCCGCTGCTGGCGGAAGGGCGCGCCATCCATGCGACGGCTGACGCCATCACGGTCAAGCATCATCGCTATGACGGGGTGCGGTTCGAGGACTTCGTGCGCGCGCTGGTTGCCGCGCCGATGCAGCCGTTCCAGTCCCGCCCGCTTCCGACGCCTCGCAGCGTGACGCCGGAAATCCTGGCCAGGACCGAGCCGGCGACCTTGCGCGGCCTGTTTAGCCATCTGGAGAGCCTGCTGGATGCGAAGATGCTGGTCGTCGCCGACATCGGCGAGGCGCTGTTTGCGGGAGCCGACCTGCGCGTGCACAAGAGCGCGGAGTTCATCTCCCCCGCCTACTACACGTCCATGGGCTTCGCAGTCCCGGCGTCGGTTGGCGTCGGGTTCGCCGGTCATTCGCTCCGACCGATCGTGCTGGTCGGTGACGGTGCGTTTCAGATGACCGGCACGGAGCTCTCCACCTGCCTCCGATACAGCCAGGCGCCGGTGGTCATCATTCTCAATAACCGGGGGTACAGCACGGAGCGGGAAATTCTGGACGGTCCCTTCAACGACGTCCACGAGTGGCGCTACGAGAAGATTTGCGATCTATTGGGCGGCGGGATCGGCCACCGAGTCAGCACCCACGGCGAGGTGGTGCGGGCGCTGGATGAAGCCGTGGCGGACAAGAAGCAAATGCACGTCTTGAACGTGCTCTTGAACCCGGCCGACCGCTCGCCCGCGATGGTGCGCCTTGCCAGGCGTCTGGCCAAGCGGCTCTCCCCGTCCAAGCGGTAAGGCCCGGCGCGTAGCCAGCCGCCCTTATTCTCCTTCGCCGAATGCCACGCAGCTTGCTACGGGAGCTTCATTTTACCTGCGCCCCCGCGTTGTCCAGGATCTGCTTTGGCACGTCACTCCGCCCTTTGATCATGTGGTTGTTGAGGCAGGTGAGCTGCGTGGGATACGAAATGCCGCTCGCCTTGTCCGTGTACGGGCAAATGTTGAAGAAGCCCTCTATCGAATAGGGATCGAACCATGACAAGACGCTGCTGGCGGCCAAATCGAACAAGCCGATGAACAACTCCTTCGCCGGCATCGTTCCTTCCAGCCAATAGTTGTCCTCAAACACGATCTCCCCGTAGGTGACGCAGCCACCGCTGTCGCTCCCATTGGGAATCTGGTTCAAGGTTATGATCTCTTTGGACCCGGCCGCAGAAATGTAGGGAAGCGGATCGTTGGGCCTGGGGGGAAGCCCGAAGTCCATGCGTCCGATATGATTGTTCAGCGACACGTTGCTCTTGAGCTTGACGTACCGGCTGCCTCCGTCCGTATAGAAGGTGTTCCCTCCGGCTGAAGACCGTTTCGCGATCGCCACATTGCCTTCGATCAACAAGGATCGTCCAGAGAATGGCCTTGCTGGCCCATCGTATAGATCGCGCCTCCATCCCAGCGATCGCCAAGGAACCGCTCAAAGAGATTGTAGCGGATCTTGTTGCCGCTGTTCGGCGTGAGCGGATAGTGGCCCCACTGGTGCCAGGCAGCCCCCGGAAGACCCGGGAACCCGCTCTCGTCGAGCAGGC
>VGXG01000082.1 GCA_016873395.1 Nitrospira sp. | reverse complement strand
TCTTCATAATTCGTCAGGTTCATCGACACCTGCACGAGCCGTCGGCTGGGCAGTGCCACCCCGATGGCCTTCAAAGACGGCAGCCCCCCTCCCGACGTCCGGATCTTCTTGGCGATGGCCTTGGCCAGCGCGAGATCGTCTGTCTGCAAATTGACGTTGTAGGCGATAAGGGAGGGCCTGGCGCCGACGACGGTGGCCCCGGCGGTCGGATGTAACGTCGGAGGGCCGAAATCAGGCGTCCAGGCTGGATCCTTCATCCGGTCGGCGAGCCCTTCCAGCCCTCCCAGTCGGATTGACTCCAAGGGAGCCCGGTCCGGACGGGAGGCAGCTCGCTCGTACAGAAAGACCGGGATCGATAGTTCTTTCCCAATGCGCTGGCCCACCTTTTTCGCCAGCACCACACAGTCTTCCATCGTCACTCCCCGGATCGGCACAAAGGGCACGACATCCGTCGCGCCCACGCGTGGATGCCCTCCCCGGTGCTGCCTCAGGTCGATCAAGGCCGCCGCCACCTTCGTGACTTGAAAGGCCGCCTCAGCCACCGATTCCGGCTGACCGACGAAGGTCAGCACCGATCGATGGTGGTCCGGGTCCATCTCCTCATCCAGCAAGAAGACGCCATGCACGGCCCGGACCGACGCCACCAAGGCGCGGACCTTGTCTGCATCACGGCCTTCGCTGAAATTCGGCACACACTCCACGAGTGGCTGCATGGTTCCTACCCGAGCTTTGAGAATACCACGCGCCCCTTCTTTACCACCGTGAGACAGTGGTTCATCCCGAAGAAGTACGGGATTTCCCGGTAATCGGCCGCGTCCATCACCACGAGATCCGCCTGCTTTCCCACTTCCAGCGACCCCAGATGACCGCCCCGGCCCACCGCGTGCGCCCCGTTGATGGTGGCCGCTGTGATGGCCTCGGCCGGGCTGAGCCGCATCTGGGAGCAGGCCAGAGACAGGATCATCTGCATGCTCAGCGTCGGCGAGCTGCCCGGGTTGAAATTGGTGGCCAGGGCCACCGGAACTCCGGCTTGAATCAACCGCCTGGCCGGCGGGTATTGTCCTGTGCCCAGGTGCAGGACGCTGCCCGGCAAGAGGGTGGCAATCGTGCCGGTGCCTCGCAACCGCCTGATGTCCGCATTCGTCACACGGTCCAAGTGATCGACGGAGGTCGCGCACAGTCTCGCCGCCATCGCGGCGGCTCCGGAATGGGCCATCTGCTCCGCATGCAGCTTTAATCCCATCCCATAAGAAGCGGCGACAGATAACAGGTTTCTCGTTTCCGTAATCGAGAAATAGCCCCGGTCGCAAAAGACGTCGCAGTAGTCCGCCAACTTCTCGCGGGCAACCTGAGGGATCAATCGTCCCTTGACCAGGTCAAGATAGTGCGCACGACGATGCTTGAAACGAGACGGAACATCGTGGATGAGAAGCGTGGCAATCAGGTCCATCGGTCCACGGGCTGCCTTGATGACCCTCAGCATCTTCAGCTCTTGGTCGATCTCAAGCCCATAGCCGCTTTTCACTTCCAGCGCGGTTGTCCCATACTCCAGAAACAGCCGGATGACCCTGTGCAGGTGATCGGCCAAGGCTCGCTCGTCGGCGTTGCGCATCAGCCTGGCACTGGCCTTGATCCCTCCGCCAGCCCGAGCGATCTGCTCGTAGGTCGCGCCTTTGATCCGAGCGACATAGTCGTCGACCCGCGAAGCCGCGAAGAGGGCGTGGGTGTGGGAATCAACAAAGCCGGGCAGGACCACCTTGCCGCCGGCATCCACACAGGCAGCCCGGCGCGCCACCGGCAACCGGCTGACGGAGTCGTCGGACCCGATCCTCGACACCAGCCCATCCTGAACCAGCAGCGCGCCGCAGCGGATGATCCCAAGCGCGTCCATCTCCTTTCCCCTCCGCGGCCGGTCGGGACCGCGCAAGGTCAGCAGTTGTCCGCAGTTTCGCACGAGCAGCGGCTTGTCCTTGATCGGCAGCATGGCAGCTTGGAGGGCAACCGGAGAGATTCAGGAGAGGTACGGTAAAGGCATCACCCAGCCAAGTCAAGGGAAAGGCGCAGCGAACAACAGCCTGCGCATTCATCCGGCCAGGCACAGCCTCACGGGCACGGAGAGTCAGCGGCTCAAGGGACAGGCACGCTCAGCGCATGGGCTGAGCCAAGGCACAGGCAGCGCACCCTTCAATCGTGCAGTGCCAGTCAGCCCCTTGCGACCGTGAAGGAGCCGCGTTGTCCGTCGGACGGTACCGGTGGTGCCAGCTATGCTCGAGCCGGGCAGCCTCGTCCGCCGATGACGCCAGCGCAAACCAGAAGTAACGATAGCCTGATCGGTCTGCGTACCGTCGTAATTCGGCCGCCACATCCCCGCCGCTTCCACCCACGAAATCGGCCGACCTTCCGTTTCGAGACAGGATAAATGCGCCGGGCGACTTTTCCCGAACAAAGAGATGCAGGTACCTCAGGCTGAAGGGTCCTGACATGCATTCCCTCCTTTCGCCTTATCCTTCACTTCCTTGCAGCAGCGTCGCCGACTGCCTCGAATCGTTCTCCTCCTTTCCCTCCTCAAGGATGCGAGTCCATCGGCGCTCGACGTTGGATCTGAATCTTCGACAGCGTCGCCAGGAGCATGACCGGATTGGAGATCGTCGCCTGGGGCGGTACAGACAGGACCGCGCGACAAGCCTGAGCACGAACCATCGCCCGGCGCATCGCGTTGATGTCGGATAGGGCGAGGGTATCGTGCTTCAACGTCACGATGATGACCCGCTCCAGCATGGATTCCACAAGAACGGCTTCCCCTCGCCCGCCCTCTTCATCAAGAATCGGCTCGAGCTGCGACTGGGTGGCGCTGTTGAATACCTGCCCCTCTATGTGAAGCACAGTGTCGTCGAGGGCGGAGCTATGCTCTCCCATCTGTCCACCTCCATACCAAGCTTGCGAGAACCGCCGCGTTCGATCATATCGCGGCGGATAGTTACTGTGCCTCCAGTAGACTCAAATTCTTCAAGCTTGCTAGCGAATAGCCCGTTTTCAGTCATTAGTCTTCAGTCATGAAACTGAAAACCGAACACTGAGGACTGATAACTTTTCCTTTGCTGTGAGCGGATCGTTCTTTTGCCTCCAGTGAAATCTTTGTCCGTGGATGCATCGAGTTGCAAGGGATGTCATGGATTCGGGTCAAGGCAACCCCGCCATTGTGAGTCGGTGCTTATTGAGTGGGCATGAGGCGACAGGGGACGGCGGCGGGCAACCTTGGTCGGCCTGTTGATGCGGTTTTGCCGATGGCGAAGGGGACCGAATAAGAGTGGTTGCAGGAAAGGACCGGTACGCCCAGCGGGCCCTGCACGTCCAGACATTGAAACCCCCCTGGAAGCCAAGAAAGGCCGGGGTTCACATCCTGTCAGCGGCAAGTGCCAGAGATCAGTTGGGAAGGTCCATTAACAAATCATCAACTTATTGTCAAGAAAAAACTACAATATACAGGGGGGCGGTTATTTTCTATGACAACATATTGTGTGAATGAAGAGGGACAAGGCTTAGGCAAGACAATAAAAAAGCCGGGGACGCCACAGGCGCCTCCGGCTTTTAGCGGGCCCCGGCGGTGCCCCCGCCGGCATTGATTTAGGACTTGGATTTCTTCACAAACGCCTTGTAGACAGGCTTCGAGTCGGCCTGCTCCTCTTCCAATCCCACCATCTCATGACCGGTCGTCTGGCACCAAGCAGGCATGTCCTTCTTGATGCCTTCATCATCCGAGATCACCTCCAGCACCTGGCCCGGGAGGAGTTCTTTGATCTTTTTTGAGGTCATAATGATCGGCATGGGGCAGAAGTACCCCAGGGTATCGAGCTTGACGTCGGCTTGAATCATGCTTTCCATAGCGATCAACTGTCAGCCTTCAGCTATCAGCAAAGCCGGGGGAAAGCTCTCGGACAAGACCGGGCTTCCCGACAAGCTGACGGCTGCATGCTGACAGCTGATGGCTCTCCTTGTTAAATAAAGAGGTTGACGCTGCCCTGCTTTGCCTCAGCGAGGTAGGTCGTCACCCCGGCCAACTGATCGACACCCTCAATCAACGTGTCTTTGCTAATGCCCATCAACCCCATGGTGGTGGTACAGGCGATGAAGCGCACACCGAGGTCTTGCGCCGTCTGGATCAACTCAGGAATATCCGGCATGCGGTGTTCACGCATGACCCGCTTCATCATGCCAGTTCCAAGACCCCCAAAATGGAAGCGGGATAAAGGCAGAAACTCCGCCCCTCCCTTGTTGAGCCAGCCGAACAT
>VGXG01000081.1 GCA_016873395.1 Nitrospira sp. | reverse complement strand
GAAGAGCTCGGCCGGCTCACGGAGGCGGCCGAGCTGCTTGAACTGGTCGTCCAAATGGACCGGAAATACCGGTTGCCCAAGCTGGAGGAGAACAGCAAACGCTTGGAACAGTTGCGGGCGCGTCTGGCTGAAGCAGGGCAGAGCCCGACTTCTCCGGGGAAGATTCAGACATGAGCGAGCCAGTGGTCGCGTTACCGGCATGGGAAACCACGCGGGCGCTGTTGCGTCAGCGGGAGCCGAACCTCTACGAGCTGGAGCCGGGCGGAGCCTTGGCCCTTGAGTTGAACGAGGAGGGCTGGTTGCTGGAGATCACCCCTGACGGTCGCCTGGTCTGTCAAGTCGGCATGGCCATGGATGACATCATGAGCCTGTTGTCGGATGGGACGCCGGAGGATCTGGGCACGGATGAGGTGGCCAAGCAAGCCAAGTACTACTTGCAGCCGTTTGCGTCCAAAGTCAGGCCAATATTTCTCGGAGCAGGCTTCGAGGAGAACACCGAGATGAACGAGGCGTATGTGGCGGTTCTCTTCCAGCGCGCGGTTGATTTCGGGAAGCCGGATGAGATCATGCAAACCATCCGCTGGTGCCGGGAGCAGGTCACTGCGAAGACGTGAAGCGTCAGGCGTCAGGTGTGAGGGGTGGAGGGAGAGGGATAGAAAGGATAAGGGATGGCGATCGAGGGACATGTGACGGAGGAGGGGACCAGGCGCTATCGAGACAGGATGGTTGGCGCCGGCCTGGCTCACGCAGGTCATTTCCGGGAGGGACCGGAAGGGCTGGCGCTCTCCTCGATCGGCCTCGGGACTTATCTGGGCGGACATGACGCGGGGACCGACGCGCTCTACCTGGCGGCCGTGAAGCAGGCGATCGCTGCCGGGTGCAACGTCATCGACAGCGCGATCAACTACCGCTGCCAGCGGAGCGAGCGCATGATCGGGCAGGCCCTTGCCGAGTCGGTCCGCGACGGGGCTTGCCGGCGCGATGAGGTTCTGGTCGCGACGAAGGGCGGCTTCATTCCGTATGACGGGACCCCGCCGCGTGACACGTATGCGTACCTGCAACAGGCCTTCGTCATGCCCGGCATCCTTCAAACGACCGATGTGGTGGCGGACTGCCACTGCATGACTCCCAAGTACCTCCGGCATCAATTGAACGCCAGCCTGGCTAATCTGGAACTGTCCTGTCTTGACCTTTATTACCTGCACAACCCGGAGATGCAGTTGGAGGAGGTCTCGCAGGAGGAATTCCTCACGCGCATGCGGGCCGCCTTCGAAACGCTCGAAGAGGCCGTGTCGCAAGGCCGGCTCAGGTTGTACGGGACCGCCACCTGGGACGGCTATCGCGCCAAGCCCGGCTCCGGCGGGCATCTGTCGCTGGAGGCACTGGTGAAGCTGGCGGAGGAGGTGGCCGGACCAGATCACCACTTCAAGGTTGTCCAGTTGCCGTACAATCTGAGCATGCTGGAGGCCTTGGGCGAGCAGACGCAGACGTTGAACGGCGTGAAGGTCAGTCTCTTGGAGGCAGCCAAGGCCTTGGGCATCTACGTCATATCCAGCGCGTCGATCCTCCAAGGCCGACTCAGCCGAAACCTGCCGGCCGAGGTGCGCGGGGTGCTGGGGGACGGCACCGACGCCCAGCGCTCGATTCAGTTCGTCCGGTCTACCCCCGGACTCGGGACGGCCTTAGTCGGCATGAAACAGACCGACCACGTCAAGGATAACCTGGGCGTTTCAAAATGGGCCCCCTTGCAGCCGGACCGGTTTGCGCAGTTGTTCAAGTAAGGACGTGACAAGGGGGTGAGCGATTCGCAGCCGGCTTCTCCACAGTTTTGATGACTTCCGGGATGCAGTCTTTGCCTTCCGCCTTCCCCGTATTGTCTTGACCGCGCTCGAACTGGACCTCTTTACGGTCATGGGCGGTCGTGCCTGGACCGTGCCGTCGTTGGCGAAGCGACTGCGCGTGAGCCGGCGCGGGCTTGAGATTCTCTGCCGAAACCTGGCCAGCGCCCGCCTGCTCCGCAAACGTGGCTTGCTCTATCGGAGCGGGCGATTTGCCGGCACGGCCCTCAATGCCAGGCATAAGGCCTTCCGAGGAGCCTATCTGGACCTGCTGCGCGGCCAATGGGACGATTGGTCCTGTTTGACCGACAGCGTCCGGAGCGGGAGGCCGGTGGAGCATGAGGCGCCGGACGATCCGAAGTACCGGAGGCAGTTTAGCTGGGCCATGCACCAGCGATCGCTGGAGGTGGCGCCCCAAGTCGCGGCGCAGGTGAACTTGAAGGGCGTGAAGACCCTGTTGGATCTGGGAGGCGGTCCCGGCACCTATGCCTTGGCCTTCCTCGCCAAGAATCCCGATCTCACTGCCACTGTCTGCGATCGAGCCCCGGCTCTGGAGGTGGCTAAGGAAATCGCGGCCCCGCTCAAGCATGGCCGGCGGCTGTCCTATCTGCCTCTGGACTTTATGAGCCGAAAGATCCCCGGTCGGTATGATGTAATCTGGTATTCCAACGTCCTGCACATCTACTCACCGGCCGAGAATCAGCGGCTCTTTCGCAAGCTGGCCTCGGTCTTGGCGCCGGGGGGCCGGCTGATCATTCAGGACGCTTTTTTGCTCGATCGAGAGGGGCTCTATCCCCAGGAAGCGAGCCTGTTCGCGGTCACGATGCTGCTCTTCACGGAAGGAGGCAACACCTATACAGCCAGTGAAACGGTTAGGTGGCTTCATGAAGCTGGATACGCGAAGGTCAGGCGAATCACGTTGCGGAAGGGGACGGAGGACTGGGAGGGGGGACTGATCGAGGCCCGCCTGTAAGACAACAGTCGAAGAGTCAGAAAGTTCATAAAGTCCGTAAAGTCCAAAGTCCTAAGATCACAGACCTTCAGACTTTACGACTTTATGACTTTATAGACTCTCCGGTTGGAATGACCTCCAGAAAGCCGCGTCCGCCGAGCACGATGAGCAGGAAGTTGAGCAGGCCCGATGCGACGCTCATCACCACGAGGTGTAACTGGGCTTCTGAATGGGTTAGGGTCTGGACCAGGGTGGAAATATCCAAAGCCAGCCCGATCGTCCCGTACATGACGCTGGCCATCAGGACCCACCTGGCCCGACCGAACAGCAGGCCGGCCAGGATCAGCGGTATCCAAAAGAGAAACCCGTTCCAGGCGAGCTGATGCCAGATGGAGCGGGATGGCTCAGCTCCCTGCGTGGCTCGTTGGAAGAATGCCAAGCCTGCCAGCCCGGCCAGCAGCAGCGCCATGAGACGACGAGTGGCCATGGACAGGACTATAGCGAAGCGTGTCTCTCCGGACAAGAGCCCGTTGGTGTTGTTCGAGCGGAGCGGGTGGCAGCAAGCGAGAGTCTGCTTCCGGCGGAACTGATGACACAGGGGGTTGGGCAACCGCAACCGGAGTGTCTCTTGATTTACGACGGCCATTGCCGCCTCTGTGTCACCGCCAAAGAAGGGCTGGAGCGGCTGGGCGCGAATCAGGCGCGCCAACCGGTCCGGTTCGTCCCCTATGAAAGCGAGGAAGCAGCGCGGCGGTTGGGGGTCGAGTACAGGCCTGGCCGGCCGGACGTGGCCTTTCTGGTGGCGCAGGACGGGACGGTCACGCGCGGGCTGGAGGCGTTTCTGCCGCTCTTGCCTGGCCTGAAGGGTGGGCGGATTATTCTCGCTCTGATGAAGATCCCCTTCATGCGGCCCCTTGCCCTTCTCCTCTATCGGTTTGTTGCCCGCTATCGTTACCGTCTGTTTGGTCAGGTGCGGGTGTCCAATCGTGGATAGCGTGACCTACCTGGGACTTCTGGCCGGCACTCTGACCACCATCGCCTTCGTGCCGCAGTTGCTCAAGACTTGGAAATCCCGCTCCGCCGAGGATGTCTCACTCGGCATGCTGATCACCTTCTGCACTGGTGTCTTCCTCTGGCTCCTCTACGGATTTTTCATCCGGTCCCTACCGGTGATCCTGGCGAATGCGGTCACCCTTCTGTTGGCCGGAACCATTCTGGTTCTGAAGATCAAGTACCGATAGCGGTAAGTACGGGCTGGTCTTCTGGAGGACAGGACCGTCAGCGTCTGGTGCTGGGCTGGACTGAGACAGAGAGCGGGACTGTCACGCTGATGTCTCGACTCTCATCCCCTTCGTCATCCCTGCCGTCTTTGCCGACACTGTAGAGCCGGCCGGTCGAAGGGTTCCAGAGCATCGGGAGGCCTGAGAACGGGTCGTAGTATCCGAGCCCGGCCTGGCCGATGCGTGCGGGGATCTGCTGGCTGGAAACCGGCTTTCTCAGCCTGACTTGCAGGGCCGCCAGGCGCAGGCGTGCATCCGTTTCGAGGATCAACTTCGTAAAGGGCTCCCAGACCTGTTCGAA
>VGXG01000080.1 GCA_016873395.1 Nitrospira sp. | reverse complement strand
TGGCTCTCTCGTCTTGCCGCTGCAAGGACCGCGTGCTAAGATGCCTGCCTCCCTGACGGCGCGTGTGAAACATGGCGCGGAGAGGTGCGAGAGTGGACGAATCGGCGTGCCTGGAGAGCACGTGTCCTGGCAACGGGACCGTGGGTTCGAATCCCACCCTCTCCGCCATGACACCAATGACCACCATGATTCAGCGTGGAGCAGCCAGGCGAATACTGGCCGCACGAGAGGGTGGGATTTGAACGGGGGGATCGCGGGGGGTATGCCCACCGCGTGGGGAGATACGAGGGGGCTGGCCCCCTCAGTAGGAGCGCGAGCTGAAACTGCGAGCGCGACTTCGAATGCCCACCCTCTCCGCCAAACTTGGCGCGCGAGAAGCTTCCGGTCTATTAGCCAGCAGGCAGTGGCGCGCCAGAGTACCGAGCGGCAATGATTTTCCTGGCCCGTGAAAAGGTGTCGCTTCGCGACAAGTATTATGGAAGAGGGCTCCTAAGAATGTCGCGCTGCGCGACACCAAATTACGGCAACTGATGCCGTGGCCTGCTGGTAAGTCTGGCGCGCCACTGCCTGAATATTTGAAATCTGGTGCCTGACGCGCCAAGAAAAAGGGGCTGGGCCCTGTGCGACAGAATCCTGTGAACCCCGCCAGGTCCGGAAGGAAGCAACGGTAAGCAGGCCAGTCTGGGTGCCGCAGGATCACCTGGCCCCACTTTCTTGGCGCGATAACATCATCTCTCATTGCTTGGACAGAGGCGCGCCAGTTGTACCGACAGGCAGCGATGTTCTTGGCCCATGAAACGGTGTCGCTTCGCGACGAGCAATTGAAAGGCATGTGGAACGGCCGGAATGACTTCGTAATAATGTCGCGTTACGCGACACCGCTTCCGGCGTTCATGGCCATTGCCGTAAGGTAGGTCTGGCGCGGCACTGCCCGTATATCTAAAGTCGGACGTCTATCGCGCCAAGGATAATGGACTATCAGGTCTCCGCCAGAAAGTACCGGCCCGGCACGTTTGAGGACGTGATCGGACAGCCGCACATCGTGCAGATGCTGGTCAACGCGATCACGACCAAGCGGATTGCGCACGCCTTCCTCTTCTCCGGCACCCGCGGGGTCGGCAAGACCACCGTGGCGCGCATTCTGGCCAAGGCCCTGAACTGCGAGAAGGGACCCACCGGCACCCCCTGCGATACCTGCGCCAATTGCCAGGAGATCGCGCAAGGGACCTCGGTGGACGTCGTCGAAATCGACGGCGCCTCCAACACCGGCGTGGATGACGTGCGGGAGATCCGCGAGAACGTGAAGTTTACGCCCTTCCGGGGCAGCTATCGGGTCTACATCATCGACGAAGTCCACATGCTGTCGAACTCCGCCTTCAACGCCTTGCTCAAGACGTTGGAGGAGCCGCCGTCTCATGTCGTCTTTGTCTTCGCGACGACCGAGATTCACAAGATCCCGGCCACCATCCTCTCCCGCTGCCAGCACTATAACTTCCGCCGGATCACCAAGGCCGAGATCATCCAGCGCCTGAGCCACGTCGCGGATCAAGAGGGTCTCACGGTCGAGAACCGCGGCCTTGCCTCCATCGCGCGGGCCAGCGAGGGCAGTATGAGGGATGCCCTCAGCCTGCTGGACCAGGCGGTAGCCTTCGGCGGCAAGACCGTCAAGCAGGGCGACTTGGAGGTGTTGCTTGGCACGGTTCCGCAGGAGCACGTCCGCGCTCTGATCGCCGCCGTCATGACTCAGGACAGCCCGGCGGCCTTGCGGGTGGTCGCCCACCTGCTGGACCAGGGGTATGACCTGCGTGCTTACTGCGCAGACGTCGTTGAGCATGTTCGCAACCTGTTGGTGGCTTCCGTGGTCACGGTTAAGCCAGGGCCCCAGGCTCAGGAAAATATCCAGGACCTGCAGAGGATCATGGACCTTTCGACGGAAGACATTCGCCAGACCCTCGCCGACGCGAAGGCCTTTTCCGCCGACCAGCTCCAGGACCTGTTCCGCATCTTTTCCCAGGCGGAAGATGCCCTGCGGCTGAGCGCCCATCCCCGCTTCGTCCTGGAGGTTGCCGTGGTCAAGGCCACGCGGCTCTTGCTCGCCCCCGCTCCGGCCCCTTCGGCCTCAGCAATCCCTGGCCCCGGTCCTGGGGTGGCGTCGGCGCCCACCCGGATGCCGGCCGGGCCCAACGCCCCGCCGATCGCGCAGCCCCGTACAGGCCAACCGAGGACTCAGCCGCCTTCAGCAGCATCCGGTCGTGGAGCAGAAACTGGTGCAGCCAGGACCTCCGGCCAGGCCCGACCGGTTGCTCCGAGCCTTCCCCCACAGGCCCCTCTCGAGAAACCGGCCGCGCCGTTGGCAAAGCCGCAGGGGACCCGGACAGCCGCAACAGGACCGCCAGCCGTCCCGCGCCAATCGACGCTGGCGCCCGCGATGACGTCGAACCGTTCGCGTCCGGCCGACGTTCCGCCCGCTGTGGCTCCCCAGCCTCCTGTGCAACTCCAGTGGGACGCATTGCTGGAGCGGGTGGAAAGCCTGGATCCCAGCCTCGCGCCGTTTCTCGCGCAAGGCGCGCTGGCCGGCATCGACGGCAGCCAGGTCACGCTGGGCTATCCCAAGACCGCCTCGCTCGCGCTGAATCGGGTGTTGAGAGACGACGCCCGCCAGTTGGTCGAACGCATCTGCACGGAAGTGGCGGGCCGGCCGGTCCGACTCCGCATCATCGAGCTCGCGGATGAACAGGCGGCCGGGCCCAGCATCGCGCAGGCCCGCGCGACGAAGGAGCGGGACCAGAAGCAAGCGCTCATGGAGCGGACTCGCGCCCATCCCCTGGTCAAGCAGGCGTTGGAGGTCTTCGGAGGCGAGCTGGTCGAGGTACGCCGGGTCGCGCCGCAGAAGGAGACACAGGAATGACCAAGAACCCGTTCGGCAATCTCGGCAACATCATGAAACAAGCCCAAGCCATGCAGGAGCAGATGGCCAAGATCCAGGAGCAGGCCGCCTCCAAGAAGGTCGAGGGGACTGCCGGAGGCGGCATGGTGACAGTGACCGCCAACGGGGCGATGGAGATCGTCGCCGTCAAGATCGATCCTGAAGTCGCCAAGTCGGGCGATATCGACATGCTGCAAGACCTCGTCGTCGCCGCCGGCAACGACGCCTTGCGCAAGGCGCGGGACATGATGGCCGAGGAGATGAAGGCCGTCACGGGCGGGCTCAAAATTCCAGGACTCTTCTAAATATGGTTGGTTGAAAGTTGTCAGTCATCAGTGGTCAGGTTTCAGTAAACTGAGAACTGAGCACTGAAAACTGAGAACCACAAATTCATGAGCGTTGATAATCAAGGCCTGCTCGCGCAACTGATTCGTGAACTGGTTCGGCTCCCCGGCATCGGCCAAAAGACCGCCCAACGCCTGGCCTTTCACCTGTTAAAAACCGAACGCGACGAAGCCTTGCGCTTGGCCGAGGCGATCCGCGCCGTGAAGGAAGGGTTGGTCTTTTGCCGCCGATGCCGCAACATCGCCGAAGGCGAGCTCTGTGAGTTTTGCCGGGACCCCAAGCGCGACCACACCAAGATCCTGGTGGTTGAAGAGCCGAGCACCCTCTATGCGATCGAACGCACCGGCGGCTTCCGCGGCCTCTATCACGTCCTGCTCGGCTCCCTCTCGCCCCTCGACGGCATCGGGCCGTCGGACATCAGGGCCCAGGAGCTGGTGGACCGGCTGAAGGATGGCGGGGTCCAGGAAGTGATCCTTGCCACGAACCCCACGATCGAGGGAGAAGCGACGGCGATCTATCTCACCAAGCTGATCAAGCCCTTCGGAGCGCGGGTATCCCGGATTGCCTACGGCATTCCGGTCGGCATGGACATCGAATATGCGGACGAAGTCACGCTGATCAAATCCATTGAGGGGCGGCGAGACCTGTGACCGGATCGATTCACGCCGGGCAGAGGAGTTTGGATTGAGGAAACAGGCCGGGTCTGCTATAGTTTTTGGGTGAGTGTCTCGAAGTCACACCGATCCGCCAAAGGAAGAGCGATGGCCAAGAGCGTTGCCAAAGTCGTCAAACCAAAATCGGCGCATGCCCCCAAGCGCGCCCCCGCAAAAGCCAAGAAGGCCAAAAAGCCGGCCAGAAAACCGGCCGGCAAGTACGCCGACATCCGCCGGGACCTCCAGCGGCAGCGGGCGGATTTGCTGGAGGAAGCAGGGATCGTTCTGACCAACCGCCCCGAGCTGGCGGCCTTCCCGGACTTGAGCGATCAAGCGACGGCGGAAATTGATCAGAATTTTTCGCTGCGGTTGAAGGAGCGGGAGCAGAAGCTGCTGAAGAAGATCGACGATGCCTTGGACCGCATGGACACGCGGACCTACGGCATCTGCGCGCGCTGCGGACAGGAGATCCCCTACAAACGACTGAAGGCGCGCCCCGTGACGACCCTCTGCATCGAGTGCAAGACCCTCCAGGAGCAGGAAGAAAAAGTCCGGCAGTAGCCCGCGTTCCTGGGCTGGTCCTCAGCGGCCGGTCAGTTCGGCGACGCGCTTCTTGGCGCGGGTGATCCGTTCTTTTTCCTCCGGCACCCCTTCCACCAATGCCAAATAGGTCTCGTACTCGGAAACGGCCAGCTTGGGGTTGTCCTGGGCGTAGGCTTCCGCCAGGTTGAACCGCGCGATCGGATAGTTCGGCATGAGGGTCACCGCCCGCTCGAACGTCGCCAGCGCCTTTTTCTTGTCCCCCAGCTCCCG
>VGXG01000079.1 GCA_016873395.1 Nitrospira sp. | reverse complement strand
CCGTTCAGCACTCAGCGGTCATCATTCAGCATTAGAAGTTACGGGCTGTTCAAAAAGGCCGTCCGGTGAGGCCGCGGACGTACCCATCTGCAAATTCATCACTCATCACTCAGCGTTGGTAGGCTAGAACCTATCTCAAAATACTTGTGCCGCTGAAAAAAGTCCCTATAATGCGCCCGCATGCTGCGACTGCGCGACGACCAATGGGAACGGATTCGGGAACATTTTCCCGAAGAACACATTCCGGAAAGCCGCCCGGGGCGCAAACCCGTGCCCGCACGCGACATCTTGGAGGCGGTGCTCTGGATTTTGAACACGGGGGTGCAGTGGCACATGCTGCCCCAGTGCTATCCCAACTACAAAACGGTGCATCGCCGATTTCAGCAGTGGTGCGAACGGGAGGTGCTGCGCGAGATTCTCACACAGCTGGCGAATACGTTGCGTGAGGCCGGGGCGCTCGACGAGCGCGAGAGCTTCATCGATGCGACGTTTGCCATGGCCAAGGGCGGCGGCGAGGGAATCGGCCCAACCCGCCGGGGCAAAGGCGTGAAGATCCTCGCGATTGTGGATCGCCATGGACTGCCACTCTCCGTGAGTACGCACGCCGCGAATCATCATGAAGTCACGTTGGTGCAACTGAGTTTCGACTTCTACATGCTGGAGGCTAAGCCCGAGCATCTTATCGGTGATCGCGCCTATGACAGTGATGGGCTCGATGCCGACCTTAAGCAGGATGGGGTGAATATGATTGCCCCACACCGGTCTACCCGAAAACTGAAAACCCAGGACGGACGTCACCTGCGGCGGTATCAACGCCGCTGGCTCGTCGAGCGGTTCTTTGCCTGGTTGCAGTGGAAGCGACGGTTACTTGTTCGTTGGGAATATTACGCCTCAAACTTCCTGGGTTTTGTGCAGCTCGCATCCATCACCATGCTGCTCAAGCAATTTTGAGATAGGTTCTAGTCTGCTTCCGGTTCAGAAGAGCCGTGTTTGTGGGTGACCTTGTCCTCGTCGAAGAGATCGGCCATTTCCTCAGCGATCATGTCCCGGTCGTTGGGAACCGAGACGAGGGGGATTTCCTTCCGTGTCTTTGGTTCGGACGCGGGTTCCGGGGGCGGCGAGGCCGGCTTCTGGGAGGGCTTAGGCGTATCCATACCGGACAGTATACATCAATTTAGCGAGGCGCGCAGGTTACTCGAAGGCCTCGAGCGAAGACTGCTCCGGGAACTGATGTCCGCAGGCCTTGCAGGTGACGAAGTAGATGGCTTCACGAACCGACATTGCGATACGGAAGTCCAACTCCACGCCCCGGTGCTCACAGGCCGGGCAGGTGATCTCCTTCAGCCGGTAGGGGATGTCCGGCTGGGTCCGCTGGTAGAACTCCATGTCCGTGTGGACAGGGAAGCTGTAGCGGCACTTGAGGCAGGCGCCTTTCCATTCCCCATCCGGCTGCATGGTCCGGCGGTCGATCGTGAACCTGCTCGTCTTGCAGATCGCGCAGCGGACGGTGCTCAACCGGGATTCGACCTGTTCCACCGTAACGGCCATATCGGCAGGCTCCTCTGCCATTCAACAGACGGAAGGGAGAAGGCAGTATACTGTCCCATCCGGCCTTTCTGCAACGCTGCCGCGCCTGTCTCTCAGCCGCATGGCCCCTTCCTGGCCGCCGTTGACGGCTGCCCGACGCTTGGTATATAAGAGGGCTCATGCATTTTGTGAATGAGTCTCTCCTCGTCGGGAACGTCGACGACGCCCAGAAGCCGCCTCCTTTCGTCAACAGCGTCCTCTTTGTATCCGGGGAACACAAGATTACGCCGCCTCGCGGAGTGGCCTATGCCTATATCCCGCTCAAAGAATACGGCGAGGCAGATCCGAAGGATATCAAGGCCGCCGTGGATTGGCTGGAGCAACAGCCGCCGAACAGTAAGCTGATGGTCTGCTGTCGGATGGGCATGGGCCGCTCGGTCTCAACGGTGATCAGCTATCTGGTGCTCGTGAAGGGGATGAGTTATGCCGATGCGGAGCAGCTCATGAGGGCTCGGCGTCCCGGCGCGACCCCGATCCCCAGACTGCAGGAAACGATCGAAAGGGTGCGGCAATTGAGGCAGGCAGCCAATGGCCAGGGCCAAGCGCCGATTCCCGGCGCGTCGCCACATCGGGTTTAGCACCGTCCGTCCGGCTTCCTCTTCCAGACTCTCCCCGCTGAAGCTGCGGAGTCTCCAGAACGTCATTGCCTTCTGCACGGCGTGCCCGTCGCTGAAGCCGTGGCGCCGGTTCGGATCGCAGGCGTACGGTACCCCCTTCACCGGGTACCTGCTGGTCGGTGAGGCTCCGGGCTACGTCAGTTGGAGGCAACGGCGCCGCTTCACCGGTCCGGCCGGGATGCTGGTCCGACACGCGCTCGCACAGGTGGCTCACCCACGCTACCGAGACCTCGAAGACCTCTTCTATATGACCGATGTCGTCAAGTGTCACCCGTCTCCGCCCGGCAATCCGGCCTCCAACCGAGCGCCAAAACGGGCCGAGGTCGAAGCTTGCGCACAGTACCTGGTGGGGGAGATCCGCGTCCTGGTTCCTTCGGTGATCGTCACGTTCGGCAAGGCGGCGGCTGAGGGAGTGGCCCGCGCGCTGGATTCAGTGTTCGGGAGCGGCTTCCCCCGACCGAGGGTTCTTCAGTTTCCCCATCCCTCTCCACGCAATCAGCGAGCGATCCTGAAACAGTACCGGTCGATGCGCGCCTTTGCGCAGGCGCTGACGGACGCCTTTCGCAACCTGATTGCTGAGTTGGAAGCCAGGGAGAGCGTGAAGCGGGCCAATGACAAATAGAGTAAGCTGACAAGTGACCAAGCGGGCAAGTGGCAAGTCCAACTTGGTCACGTGGCCACTTGCAACTTGTTACTGACGACGAGATACGAACGACGCTTCACGAGCAACGAGATACGAGGAACGAGACGATGCCGGAATTGCCTGAAGCGGAAGTGGTGGCCCGCCAGCTTCGAGCCCGGATACTCGGGGCGACGCTCACGGACTGCCGGGTGGGCCGTGCCGACATTGTGCGGGTGGGGCTGCCGACACTGGATTGGTACCGAGGCAAGCGCATTGCCCACGTCGAGCGTCGGGGCAAGAGCGTCGTGCTGGCCTTTTCCAGCCAGGATGCAACTCGGTACCTGGTCGCCGAATTGGGGATGACGGGACTGCTCTTGTTTGGGCCGCTGGCGCCGACCTATCGCAAACATACCCATCTGGTCCTCTCGCTCGATAACGGCCGAGCGGATGAGCTGTGTTACTGGAATCCCCGGCGGTTCGGCCGGATCTACCTGCTGGACCGAGCCGGACTCAATGCCTTTACGGCGAAGCGATTTGGCTGCGATCCGTTGATCGTGAAGTGGGAGTCGTTCCGAGACCTCGTGAAGGCTCGGCGCGGTCGATTGAAGGCCTTGCTCATGCACCAGCAAGTCATCGCCGGGATCGGCAACATTTACGCCAACGAAATTCTCTACCGTGCGCGTCTCCATCCCTACCGCACGGCCTGCCGGTTGCGTGGAGGGACCATCAAGCGGCTCTATGACGTGATGCGCGAGGTCCTGGCCGACGCCATCCAGGACGGCGGCTCCAGCGTCCGGGATTTTATCGCCCCGGATGGGACCAAGGGAACCTATCGCAAGCGGCACCTGGTCTACGATAAAACCGGGCAGCCCTGCCCCTCCGGTTGCGGGAAGGTGATCCGGCGGCTGGTCGGCGAGCGCAGCTCGTTCTACTGCCCGGCCTGCCAGCGGAAGTAAGGAGCATGTTCGCCCAATATTTTCAACCATCGAGTGGATCAAGATGACGACAGGATCGCGTCGGCAGAGACCAGTCATCGTGCCATTCGTCCTGCTCCTGTGCTTTAGCCTGCTGCCCGCCAGTCTTCACGCGTGGGGCGGGGAGGGGCACCGCATCGTGGCCCTGCTCGCGCAGGAACGACTCACCGACGAGGCCAAGGCTGAGGTGATTGAGTTGATCGGGCCGGATTTGCTGGTCTCGGTGGCGACCTGGGCCGACGCGATCAGAGACGAGAACACGGAGGCCTGGCACTACGTCAACATTCCGAGAAAAGCGCACGACTACGACCCCAAGCGACATTGCCGGAAGGAGGACTGTGTCGTGGCCCAGGTCGAGCGGTTTCGTTCCATCCTGGCGAATCCCGCGAACGGAAAAGACGAGCGGGCTCGCGCGCTCAAGTTTCTGGTCCATTTCGTGGGCGATCTTCACCAGCCGCTGCATTGCGGAGAGAAGCAGGATCGCGGCGGCAACGAGATCAAGGTCACCTTTTTTGATCAACGGGAGCGCGAGCATAACGGCACCCGCTATCCCTGGAACCTCCACGCCGTCTGGGACACGGGGATCATCGAACACACGGGACTCAACGAGCAGCAGTATGTCGAGAAGCTCAGCGTCTGGCTGAAATCCAAGAGCGTGGAAGCGCTTCAGCGTGGAACGTCGGAAACCTGGGCGATGGAATGTCACGAGGCGGCTGTGAAGTACGCCTATGTCTATCCGAAGGACCGGAAGTTGGGCGACGCTTATTTCAGAAAGGCGCTGCCGGTCGTGGATGAATCACTGGCAAAAGCCGGCGTCAGACTGGCCAGCGTCTTGAACGAAGCATTGAAGAAATAGGCCGAAATGAGGCGCGCCATCAGCCCCATCCCCTGTACGCCCTCCCTTGACACTCCAGCCCCGCTTTCCCTATAGTTATCGCCTCCCTTTGCGGCTGGTGCCACCGGGCCGACCCCTCGTGACCAGCAGGCGGTAGGGCCTTTGTCCTTGGAAAATGGGCCTTTTGGTTGATTGCCAGAAGGCAGGAATCTC
>VGXG01000078.1 GCA_016873395.1 Nitrospira sp. | reverse complement strand
CGGTGGGTCAAGAAAAAGGCGGCCCGGCTCCTGCATCTGAACGCCCGTTCTTTCCGGTACCGGTTGGAAAAGTATGCCATTAAAGGGGGGCAGGATGACGAGGATGTGAAACCTGAATCGGGAACCGTGAAGGGTGAAGCGTGAAGCGGACCAATGACAAATAGAGCAAGCTGACAAGTTGCAAGTAACCAAGTAACAAGTTTCGGACCCTGCGACTTGGTCACTTGTGCACTTGCCACTTGTTCCTGACGACGAGTGACGAATGACGAACGACGAAATACGGGTCTCGGCGCCGGCCAAGGTCAACCTGATTCTCCGGGTGCTGGATCGCCGGCCGGACGGCTATCATAATCTCTGGTCGCTGATGCAGACGGTGGCGCTGGAGGATCAGGTGCGCGTTCGGCTGCGTCCGGACTCAACCGACGTGCGTCTGTCCTGCGACGACCCCGCCTTGCCGATCGACGGACGGAACCTGGCAACGCGTGCGGCGGCGCTGGTGCTGGAGCTGGCCCACCGACAGAGCCGGCATCGAGTCGGTGTGGAGATTCACCTCGCCAAGCGGATTCCGGCGGGGGGCGGGCTGGGCGGAGGGAGCAGCGACGCAGCGGCGACGATCGTCGGGTTGAACCGCTTGCTGGGGCTGGGCTGGTCAGCGGAAGAGATGGCGCGGGTCGGGCAGTCGCTGGGCAGCGACGTGCCGTTCTTTTTCTTCGCTCCCTCGGCGGTGATCCGCGGCCGGGGCGAGGAGATCGCGCCGGTGATTCTGACGGGAGAGCGATGGGTGGTTCTGGTCAATCCCGGATTCCCGATCGAGACCCGCTGGGCCTACGAGCGGCTGGCCGGGGCTCGTCGAGGAGTGCGGGAGTTGGCGGAGGGGCTCAGGCGCCTTGATGGGAAAACGGCCCTTTCATGGGACGAGGTGATCCCGCTGATGGAAAACGATTTTGAAGCGGCGCTGGCCCCCGTCCATCAGGTGATTGGGGAGATCAAGACGGAACTGGTCTCGCGAGGAGCCGAAGCCGCGCTGCTCTCCGGCAGCGGCGCCACCGTGTTCGGGGTCTTCCGCGATGAGAGTTCGGCCCTCAGGGCCAGGGAAGCGGTGGGCCTGCTCGAGGGCCGTCGGGCCTTTGCCGTGCGGGCCGGCAGCGTTTCGTCAATGGTCACTCGTCAAGGGTCAATAGTGCAGATCGCATGACAAATGACCGATGACTTGTTTGCCCTCGTCAGTCGGTTGACAGTCGCCGTCGCTTTCCGATAAAGTGTTTTCTCCCGTTACAGCCTTCTTGCCCTGGGCCTGCGGCGAGGTGACGAGCAGCGAGGTCTCCTTGTCGGTCAGCGGGAGGGTGCTATGCGTAAAGAACTGAAGCTTTTTTCCGGCAACGCGAACCAGGCTCTGGCCAAGGAGATTTGCGGATATCTGGGCGTTGGATTGGGGGAGGCGACGGTCTCTTCCTTCAGCGACGGGGAAATCCGAGTCCGCATCGAAGAAAACGTGCGGGGCTCGGACTTGTTCTTGATCCAGTCCTGCAGCCAGCCGGTGAACACGTCGATTATGGAGCTGCTGATCATGATCGACGCGGTGAAACGGTCCTCGGCCTACCGGGTTACCGCTGTCATCCCCTACTTCGGGTATGCCCGGCAGGATCGGAAGGATCAGCCCCGAGTGCCGATCACGGCCAAGCTGATGGCCGACCTGATTACGACCGCCGGGGCCGATCGCGTGCTGACCATGGATCTCCACGCAGGACAGATTCAGGGATTTTTCAATATTCCGGTGGATAACCTCTATGCGACCCCCGTGCTGCTGGACTACATCACCAAGCGGGGGGGGGATGATCTGGTGGTGGTGTCCCCGGATGCCGGCGGGGTGGAACGGGCGCGGGCCTTCGCCAAGCGGCTCCAGGCGCAACTGGCGATCATCGACAAGCGGCGAGAAGGACCCAACAATGCGGAGGTCATGAATATCATCGGAGACATCGAGGGCCGCAGCGCTTTGCTGCTGGACGACATGATCGATACGGCCGGGACGATCGTGCAAGGCGCGCAGGCTTGCGCGGACAAAGGCGCTAAGATGGTCTGGGCCGCCTGCACGCACCCGGTGCTCTCGGGGCCGGCATTGGAACGCCTCCAGTCGTCCTGTCTGACGGAGGTCGTGGTGACCAACACGATCCCGCTGAACGGAAAGGAACAACAGTGTCCCAAATTGAGGGTCCTGTCGGTAGCTCCGCTGTTGGGAGAGGCGATCACCAGGATTCACGAGGAAGAATCGGTCAGCTCGCTCTTTGCGTAACACAGCGGATAGCGAACAGCTGATAGCTGCCAGCTATCAGCCACTAGCTGCATGGGGGAAGCATGAAGTTCGATATGACAGCCGAAGTGCGAGAGAAGTCGGGTAAAGGGGTGGCTCGTCAATTGAGGCGGAGCGGCAAGGTCCCGGCCGTCCTGTACGGGGAAGGGGAATGCCTCCTGCTCACGCTGGACCCAGATAGTGTGACGAAGATCCTGCGGGCCCATGCCGGCAGCACCGCCCTCATTTCGCTGAAAGTCGCGGGGGCGGCGGGTAAGGCGCAGCGGACTGCGATCCTGCGCGACTACCAGGTGGACCCTGTGTCTGGCGAATTGCTCCACGTGGACCTCTTCGAGATCTCGATGAACAAAGTTATCCGCGTCAAGGTGCCGGTGAGTCTGATAGGCGGAATGCCGGCTGGGGTGAAGGACGGAGGAGTCATCCACCATAATTTGCGCGAGATCCATGTTGAATGTCTCCCGGCCGCGATCCCGGATACGATTGAGGTGGATGCTTCGAACCTGCTGATCGGCCAAGGCATTCACGTGCGGGAGTTGGCGCACAAGGAAGGCGTCAAATTCTTGGACGAGGCCGATCATATGGTGGTGAGCGTCGCCGCGCCGATCTCCGAGGCCAAGCTGGAAGCCCTGCTGACCAGTGCCGCGGTGGCCGAAGGCAAGGAGCCTGAGGTTATCGGGAAGGGCAAGGAAGAGGTCGTCGCAGAGGGGGCCGAGCAAGCGGCCGAGAAGGGGGCTGCCCCCGCTGAGGCCAAGCCCGGTGAGAAAGGCGAGAAAAAGGAAGCAGCGGCCGGCGCCAAGGCTGAAAAGAAGGAGGGCAAGGAGGAGAAGAAGAAATAGCCTTGCGTCTGATTGTAGGGCTCGGTAATCCAGGCCCGCGCTACGCCCTGACCCGGCACAATCTCGGGCACCTGGCGCTGGAGCGTGCGGCGAGACGATGGGTAATCCCCCTCGCACCGACCGGGTCGGTGCGTCAAGGCAGTGGGCGCGTCGGGTCTCAGGACACACAGACCGAGGTGATGCTTGCCCTGCCGCTGGCCTGGATGAACCAAGCCGGACCCGCCGTCGAAACTCTCGTGCAGACCCTCGGATTTGCTCCAGACCAGTTGCTCGACCGGTTGGTCGTCGTTCACGATGATCTGGATTTGCCTCTGGGGCGTCTTCGCATCAGGCGCCGGGGTGGATCGGGCGGTCACAACGGCCTGCTCTCCATCATGACCACCCTGAACACAGACCAGTTCTGCCGGCTGAAGTTGGGCATCGGACGTCCGCCCCTCGGGGTCGAAGCCGCCGACTACGTCCTGGCTCCCTTTCTTCCGGAGGAGAATCCCCACGTAGACCGCATGTTGGAGGAAGCCGTCGAGGCGCTGGAGTGTCTGGTTACGGAAGGGACTGCGGCGGCCATGAACCGGTTCAACGTGCGGGAGAAGGAGGACGATAGTTTTGAATTGTGAGTTTTGAGTTCTTAGTTCTCGGCGCCGCGCCGTCAACTCAACACTAAAAACTTATCACTCAAAACTGCTCGTAAACTATGGGACTCTGTTGCGGGATGATCGGGCTACCGAATGTGGGAAAGACGACCGTCTTTAACGCCTTGGTGGGAGCGGGGGCGGTGGCGGCGAATTATCCCTTTTCCACCGTCGAGACCAACGTCGGGATCGCCCCGGTCCCCGATCCGCGCCTGGACCGGCTGGTGGAGATCTTCCACTCGAAGAAGAAAACGCCGAGCACCTTGGAAGTCCGCGACATCGCCGGACTGGTCGAGGGGGCGAGCAAGGGGGAAGGGCTCGGCAACCAGTTCCTTGCACAGATTCGCGAGGTGGATGCGCTGATGCATGTGGTCCGGTGCTTTCAGAACGATGACGTCGTGCACGTGGGGGGAGAGGTGAATCCTTTGCGCGACATCGAGACGATCGAAACCGAGCTGATGCTTGCTGATGTGGAAACCCTGGATCGCCGGAAACAGAGGGTGGAGAAAAAAGTCAGATCGGGCGACCCCAAGGCGGCTAAAGAGCTGGCGGTCGTCCAACAGTTCATCGATCTGCTCAACAAGGGCGAATGGCTCGGCAATCGATCCCTCACGGCGGACGAGCGCGTCATTTTGAACGAGTGTCAATTGCTGTCGGCCAAGCCGATCCTGTTTATCGCCAACGCCGCCGAAGGAGCCGGCGAAGACGATCCCCCGGTCAAGCCGGTCAAGGAATTGGCCGACCAAAGGGGAGCCAGACTGGTCATCCTGTATGGGCAGTTGGAAGCGGAACTGTCGACCCTGTCCGCAGAGGATCGGGCGGAATATATGACGGAGGTCGGCCTCAAAGAATCAGGGCTTGTCCGGCTGGCGCGGGTGGCCTATGAGCTGCTCGGGCTGATTACGTTTTTCACGGCGGGTGAAGTGGAATCCAGAGCCTGGCCCATCCGTAAGGGGTTGAAGGCGTCGGAGGCGGCGGGGAAGATCCATTCGGACATGGAGCGGGGCTTCATCCGGGCCGAGGTCTATCATTACGACGATCTCGTCGCCTGCGGATCGGAGGCCAAGGTGCGCGAGAAAGGGCTGTTCCGGCTGGAAGGCAGGGATTATGTCATCAAGGAAGGCGACGTGGTGTATTTCCGGTTTAATGTGTAGGCGCTGGCGGGTCCTGTCACCGACCACCCCCAGCCGTCCTCACTCCACCCATCCCCCAGTGGGGTCCTACTA
>VGXG01000077.1 GCA_016873395.1 Nitrospira sp. | reverse complement strand
GGCCGATGCGTGCGGGGATCTGCTGGCTGGAAACCGGCTTTCTCAGCCTGACTTGCAGGGCCGCCAGGCGCAGGCGTGCATCCGTTTCGAGGATCAACTTCGTAAAGGGCTCCCAGACCTGTTCGAAGCCTGCCGAGGCGAACACGGTATCGGCTGGGTTGAGAAAAGAATCGATGAACGTGCGGTGCGAAGCATGGACGAAGTCCTGGAGCTTCGGCATGGAGCTTGTGGGCTCGTCGGTGGCCTTGATCACAGCCTCGTAGTAGGTTGCGTAGAGGTTGAGGGTTTTCTGCGTCTGTGCCGCCCCTTTCGTGAAGGCATTGGCCGGGAGCGGCCCTTCGAGCTTCTGGAACGCATCCTCCGGCAGGGCCGCTGCCTCGGCCAGCCAACGTTTATTCTTTTCCGATTCCTCGCGCCGGCTCCCGTTCGTGCCGGCGAACTGCTGCCTGGACCGGGCGACGCCGAGAATAAATTCGTTTTGAATCGGCCACCGCAGAGATCGTTCCGCTTCCGTGAGGGGCCGTACAACCGGCTCCAAGCCCGGCAAGAGGGCATTGTCGAGATCCCAGTTTCCCAGCAGCCGAGACAGGAGCACCAGGTCATCCTGGATCACGGCGGCTGCCATGACCTTGAGCGGGAAGGTCTTGGCCTTGGCCAAGACCAACCGCCAGGCGGCGAGGTCCTTCTCCAGCCGGTCCAACCCGGTCGCTACGTTCAGGGCAAATCCCTCCGCTACATAGAGCCGGTGGGCTCCATAGAGGTCCACGAAGCGAGGGCTTCCGGGATGACCATAGCCCCAGTCTTCAAACAGCATGGCCATCCAGCGGCGGTAACGGTCGAGCACGGGAGCCTGTTGCGTGAAAATGTCGTGTGGCGCCGCTCCCAGGGTTTGCAGTTGAGCGCCAACGTCTGGGGAATTCCAGGCGTGAAGAGCTTGCAGGGTCTCGTCCTGGACCTGAAGGGCGACGCGGGAGTCCTTTTCATAGTCGAAAAACCGATGGCCTCGGTCGCTCTCTACTTCGAGCCACACGTCATAGCCGGTCTGCTCCGGGTCCGATAGCTCTCTGCTGGCAAAGCCGAGGAGCAGGAAGTAGCCGTTGGCCTTGGGATTTGCCACGGTGCGGGCCGGAAGCTCCGTCAAATGTGTGTAGGCTTCATTGGGAGTCTCGTTTTTCCCAAGCCATAGTGTGCGGACGAAGTCCAGCCCTGCCACCAGCATGCAGAAGCTGAGTATGAACATCCCTAGTTTGCGCATAGGCTCCTTTAGGCCAGCTACCTGCCTCCGCTTGCGGGCGCGCAAGGCAGGGCTTGAGGTATAAATTGTGCAAGCCCTATGCCCTCAGGGCGGTCATCTCACGCAACATGTTGTAAGACTATGTGTTTTTGTCACGACAAGTGGCGAGATGGTCCGGTCGTTCAGGGAGCAAAAACGGCACAAAACTATCACTTATTGGTTAACTTTTGCCTTGACAAAGCGCTCTCAGCTTACCTATTGTGGCTCTACAAAAAAGCTGCTCGGGCGAAGGGAAGAGGGTGTGATCCCCTCGCGGTCCCGCCGCTGTGAATTGGGGGCAGAACCCGCAGAAGCCACTGTCTGAAGGATGGTGACACGTGACGGGTGACGAGTGACTGGTTCAGAACTGAGCGAGAGGCTCTTCTAACTTGTCACGCGTCACATATCACGCGTCACGGTTTTAAGATGGGAAGGCGCGGGGAGTAGGAAGAGCGCAGCAGTCTCGCGCACCCCCTAAGCCAGAAGACCTGCCCGGGCAATGACCGTCTTTCCCTCGTGGGCTGGGGAAAGGGTGAGGGTGAAGAAGCGGGTGCAATCCTCAAGGTCTCTTAGGCCTTGAGGATTTTTTATTTGAGCTGTCACGATCGCGAGAGGAAATCACAGCTAAGGCACGGTCGGCTTTGCCTTGCGATGTTCCTCCTCGCCGTGGGGCTCGCCCAGGCGGGCGAGACGGATCAGACCTCCATGACAAAACGACGGCAACAGGGCATCTTGACCGGCATGCCGTTCATGGCCAACCTGGCTTCCCGCACCTTCGTGGATGACCTGGGCCGCAAGATTTATCTGGCCCAGCCGCCGGCCCGCGTCGTGTCCCTCGCTCCCAGCGTGACGGAATCGCTCTTCGCGATCGGGCTGGATGAGGAGATCGTCGGGGTGACGGAATATTGCGATTACCCGCCTCAGGCCAGGACCAAGCCCAAAGTCGGCTATGCCAATCCGAACCTGGAGTCCATCGTGGCGCTCCGGCCGGATCTGGTCATGGCTCCGCGAGAGTTCATCCGGGCCGATATTCTCGCCAAACTGGAGCAACTGAAGATTCCGGTCTTCATCATAGAGGCCGAGGCCATCGAGGACATCCCCTCCCATATCCAGACTCTGGGCCGGATGTTCGGCCGCTCGCCGGTCGCTGATCGGGTGGCCACGGACATCAGGCGGCAGATCAGCGAGATCCGGAACAAAATGAAACCCTTGCCCCGGTTGCGCCTCCTCTATGTCCTCAACAGCCAGCCGCTGATCACCGTGGGGCCGGGAAGCTTCATCCATCACTTGATCGAACTCGCGGGCGGGGCCAACGTGGCGGCCCAGGCCTCCGCACCCTACCCACGGCTCAACATGGAAGTGGTGCTTAAGGAGGACCCGGAAGTGCTGCTCTTTCCGGTTGGAGCGGCCGAAGGGGTTTCCGAGAGCGAACAGCAGCACTGGCGGCGCTGGACGACGTTGACGGCGGTCAAACAGGGGCGGCTGCACACGATCCCGTCCGATCTCCTCAACCGCCCCGGTCCTCGGATCGTGCAGGGGTTGGAAACCCTCGCCAGGATCCTCCATCCCGAGGCCTTCAGCGGCGGCACAACACCCTGATGGGCTGCGCAGTCGGACAGACAGGCGCGACGAGCGCCGGCGAGGATGCCGCCTCTACCGGGGCCGGCTTGCAGCCTCCGACCGTGCAAGGTCGGACCAAGGTAGAACAGGCCAGACTCTCGCCCAGGCGATGGGCGACCACGCTCGCCGTGCTTGCTGCAGCCAGTCTCTTTGTGTCGATCGTCTGTCTGCAGTTTGGCGCCGAAGAGATCGGGCTCACCCAGGCGGTTCAGATCCTCTTTGAGGCGCTCGGACGAAGCCAAGCAGGGGTCGAGTCGTTTGGACCGGCCGGGACGATTCTCCTGCAGGTGCGGCTGCCGCGCCTCCTGCTGGCCTTCATGGTGGGAGCCTGTTTGGCGTCAGTTGGCGTCGCGCTCCAGGCCCTGCTCCGGAATCCCCTGGCCGATCCGTATGTGCTCGGCATCTCCAGCGGAGCGGCGTTGGGAGCCGGGGTGGCCATCCTGCTGGGGCTGACCGGCAGCGTCCTGGCCTTTTCGGCGCTGCCCCTGTGCGCGATGGCCGGAGGGCTCCTGTCGGTGCTTGTGGTCTACCGCATCGCCGCCTCGTACGGGTACCTCCCCGTGCACACGCTGCTGTTGGCCGGAGTCATCCTGAACGCCATCTTTTCGGCGCTGGTGATGTTCATTACCTCGATCATGGAGCCCAATCGGTCCTTCGGGATGATGTCCTGGCTGATGGGGACCTTAACGGCGCCGGACTATCCGGCCCTGCTGGTCCTGGCCGGCTACCTGTTCGTGGGCATCCTGGTTCTGTTCCGTCAGGCCCCGTCGCTGAACCTCCTGACGCTTGGCGAAGAGGCTGCTCGATCCCTCGGCGTAGAGGTGGAGGCGGTCAAGAAGGCTGTCTTCTTCACCTCCGCCCTGCTGACCGGCGCGGTGGTCTCGGTCAGCGGCATGATCGGGTTCATCGGCATGGTGATCCCGCATGCGATGCGCATGACGACCGGCGCCGATCATCGGCTGTTGTTTCCCGCCTCCGCCCTGGCCGGTGGGCTGTTTCTCATGGCGGCCGATACGGTGGCGCGTACGCTGCTGGCCCCGGCAGAAATTCCTGTCGGAGTGATCACGGCGCTGGCCGGGGGACCGTTCTTTATCTACTTGCTGATGTCGCGCAAGGGCGGGCTAGCAGGATGTTGAAAAAGACCGCCAGCTTTGTTCTCGCGGCGCTCAGAGGCTCACCGTACGGTCACAAGTACGCTTCGCCTCCTCGCTTGCTGCGGCCGCGCTGGACGGTCTTTTTGACCATCCTGCTGGGCCACTTCGCCAGCATCCGAGACGTTCTCGTACCGACGGTTACAAGGTGGCAAAAACAGTTTTTCTACAGCGGGCTGGGCATATGAGCCACGACACCGCCGGAAGGCTGGCTTACGATGTGCAGAAGCTCGGGTTTGCCTACCGCCGTGCAGCGGGGAGCCGAGCGGTCGGCGACTGGGTTCTCAAAGACCTCGCCTTTCAGGTTCGGGAAGGCGAAATTCTGGGCGTGATCGGCCCGAATGGGTCCGGTAAGACATCCTTACTCAAGCTGCTGGCGCGGGTGCTCCGGCCGGTCGAAGGAGTGGTGCGGCTTTTCTGGCGGGAGTTGGCTGGTCTGTCCCAGGACGAGGTGGCCAGAACGGTGGCATTGGTGCCGCAGGAGAGCCAGTTGCTGTTTCCGTTCACGATCACCGAAATGGTCCTCATGGGGCGCTTCCCCCATCAGCGAGGGAGGGGGTTCGCCGGGTTCGGCTGGGAGGGGGCCGAGGACCTGCGACTTGCCCAGGAAGCGATGCGGGAGACGGATGTCACGCACCTCGCGCACCGGCTGGTCAGCGACGTGTCCGGCGGTGAAAGGCAGCGCGCGGTCATCGCCAGGGCCCTCACGCAGGAGCCGAAAATTTTGCTGCTGGATGAACCGACCGCCTTTCTCGACCTCCAGCACCAGTTGGAAATCTGCGCGATCCTGCGCCGCTTGAACCAGGAGCGGGGCTTGACGATCATCCTCGTCTCGCACGACTTGAACCTCGCCAGCCAGTATTGCGATCGGCTGATGTTGTTGGACGGCGGGCGGGTGTTTCGTCTCGGCCGTCCCCAGGAAGTCATTCAGCCTGACGTGTTGGAAACGGTCTACCGGTGCCGGGTACTGGTGGACCCTCATCCCGTGTCCGGGTTGCCGCGGGTCACGCTGCCGGGCCGCGAAAGCGTGAAGTGTGAAGCGCGCCAATGACAAATGGAGCAAGCTGACAAGTGACCAAGC
>VGXG01000076.1 GCA_016873395.1 Nitrospira sp. | reverse complement strand
TTTCTTATCTTCCCATGAACTACGGAGGCGATCGCACCTTGACCCAGTCAGTGTCTTTCCTCGGAAGGCAGTTCGCGGCCGGCACGAGCCTCCACAGCGAGTTGAGCCTCACCGATTACTCGGCCACCTACCAATACGATCTGCTGCATGCCTCCCGGGGGAGCGGCTTCGTGAGCGTTCAGGTCCATTACCTGGACTTCAAAGCCAGGTTGGACGGCAACCCCGGCAGCCAACCCTCAACGGCGGTCGAGAAAAAGCTGCAACTGCCGGTGCCGACCATCGGGGCAGGGCTGCGCACACAGCCGCTCTACGGCTTGTCCGTAAACGGGGACTTCCACATCTTCAAGCTCGGCGTCGGCTCATTCAAGGGCGAATTGATCGACAGCCATATCGGGATCACGCTCAATCCCTTCGCCCTATTCGGCACCAAGCCTCGCGAGCTGTGCAGCACCTTCGCTCCCACCCTTTGCCTCTCAACCGCCACAGATCGAGTCGCCATTTCGACCGGGTTCCGGTATTTCCGTTTCCAAGCCAGCGACGCAGACGGAGCGACTCAAGTGGATTGGCTGCAAAAGGGCCCCTACATCGCCCTCAGCATCAAATTTTAGCGCTTCTCTTCCGATACACCGCAGGCTTCAGACTCTCGCCCCATTTTTCAGCCATCTTCACAATGATGTTCCACTCCCGGTCTCGCACAGGCTGGACCGACAGGCGAGACCCTCGCCGCAGCAGTTCCATCTTTTTCAGGCCCGGCTCCCGCCGCAGGACATCCAGCGGCAGGGGACGTGCAAACACGCGAATCAGCCCGATGTCGACCATGTCCCAGAGAGGCTTCTCCGGTTTACTTCGTGGGTCGAAGTGTTTGTGGGACCGGTCGAAGGCGGTAGGGTCCGGATAGGCCTCCCGGACCACTTCGGCCACCCCGACCACAGCCGGAGGATCGGCGTTACTGTGGTAAAAGAGAACCGGGTCTCCGACCTTCATGGCACGTAGGTAGTTGCGGGCCTGATAATTGCGCACCCCGTCCCAAGAGGTCGTCTGCCGGGGAGCGCCGCGCAGATCGTGAATGGAAAACGCACTGGGTTCCGATTTCATCAGCCAGTAGCGTGGTGTAGAAGACATTCCCGCCTCCCTGAAACGCCCTTACTAACCTGCGTCTCTCTTTGTGTTATCCCCTCACGATCCATTCGTCCAGCGACGCCGCGGTTGTATATCCTGGCCCTCAATGCTATGCTTCGCCCACGCAAATGAGCCCGCCGTGAATAGTGTACCAGGCCTTACCTTGCCGGAGGCACAATGGAAATGTCGCCCTTTCTGTTCGGTCTCTACAAGCTGGTCAAGTACGGGATTTATCCGCTGACCTGGCTGTCTCTATTCCTCGTCGCGTTGGCATTCCTGGTAGCCTTCCCGATCTCGCCACGGCGGCTCCGCTGGATCCGTTACCTAGTCGGCTCAGCCATTCTCGTTGTGTTGATATTCAGCAGCCGACTTGTCTCCTCCACCTTGATCGGCCTCATCGAAGAGCGGGCTCCACGGTTTGACGATTCTATCGCAAAAAAATTTGACGCAATCGTGGTGCTGGGGGGGGGAGCAGCCGGACAAGGCACCCTTCGGCCGACAGACGAGCTTTCGCTCGAAAGTATGGAGCGAACAATCTGCGGGGCCACACTTTTTTCGAAGGGATTTGCACCACGCCTCCTCTTCTCCGGAGGCGACTCCAGCGTCTACGGCTCTGGCCCCGAAGAATCAGCTGTGACAAAGCAGTTGGCGTTGCGGCTCGGTGTACCGGACGAAGCGATTCTGATCGAAAATCACTCCCGAAACACATATGAGAACGCCGTCGAAACCAAGCGACTCCTGGGAAAAGCCTCGATTCTGCTGGTGACGTCCGCCAGCCACATACCAAGAGCCTCCGCACTATTTCGCAAGCAGGGGTTCGATCCCATCCCCTACGCCTGCGGCTATGAAGCACGGAACCTCCCAGGCTCAGAATGGAATGGGGACCCTTTCGATCTTATTCCAGACGTCAAGGCCCTCTACACAAGCACCGAGGCCATCGTTGAACTCGTCGGATTTATGGTCTACCGAGCGATCGGCAAGTTATAGCGGAGGAGTCGGTCTCGCTGTCTCAATCCATCTCTCCTTGCCCACTCCGCGACTCGAGGTACTCGATCAGCGCACGATAGGTGAGTTCCCTGGTCCTCGCTTTCGTCGGTGATTGATCGCCGACATTGGACTCCAGCCAGACGCGATCCGCAACATGGGACCGGGCCTCGTTGCAGAGGGTCCACATTTGGTGGAGGAATCCCTCAGGAAGCCCGACTTGGACACCTTCCGACTCGATCCGGTCATCCAGGATGGCCAGCAGGTCCGAGATGGCCTGGTCGGGCCGGTAGGGGGCGGGGGCAAAGCCGAAGGAGTGGGCAGCCTGAGCCTCTTGGATGGCCTGCTCGACCAGATCACGCATGTATTCTTTGAGCAGGCCGATCAGGTGCCCGGTCAACTTCATTAGCGCGTGTCCCTTACTCGTGAACCCATTATGCGCGATGCCGCCTCCGGCCGCAAGATCACCGGCTCCCGTGGGCTCCGGCCTGCGTACCCCGCTCGCTTGACCCTCCCCCACCCCTCCTCTATGATGCCAGAAGAGGCCGGCAGCACCGGCAGACTGAGACGGCCGAGGGCAACCGGCTGCTGAGAAGGACGAAGGGAGCGTTCGGCTCATGGGGGAAGCCCGTCTCACCGAGCGGCTTGAGGTCTCGCTGAACACGCCTGCGGGCCAATGTACCAGCTCGATCGAGGTCCCGACCACCTTTGTGCCCGTAGCCGCGCTGGTGCAGCCGATGCGCCGGTTGGGAGAGGAGGCGCTGGCCTTGGAAGAGCAGAAGACGCTTGCGGCCGGCAAGACCATTTCCTGCCGCATGGGCTGTGCCGCCTGTTGCCGCATGCTGGTGCCCATCTCGGCGCCGGAAGCCTTTGCGCTCAAGGAGACGATCGGCAGGCTGCCCCCGCAACGCCGCCAGGCCCTCTCGCAGCGCATGGCTCAGACTCGTTCCAGGCTTGAGCAGGCCGGTCTGCTGGCGCGCTTGACGGAGATCGCTGAGACCGAACGGCAGCGCACGGACGAAGAATTCGACGCGATCAACCGCGACTACTATGCGCTCAGGGTCCCCTGCCCGTTCCTGGACAACGAGGTCTGTTCGATCTACGAGGACCGGCCGGCCGCCTGCCGGGAATTGTTGGTCACCACGCCGGCGGAACTCTGTCAGGACATCACCGCCAACCCTGTCCATCCCATACCCGTGACCCTGCGAATGAGCACCGTGCTGGCGCTCCTGTGGGCTGATGTGACGGGGGGGCCGGCTCGGCTCATCCCCCTTCCGCTCGCGCTGGAATGGGCCGACCGCCATACAGCGGACGGACACAACACCTGGCCGGGCGCGCAGCTTTTGGAGAAGGCGTTGGACAAGGTCTGGCAGATCCTGAACGACGCCTTCCATGACCGGGCGCACCAGCCTTCCGGCCAGCTCCCACCCAAACCAGCCTGAGCGTCTTCCCCCGCCACGATGAGGAGAAGGGAGAAGAAGGAACGCAGATGCTCCGCGCGGTGACAGGCCTGTTCAATAGGGAGCGGATGAGGATCGGGAGCGAACTCCGCCAGGTCAGCGGGCTGATGCCGCTCCTGATGAAGCAACGTAACGGGCAGCCATGGACCAGAGAGGAGCGCGGCCAACTTCTCGCTCACCTCCGGCGCCTCTATGGGGTGAGCCCCTATCTGGTGGCCTTCGCGCTGCCTGGCAGCCCCCTCCTGGTCCCCCTGCTGGCCTGGTGGCTGGACCGACGCAGGATTCAGCGATCAGCGGACCGGCAGCGCGTACCGCCTGGTTCGTTGCCTTAGTTCTGTGGAAGATCGACCTACGAGCAGGGCTGCAAGAACCCGGAGTGATTGCGAGCCGGTCCGATTTCGGATACCATGCCTTCGCGTTCGCGCCCGGCGCTCGACCACGACAAACGGAGAGAGGAGCCTATGACGCAACCGGTCCTCGCCTGCCTGGACTTGGAAGGGGTGTTGGTGCCCGAGATCTGGATCAGCGTGGCCCAGAAGACCGGCATCGGCGAGCTGCGCCTGACCACCAGGGATATCTCGGACTATGACCTGCTGATGAAGCGGCGGCTGGCTATCTTGGAGCAGCACCGGCTGACGCTGCGCGACATCCAATCGGTCATTGCCGCGATGGCCCCCTTGGAAGGAGCCGGAGAGTTCCTGGGCTGGCTGCGCGAGCGGTGCCAGGTGGTGATCCTTTCGGACACCTTCTCGGAGTTCGCCTTGCCGCTCATGAGGCAACTGGCCTACCCGACGATCTTCTGCAACCGGCTGGAGGTGGACGAAAGCGGACGGATCGTCAACTACCACCTGCGCCAGCCGGACCAGAAGCGGCAATCGGTGATCGCGCTGAAAAGTCTCCGGTTCCGAGTGGTCGCGGCCGGCGACTCCTACAACGACACCTCCATGCTGGCCGCAGCGGACGCCGGCATCTTCTTCCGCCCCCCTGCCACGATCATCCAGGAGTTTCCGCAGTTTCCCGTCACCCAGACCTACGGAGAGCTCAAGCACCAGTTCTGCCTGGCCGGGGGGCTGGCGCCCTGAGAGCGGATTGGGCCAAGGTTGGCAGCCTCGAATCGACAGGCAGGAGATCCGCTCCCTCGCGCCCCTTGCCCATTTCTAAGTCCGTGACGCGTCACGCATCACCCCCTCCCTCACCCTCCCCCCTACGAGGGGGAGGGAACAGGTGGGGGGCTAGAAGCTCATCCAGAGCTGGAGAATGCCCCAGTCTTGATCGGAATTCGTCCCCAGATTGTTCTTCACATACTGGCCGACGAAGAAGTGGCCCCAGGTCGCGGTCAAGGAAACCCTGCCGTCCGCGAACATGTGGGTCCAGGCGAAATCCATCTCATTGCCCACATGGGTCGTCGCGTTGTCGGTTCGCGACCAGGCCAGCGGTCCCTGCGCGCCGCGGTACCAGTTGTCCCTGGCGCTGGCCAGATAGTGCAGTTGCCCCCAGAACTCGATGTGGTCGCGCGCGGTCGGCCTGGCTTGGATATTGACTTGCGCCTGAATCGAGTTTCGCCAAGCATGGTTCAGCATATAGCCTGCGTGAATGTAGTTCGTGGGGAAGAAGTTCTCGAAAGTGTTCGCGGTCTTGCAGGTCATCCCGGTCGTCGCGGTCGCATTGGTCGTGCCCGAGTTGGTGGCGCAGTTGGCCTGCCCATCACCGGAGGCATAGTCGAGACCGAAAG
>VGXG01000075.1 GCA_016873395.1 Nitrospira sp. | reverse complement strand
AGGGAACCGGTGGGACTACCGGCCACAGCGAGGCGTCGTAGCCGGTACCTAGCTGTACTGGTCTTCCGTGTACACCTGCTTGATGGACCAGAAAACCGCTTCTTTCAACTTTTTCATGAGCGGATCGGGAGGATCCTGGCGGATCTTCTGGAGCTTGCGGTCCAGTGCGAACAGCGGCTCGACGGAACGCTTGTCGGGAAGCTTCCCCAGCGACCAAGCGATCTCGGTCTGCACCCGAATGTCAATGCCGGGGGCATCCAGCATTTCGAGCAGCGGTGGAATGATGCTCGGGTCCCCGTGCAGGCCCCCCACCTGGCCCATCCCTTTGGCCGCCGCCGCTTGCAGTTCAGGATCCTTGGAATTCTTTAGCATGTCAATGAGGATGGGGATCGATTCCTTACCGATGTTTCCCATCGCCACGGCGGCTTGGCCGGCCAGGTTTTTGTCTTTGAGCGCTTCCCTGAGCCTCGGTAAGGCCTCGTCGGCCAGCATCTCGCCGAGGAGGGAGATGATTTTCAGCTTCCGGAGCTGGCTGGTGCCTTGTACGTCCAGGAGCTTTAGGAGGTGGTCGGCCTGCCCCCAGTCGGCTGCCAACAGCACCGGGAAGTCATATTGCTCCAGCCGCTTCTTTAATTCCGCCATGGCATAGGCGCCCGGATCGCCTGCATTGGCCTTTTGCGCTTCCGCCACGGCGTCCTCGAAGTCGGTTCGGACTTCCTTCTGCCACTTGATTTTCGCCCCACCCAGGAAATAATTGAGCTGGCAGGCGGGGCCTTTCCAGACCCGCGAAGGCGAGTCGGGCAGGTCCGCATCGCTGCCCATCGTGGAGGTGCCCTCCCAGGTCTTGCGTTGCTCGCACTTGACCTTCAACGCGACATCATGGGGTTTGGCTGGATCGGTGACCACGGTATAACCAAGATCACTCATGCGCCGCGTGGCGACTTCGGCCAGGGGGGTAGCATCAATCTTGCCTTTATCGGTCAACGCGATGGTTTCGACGAGCACCGTCTGCACCTTGGCCAACTGTTCCTTCTGCTCGGAGGTAAAGTACTCGCGATAGGCCCAGCCAGTTTCACTGGCGAGCGTGAACAGCAAGGCCGCGGTTGCCGCAAGCAGCATAAGCCTCATGGTGCACCTCCATACCAAGCTTGCTAGAACTGCTCACTTCGATCAAACGTGAGCGGAGAGGTCTTTTGCCTCTTGAACAGATTCACCTTTTTACAGTATAGCCTGAGCATCGACGGATGCGCCAGTCCCGTAGGGCGTCTGCCGCCGCCAAGCCGATAGCCGGTGAGACTGCCCCTGCGCCGCTTTCTGTTGACAGTGGGGCTCCGTGGCCTGTACAAAAGACGGTGCGTCGAAAATCCGAGTCAGATGGCTCGGTGGTGAGGAAACATCCATGAGATGGCCGCCCACATTGAGCCAATTCCCAAGACAGGCGCATCAGCATCGGACTTCATGGTTTCTGCCTGCTCAGGGGTGCCCATCGCTTTTCAGGCGCAATGGGCCGTTCGTGCGAGAGTGGCGGAACTGGCAGACGCGCGAGACTTAGGATCTCGTGGGAAACCGTGGGGGTTCAAGTCCCCCCTCTCGCACCATTACGACGAAGCCGTCAGCATTCAGCCATCAGCGTTCAGCCGTCCCGCTTCTCCATGAGATGCTCCTGTCTGGAGAAACGGAAACCTGACGGCTGATCGCTGAGAGCTAGGGAGAAGCTATGAAGCTGGAAGTGACGGAACTCGGGCCGATCAAGCGCGCGCTCAAGATCGAGGTGTCCGAGGAAGAGGTCAACAAGCAATTCGCGCAAGCCTATGCCGAGTTGAACAAGCAGGTGCACATCCCCGGGTTCCGCCCCGGCAAGGCGCCGTTGGCCCTCCTGGAAAAAAAATACGCCAAGGCCGTGGAAGAGGACGTCGTGCGGCGGCTGGTGCCGGATTACTATGACCGGGCCGTCCGGCAGGCCGGGATCGTGCCGGTGCTGGTCGAGGTGCCTCCCCTCGAGCGCGTGAAGATCAGGAAAAATGCGGTCTTTTCCTTCACGGCCACAGTCGAGATCAAGCCCAAGATCGAGCTGCGGGACTACAAGGCTCCCAATCCGATCTCGCTGAAGCCGGATAAGCGGACTGTGACCGATGACCAGGTCGCAAAGACCTTGGAGTTGCTGCGAGAGCGACAGGCGCAACTCGAAGCGGCCCCGGTGGGCACAGCTCTGGCCGAAGGCGATTACGCCATCCTGGACGTGGAAGGGTTTCTCGACATGGCGCCGCTGGAGGGTGCCAAGCAAACCGGGCAGTTGCACAAGGTCGGCTCCAAGGTGCCGATCCTGGGCATCGAGGTGGACGAGCAGCTTGTCGGCAAGAAGGAAGGCGAGATGACCGAGATCGCCCAGCCCTACCAGGTGAACCACCCGGACCAACGGCTGGCCGGCAAAACCGTCGTGTTTCGGGTGAAGGTGGCGGCGGTGAAGCAGAAAAAACTCCCTCCGCTGGATGATGAATTCGCAAAGGATTGCGGCCCCTATGGCTCGCTGGCCGAGCTGCAAGACAGGCTGCGCAGCGAGATGGAAAAGGCGCTGAAGAAGGACATCGAGGAGACCTACAAGGACACGATCCTCAAGCGTCTCGTGGACACTCATCACTTCGAGGTGCCGGAGACGCTGATCGAGCGGGAAGTCACAGCGATGGTGCGTCAGGTCCTGCAGGCTCGGCAACGACAGAGGGGCAGGGCGGGCGAGGGCGGCGAGCCCGCCTTGCGCCAGGAGGAACTCAAGAAGCTCCAGGAGGAGAGTCGCCCGGAGGCGATTCGACGGGTAAAAGTCGGTCTCATCCTGGAGGCGGTTGCGGACAAGGAAGGCCTGACGGTCGAGGCCGAAGACATCAAGGCTGAATATGAACGGTTGGGTGCCGAGCTCAGGCTGGCTCCTGAAGAAGTGCGGCGCCTCATCGAGGCGGGCGGGGAGGACTCCCGGGAAGAGCTCAAAGCCCGCATTCAGGCGGACAAGGCCCTGGAGTTCGTCTACCGGCACGCAGTGATTCAGGGCTGAGAATATGAGGCGGCTGGGGAAAATGTGTTAAGATACGCGCGGGTCAAGGTCGAGTAAGGATCGACCGACAAAAGAGAAGAAGAAATCGGAAGAGAAAGGACGGGCCTGTATGTTAGTGCCCATTGTGATCGAGCAGACGAATCGAGGCGAACGCGCCTACGACATCTATTCGCGTCTGCTCAAAGACCGCATCATCTTTCTGGGAGCGCCCGTTGACGATGTGTTCGCCAACCTCGTGATCGCCCAGTTGCTGTTTCTGGAGGCGGAGGACCCGGAAAAGGACATCAACCTCTACATCAATACTCCCGGCGGCAGCGTGACGGCGGGGCTCGGCATCTACGATACGATGCAGTACGTCAAGCCGCCGATCAATACGATTTGCCTCGGGCAGGCGGCCAGCATGGGCGCGCTCCTGCTGGCGGCCGGTACCAAGGGCAAGCGCTACGCGCTCCCCAACGCCCGCATCATGATCCACCAGCCGATGGGCGGGTTCCAGGGCCAGGCGACGGAGGTCGATATCCACGCGCGGGAGATTCTCAAGATCCGGGAGCGGCTGAACGAGATCCTTGCGAAGCACACGGGGCAGCCGATCGAGAAGATCGCGCAGGATACGGAACGGGACTATTTCATGTCGGGCGAGGAGGCCAAGCGGTACGGGTTGATCGACGAAGTGATCACCCGGGCGCCCAAGACCGCCAAGGATCTGATCAAGGAGTCGGGCGGCAAGGACAGGGACGGCGCCAAGGACAAGTAGCGCCGGGTTCGGCTTGCAGGGGCAGCGAGGAGGAATCTAAGCCTGCGGTAGGCAAAGTGACTCTCCGCCGCGATGTGATCGAACGCGGCGGCTCAAGCGAAGCTTGGTATGGAGGCGGCGTGCCTAAACAGGAGAAGACGGACCGGCACCTGCGGTGCTCCTTTTGCGGCAAGAGTCGGGACGAGGTGCGCAAGCTGATCGCCGGCCCGACCGTCTACATCTGCGATGAATGCGTGAACCTCTGCAACGACATCATCGCGGAGGATTGGGAAGAGGCGAAGGAAGAGATCTCCTCCAAGCTGCGCAAGCCGGCCGAGATCAAGCACCACCTGGACCAGTACGTCATCGGGCAGGAGCGCGCGAAAAAAATCCTCTCCGTGGCCGTCCACAACCACTACAAGCGGATCTCGGCCAACGAGGTGGACGAGATCGAGCTACAAAAGGGCAACATTCTGATGATCGGGCCGACCGGCACGGGCAAAACCCTGCTGGCCCAGACCCTGGCCCGTTACCTGGACGTGCCCTTCACGCTGGCGGACGCAACCACGCTGACCGAGGCAGGCTATGTCGGCGAGGACGTGGAGAACATCATCCTCAAGCTCCTCCAGGCCTCCGACTACGATGTCGAGCGGGCCGAGCGGGGCATCGTTTACATCGACGAGATCGACAAGATCAGCCGCAAGAGCGACAGCCCCTCCATCACGCGCGACGTGTCCGGCGAAGGCGTGCAGCAAGCGCTGCTCAAGTTGATCGAGGGCACGGTGGCCAACGTCCCGCCGCAGGGCGGTCGCAAGCACCCCCACCAGGAATTCATCCAGGTGGACACGAGCAACATCCTGTTCATCTGCGGCGGCGCCTTCGTCGGCCTGGAATCGATCGTCGAGCAGCGTTTGAACAAGAAGTCGATGGGATTCGGCGCAGACGTGCGGGGGAGACACGACAGCCGGCTGGGCGAGTTTCTGGCGGAGGTGCAGCCGGAAGACCTACTCAAGTACGGGCTGATCCCGGAATTCATCGGGCGCTTGCCAGTGGTGGCGACCTTGGAAGAATTGGATGAGAAGGCGCTGATCCGCATTCTGACCGAGCCGCGCAACGCGTTGACCAAGCAGTACGAGAAGCTGCTGTCCTTTGAAAAGGTCAAGCTCCGCTTCACCGAAGGCGCCCTGGGCGCAATCGCACGGAAGGCCTACGCCCAGAAGACCGGCGCCAGGGGGCTGCGGGCGATTCTGGAAGAGGTCATGCTGGAGGTCATGTATGACGTGCCCTCCCAGAAACTGATCAAGGAAGTCGTGATCACCGAAGAGGTCATCCTCGGCAAGAGTCAGCCGATCCGGCTCTTCGAACAGGACCAGGAGATGAAGAGCGCGTAGAGAGAAAAAACGTCATTGGTCATTCGTCAATAGTCATCCGTGAAGCAGGCCAACCGGCTTTTTTTCACCAATGACAAGTGACTATTGACCAAGTGCCTATCTTTTGACAGCGGGGCGGCTCACTGACCATGAGCCGCCCCGTTGCTTTTTGCGGTTCTGCTTTGGCGGAACCGCATCCCGCGTTATACTA
>VGXG01000074.1 GCA_016873395.1 Nitrospira sp. | reverse complement strand
GTATCTCGTCGTCAGTAACAAGTTGCAAGTCTCAAGTGGCAAGTGCGGTCAAGCTGACAAGTGACCACGCGGGCAAGTGGCAAGTCCAACGTAGTCACCTAGCCACTTGTAATTTGTTACTGACCCTGTCAGCTTGCTCCATTGGTTATTGCAGATACCCCCGCATGTCTGCATCCGCCGCCGCAAGCAGTTCCTGTTGACGGCCGACGGCCTGAATGGTCCCGTCCCGCAAGAAGGCCACCCGATCCGCCGTTTCCATCAAGGGTGAATAGGCGCGCATCGTGGCCAGGATCGTCAGCGGCTTGGTCCCCCGGTACCTGGTCCGGAGTTGCCCCAGACGCTGGATCATCGGCGCATCCAGCCCCTCCGTCGGATCATGCAGCAGCAAGAGTTCCTGGCCCAGGATAAGCGCCCGCGCGATGGCCGCACAGCGGGCCTCTCCCTCATTGATCTCGGCCGGAAACCGGTTCCACAAAGCTTCCAGCCCAAACAACTCGAGTTGGGCCATCACCAGGGACCGCAGGCCTTCCTCTTCCATCCCGCAATGGTAGCGCAGCGGCAGCGCCACATTGTTGAAGACGGTCATATTGCTCAGCAGGCCGGGCTGATGCAGCACGACGCCCACGCGCTGCCGTAGTCCGGCCAATTCCTCCTCGCTGAGGGCCGCCAGGTCCTGCCCCAGCACCCGCACGGTCCCCCCATCGGGCGCAACGAGCCCGGCACAGAGTTTCAGGATCAGGCTCTTCCCCGATCGGTTGGGACCCGCCAAAGCCAGAAACTCGCCAACCTCGACAGTGAGGGTCAGGTCGGTCAGGCCGTCCTGCCCCTCCAACTCCATCGAGACGCCGGATATTTCAATCGCCGCATCCATCCTGCAACATCCTGCTAGAAATAGGCGGTGCCCGTGACGAGAATGTCCAGGAGCAAACAGATCGTCACGGAATTGATCATGGCCTTCGTCGTCTGCTGGGGAACCTCCGTGTAGGAGGATTGCACCGAGAGCCCATGGTGGCAGCAGATCGCGGCGACCGCCGTGCCGAACAGCATGCCCTTAGCCGCCGTCACGATCACGTCGGTCAAGGACAATGACTGCGTGACGGCATGCGCAAAGGCGGCGAAGGGCACCGTCAACTTGACCTTGGCGACCACGAAGCCTCCCAGCACGGCCACCGTGTCGAAATAGAGCGTCAGGCAGATCATGGACAGGATCATGCCGACCAGGCGCGGCATGACGATGAAGCGCGTCACGCTGATTCCCATCAGCTCCAGCGCCGTGACCTCCTGCCCCACCCGCATGTTACCTAATTCGGTAGTGATCGCCGTGCCGGACCGTCCCACGACAATGAAGGCGGTCAGCAGCGGACCCAGTTCACGGATCACCACCACGACGATGATATTGCCGACCAGATCGCCCGCTCCGACTTTGGGGAGTTGGGTGCCGGCTTGGGTGATGATGATGAGCCCCAGCATGAGTGCGATGGCACTCACCACCGGAAGGGCGTCCACGCCGGTAAAAAGGATCTGGCGGGAGATCACGCGGAAAGCTTCTCCGCGGCCTTGAGGACTGGGGCGCGCCAACTCCCGCAGCGCCACATACACCAAGGCTCCCAGATCGGCCACGTAGGAGTACGCGTCGATCGCCTTGCGACCGACCCAGACGAGGACTCCCTGCCCAGCAACCTGTTCAGTACCCTGGCTGACCCCGTTCACGAGCCTCCTGCACAGACCTCGGCGCGCAAGGTTGGGCAAATCGTGAAAAAGCGAAGCCCTGATCAAGTGTCTCGATCATAGGAGAAACCGGGCATGAATGCAACGAAACGGGCCTGTTGCCTCACCGAGGCGGTCGATTCGGGCCTGGACAGGAGGCGTCTGATGTAGGATCATGAACTTGAACGGGAGATGCGTGGACGAGAGGACTTCTTTCACATGAAATGGCCGCGTTTCATCGTGACCGGCTGGTGGCTGCTGTCGATGGCCTTGTTCTCCTCCGGCTGCCCTGCCGGAGACGACTCTCTCCGAGGCTGGATTGGCCATCATCACAACGAATTAGTTCAGACGTGGGGAGCGCCCACACAGGAAACGATGCTCCCGGACGGCGGCGGGCTCCTGTTGTATAGCCATAATTGGGATAACGGATATGGCCGGCATACTTGCCGGCGTGAGTTTGTGACGGATGCGCAGGGGGTTATTCGATCATCGTCATCCGAGGGGTGTTAAGCCGTTCACTCGTCTGACACTTCCGGCTCCGCTCACTTCCCCTTGGCCTTTCCTTTCGCCGTTGGGGCTGTCCGCCGTCGTGGATTCAAGTTCTTCCGCTGGGCCACGATGACTGCGTGGATGCTGTCGTGGCTCTTGTGCTTGACATGGAGCAACCGAAAGCCAAGACCCGTCAAAAGCCGCTGGTACGTGGCAAGAGGCTTGTAGAGCTCGACGCCAAAGTCGTCGTAGGGGACATAACTGAAATGCCAGCTCAGCATGAGGGAGGGGTTCTCGTCGGCCAGGGGCTCGCAGATGACGACCTTGCCGCCCGGCAGCAGCGATTCTTTGGCCTTGCCCAGGAGCATCCGGCACACATCCTCCGGCCAATCGGCCAGGACGCGGGAGAACTGGACCATCTGATACCCCCGGGGCAGCGGATCGCGGCGGAAGTCCCCTTCGACAACGTCGATGCGATCACTGAGGCCGGCCTTCTCCGCATTCCGGCGGACCATCTTGGCGGAAGCCGGTAGATTGAACACGGTGATGTGGAGCTGTGGGTGGCGTCGGGCATAGTGGACGGCCATGGTGCCGTCTCCCCCGGCCACATCCAGCAGACGCCGGACGCCTTTCAGATTCACCGCCCTCTCGATCGTCTGCATCGTCTCCCCGGTGGTGGTCCGCATCCAGGCTTCCAGGGCCTCCACATCCTCTAGCTCACGGGGGGGGATACGGGACTTGGGGCACGGGGAACCCGCGCAGGACTCCCACAAAATCGAAGTTCAGCACGGTGCGGAAATAGCGCAGGAAGTCCTGGTAGAACCATACCAGGGTGCCGTCGGCCTGGAAGAAGGCGCGCATCAATGGACCGGCTCTATAGGGAGGCGGCGTGCCCCGGCGCGGTGCCGGTTCCAGCAGGCCCAGGTGCCACAAGAGCGTCACCCACTTGTGCCCTCGAAGGGGATCGAGACCCAGCGTGGCAATAATCTCTTCGGCCGTCAGGGGCCCGTACTGGGCCAGCAGCCGGGGCAACTCCAGCGCCGCCACAGACTCCAGCAAGCGAGTGCCTGCGGCACCAGCCAGCAGCCCGTGGAACTGATCCTCCCGTTCTGCCGCGGAAAGGTTTCTTCGCTCAGCTACCATAGGCGTGGACGGAGGCTTCGATCAGCGCTGCTGCGGACGGCCTCAGGCATGGACTCTTTCATGGAATCAGCCCTGCAGGTTGGACAAAAGGCGGTGGCATTCTAGGCGGGCCAGGAAGGAGTGTCAACGGGGCGTCCCTTACGTTCTTCCAGACCTTCCGATTCACGTCAAACGTTGATAGTGCTATACTTACGGCGCTGAACGCTTTGGAAGCCTCGGCGGGGACTTGCCTGTGGAGAAGACAACCGACGTGAGCGTGCCGGCCGGAAGCGAGCCAGCCGTGGCAAGCCCAGGGCTGAGCCACGAGTGGGCGACCTGGCCGGATGAGCAGCTGCTGGACGTCCGTCTGTGCGATTTGCCGCTCAGCATCGAGGGCAGCGCCGTCGAAGCGCAGCTTCAGCAACTGGCCGCCGAACTGGAGGCCCAGCGCTTCCTCTTTCGGCCGCACGTCTGGCTCTCGGATGAATGGTTCACCCCGGACGGGGTGCCAGGAATCGCCATTCCCTTCTACCTCGTCCACCCCCGCCTGGCCAAGCTCGAGCTCAACCAGATGCTGGAGATCGAGGGCGGCACGCCCGACTGGTGCCTGCGCATCCTCCGGCACGAGACCGGCCACGCGATCGAGAACGCCTACCGGTTGCGGCGACGCCGGCGGCGCCAGCAGTTGTTCGGGAAGTCCTCCAAACCCTACCCCGATTACTACTCGCCCAAACCCTACAGCAAGAGTTTCGTCCTGCACCTGGACATGTGGTACGCCCAAAGCCACCCGGACGAGGACTTCGCCGAAACCTTTGCGGTCTGGCTCACTCCCGGCTCCTTGTGGCGGGAACGGTACGCGGGCTGGCCGGCGCTGAAGAAACTGGAGTTCATGGACGACCTGATGCGCGAGATCGCCGGCACGCCCCAGCCGGTCGCCGCGCAGCCGCCCGTCGATCCCCTCTCCAGCTTGCAGAAGACCCTGCGGGAACACTACAAGGCGAAACGGGAACACTACGGGCTGGCGCACCCGGTCTTTTACGACCGGGATCTCCGGCGGCTGTTCTCGGACGCGCCTGAGTTCAAGAGCAACAAGACGGCGGCGAGCTTCTTGAGCCGCCACCGGAAGGAGGTCCGCCGCAAGGTGGCCGGCTGGACCGGCGAATACCAGTACACGATCGATCAAGTCCTGGAAGCGATGATCTCCCGATGCCGGGAGCTGAATTTTCGGCTGGCGGTGTCGGAGGACCAGGCCAAGCTGGACTTCACCATTCTCTTGACGGTACAAACGATGAACTATCTGCACAGCGGTCGCCACCGAGTCGCCCTATGAAGCCGCTCCGCATCCTGGCGCTCATGCACGAAGACTTAATCCCGCCGGAGAAGCCGGGGGAGGGCGTGGACCTCGCCACCGTCGAGTGGAAGACGGAGTATGACGTCGTGACGACGCTCCGCGACATGGGGCACGAGGTACGCCCCGTGGGCCTGCGCAACGACCTGAGCGTGATTCGGAAGGCCATCGACGACTGGAAACCGCACATCGCCTTCAACCTCCTGGAGGAGTTCGACGGGGTCGCCGTCTACGACCAAAACGTGGTGTCGTACCTCGAGCTCTTGCGGATGCCCTACACCGGCTGCAATCCCCGCGGCTTGATGCTGTCCCGCGACAAGAGCCTCACCAAGAAGGTGCTGTCCTATCACCGCATCCCCAGCCCGGACTTCTTCGTCTGTCCCTTGGGCGAGACGGTCAAGCGGCCCAAGCGTCTGGACTTTCCCTTGATCGTCAAATCGATCTCCGAAGAAGCGTCCTTGGGCATTTCCCAGGCCTCGATCGTGGAGGACGACGAGAAGCTCAAGGAACGGGTGGCCTTCATCCACAACAGCGTGGGAACCGGCGCGCTCGTGGAGCGGTACATCGAAGGCCGCGAACTCTACGTGGGCGTGCTGGGCAACCGGCAACTGCAAGTCTTGCCGGTCTGGGAGCTGGTCATGGACAAGATGCCGGAGGAGTGTCGGCGCATTGCCACCCAGCGGGTCAAGTGGAGCCACAAATATCAGACCAAGTACGGCATCTCTTCCTGCGCCGCGAAGGACCTGCCCAACGGCATGGCGGGGGAGATCCAGCGTCTCGCCAAGCGTATCTACCGCATTCTCGGACTCGGCGGCTACGCGCGCATCGACCTCAGGCTCGA
>VGXG01000073.1 GCA_016873395.1 Nitrospira sp. | reverse complement strand
ATGGCGTTGCAGGGCGGTGCGATGTTGCGGCCCCTGGCCGTGATGATGAGCCGCACGATCCGGACGGTCGGTCCCGATGCGACGCTGGCCGAGGCCGCCGTGCTCATGCGGGATGCCAAAGTCGGCGCGTTGCTTGTCCATGATCAGAGCTCGTACCTGGGCGTGGTCAGTGAGACGGACCTCGTCCGGAAGGCCATGGCGGAGGGGCTTGATCCGACACGAGAGCGAGTGCGCGCCGTGATGAGCAGCCCCATCATCACCATCGAGAGTCACCGCTCCGCCCATGACGCCAGTGACCTGATGGCTGAAAAGGGCATCAGGCATCTGGCCATCACTCAGGACGGAGCCATCGTGGGCATTATTTCCGTCCGGGGCCTTCTGCGCTATTTCAAGAATTGGGGAACCCTCTGATTCCCACCACCGGTTTCCATGCGACCGCCCCACTCTCTGCTCGCCCTGGCCCTGGATTGACCGGCGCATGACTGTGTCATCCGTTACCGGTCCGGCTTCAACCCGCTTGTGGCTCTTTGCGACGGCCTTCATCACTGGGGCCGTCGTGATGGCGCTCGAGATTCTGGGGAGCCGACTCCTGGCCCCTGTGTTCGGCAACTCCCTCTTTGTCTGGGGCGCCCTGATCGGCGTGATCCTGGCTGCCATGAGCAGCGGCTACGCCACGGGAGGTTGGCTGGCGGACCGTCATCCAGGGGGGAACGTGCTCGCCGGGCTCTTGCTGGCTTCGGGAGCCTGGACCTTCCTCCTGGCCTGGAAGGGACTTCCGGTGATGTTTGCGGTCGCCGACTGGGTGGAGGATCCTCGATGGGGACCGTGCCTGGCGGCCGGCATCCTGCTCGCTCCTCCGGCCTTTGGATTAAGCGGAGCGCTCCCGGCGCTGCTCCGCCTCTCGATCGCCGACATGGGGCATCTGGGCCGGCATACGGGCGGGATGATCGCAGTCTCGACGGTGGGGAGCTTGGTCGGCACCTGGGGGACCGCGTTTTTTTTGTTGAGCTGGCTGGGCAGCATGGCGATGGTGGCGGTCTTGGGTGCCGTGCAGCTTCTGCTCGGTCTGTGCTGGTGGTGGCGCGCGGTGGCCGTCAAGGCCAGGACGGTCGCCAGGACAGTCGGAAGCCTCGTCTTGGTCGGCGGCGGCCTGGGCCTGGGATGGCTGGCCCTTCATCCTGACCTGGTGCTCCCCGCGCCGGTGTACCAGGAGGATAGCCCCTATCAACAGATCCGCGTGAGGGACACGGACCTGTTGCGGTATTTGATCTTGGATCGGACGTTTCACGCAGTCATGTGGCGGGCCGATCCGGTCGAGTTGTTTCTTCCTTACAGCCACTTAATGATGGGGGCTCTGGCCTTGGCTCCCCACCCTCAACGGGCGCTGATCTTGGGACAGGGCGGGGCCTCGCTGCCCAAGTGGCTCGCTCGCTACTGGCCAAACCTGGAGCTCGATATCGTCGAGGTGGACCCCTCGGTGGTCCGCGCGGCCGAGCAACATTTCGGCTACGCCCCGCCGCCACAGCATCACGTCCACGTGAAAGATGCCAGACTGTTCTTGCGGACAGTCGAAACCCGCTACGACATTATCTGGGTGGATGTGTTCGCCAGACACCTCATCCCCTTTCACCTCACGACCAGGGAGTTCTTCAAAGAGGTCCGTGCGCACCTGCATCCTGAGGGAGTCCTGGCGGTGAATCTGGCCTCAACCGGCGAGGGGCCGGATCGCCTGCGTACCCACGCAGTCGTGGCGACGCTCCGGACCGTCTTCCCGACCATTGAGTCGTTCAGCGCCAAGGGCCCATTGAAGAGCAAGTATCCGGGAGCGGAGAACCTGATTTTCTTCACGGGCGCGCCCGTGACCATGATCCGTCAACCGGAATTCCCGGCGCTGGTAGAGCGGCTGGTGGCCGAGCGGCGGTTGCCGTTTGAGCTGCCCGCGCTGTTGGCGACGAGGCGGGAGCAGGACTGGCCCCCGGGGGTGGTCTTGACCGACGATTACGCGCCGTTTGATCTCTTAATGGGGCGGGGAGATGCGGACGGCGGAGGTCCTTCGGGAGGGGCGGTTCCTTAGCCGATGAGCAGGACGGTTGCGCTGGATTAACCGGAAATTCATCAGAGAATTCGATGGACTAGGAAAGTTCACGAGGGGAAAAGAACAGTCTTGCTTCCGCTCGGAGCCTATGCTATATCTACCACCCGTTGTCTTGTCCGTTCGTGCTGGTTGCAGTTCTTAGGAGCGGTCATCGGACTCGAGATTCAGCGGAGGGTCGTTACCACCCCGTTGAGGGATTCCTCATTCACTAACCTAATCACAGCTTTTTTCTTTCAAGGGAGGTAGGCCATGGGTAAGATGCTCTTGTCGGTATTCTTCGGCCTTGTTGTTCTTGTGGCCGGGGTGTCAATCTCGTTTGCCCACCATGCCGGCGGCGTCGAGGTTGGCGATCTGGATACGGGGTCGGTCGTCGGTCAGCCGTTCAAGGAACTGCCGGTTGACGCGGAAATCTTTGCCATGGAGCTTGGCAGTGCGAAGGTCTGGTATCCACCCGTGACGATCGTTGACTTCAAGAGTCGGACTGGCCGTCCCGTCGTCCTCAAGGTGACGAACAACACCTCGGCCGAACACGGCTTCTTTATGACAGCGGACAGTGAATTCGCCGCGCCCAGTGTGCTGAAGGTTAAGATCGTGCTGAAGCCGGGCGAGACCAAGTACATCGGTATCCCCACGAGCGACTTGTTCTACGCGACTACCGGCAGTACCTTTGTCTACAACTGCCATTTGCATCCAGGGCACCTGGGTGGGAAGTTTGTGGCGTTGGGCCGCTAGAGTACAGACCAAGTTTGTAAGCCGGCAGTAAAACGCCCCCTCCGCTTTCCCTGGCGGAGGGGGCGTTTTTATGGTACGAACCGCAACCGCTCGGAAGCGGTTCGCTGATTAGGCTTGCTCGGGCTGACAATCCTTGCTCGTGTCCAGCGGGATGTTTTGAGTCGCGGCCAGCATACCTTCCACGATCAATAGCAAAAAGCGGTTTTCGGTTGGGATGAGGCTGGTCCGACCCATCACCACCGTGTTGAGATCGACGACCACCTCGTTTTCGGCCTGCCATTGGGTTCCGTTCACGACCCAGAAGTGGCTCTGGGCTTCCGGAAACTGTTTCGCCATGAAGCCCTCGATGACATGGGAGATGTCATTTGTGTTGCCTTGCGCCGGCGTCGAAACCCATAGGGTTGCCACCAGGCAGAGAAAGAAAACCCAAATCATGCGCATGGCGAGACCTCCGTGCATGTGGGTTAAGGAACAGGGCCTTGTCCTCCAACTTCTATAGCGGCGCCTGAACGGCCCGACTTTAGTAAATTATAACACTGGAGGGCGACCGGGCAAAGAAAAAGCCCTGTTCCCGGAAGGAACAGGGCTTTTTCTAGGGGATGTGCGTCGGACTTAGTTCCTGACGCCGCTCCAGATCTTGTTATCGTCGATCTGCTTGTCGGGATTGAGTTTCTTGGCCTTTTCCAGGAGCACCGCGGTGGTCTCTGGATAGGCGGGGTCCGAGATGCAGCAGTTGTCGACCGGGCAGACAGCGGCACACTGAGGCTCGTCGAAATGGCCGACGCACTCGGTACAGCGGTCATGGGTGATGACATAGATACTGTCTCCCTCGCCCTGCCCTTCACCCACATGATTTCCCTTACTCTCGGCGTCGCTCCGCGTTTCGAAAATGGCCTCGTTCGGACATTCCGGCAGGCAGGCGCCGCAGGAGATGCATTCGGCGGTAATTAAGAGAGCCATAATGGTCGCCTCCTTCAAACGGTATTGACAAGATCCCGCGATCCTGACCATAGTCAAGCCGCAGAGGATGTCATTCTAGACCGCGCTTCTTTTCCAAGTCAACAGCTAAAACAGCGATCAGAAGGCCTATCCATGCGATCTGGATGGGCCGATGGGCCTAGGCGGATCGGCGCTCTCATAGAGCCGGACTGAGTAAAAGGTAACATGGCTGAATCGCCAAATTCATTGAAAACTCCGTCCAAGACTCCGTTGAAGCGAAGCCGGATTTATGTCCTGATCGCCCTGGCCCTCCTGCTGGTCGTGGGCAGTTGGATCATGACCAATCAGAAAGACAGCGAAACCATCATCGTCACCTTCCCGAGCGGCAAACAGTTGGAGACGGAAGTGGCGGATACGCCGGAGAAGCTCCTGTTCGGCTTGGCGTTCAGAGAAGGATTGCCGCCGGACTCGGGGATGCTGTATATCTTCGAAACTTCCGATTTGCATCGGGTCAGGACCAAGGCGTTCAAGTTTCCGGTCGACATGATCTGGGCGGACGAGAGTCGGCGCGTGGTGTATCTCGTGGAGGGGGCGGAGCCGTGCCCGCAGGATCCCTGTCCTCTGTACGGGCCGCCGCCGGAGAAGATCAGGTATCTGATCCAGACCCTTGCCGGTTTCGTCGAGCAAGAGGGAATTGTCCCGGGCATGGAGTTGAAATTCACGCTCCGTCTGTAAGTACAATGAAAAGCAGTGAGCTGTCAGCGAACAGCTTGCGTCGGAAGACTCGAAGAGCTCAGGCTGACGGCGGAACGCTGAACCGTGAAGGCCGAGGAAAGTATGGAGGGATTTCGGCAGGTCGCGAGGGTCGAGGATATTCCCGCTGGCGGCTCCAAAGTCGTCCAGGTGAATAACAAGCCGATCGCCCTGTTCAATGTCGAAGGCACGTTCTACGCCATTTATAATACCTGTCCCCACGAAGGCGGCCCGTTGGGGGAGGGGTGCCTCAAGGGCTGCGTGGTGTCCTGCCCCTGGCACGATCTGGCGTTCGATGTTCGCAACGGGTTGGCGACCGACGGGGGAGGCTACTCGGTCGGAAGCTACGAAGTGCGGGTCAAGGATCAACAGGTGTTTGTCGGGGCTCGCCGCAAAATCTGACGCCGAGCTGGTTCTTCGACATCGCTCAGGACAGGCGGCTGGTCCGCCTGCCTATCCCTCGCCCCGCGCGCGGGGAGAGGGGAGGGTGAGGGGTGGGAGCCGGGAAAGAGGAGGGCAGAAGTGACCGCTCCATCGGTGCCTGAAGGATCGGCATCACATCCGGATCACGACGCGAAGCCGATTGCGGCGACGTTGGAGGCCACTTTTCAGGTGCATCTGTGGGAGGATCGGACCAGGGGGGAGCAGTGGGTGCCGTCCTATGATGCGCGGTCGCTGGTGCTGGTTGGAGATGACTTCCTCCGGACCACCAGCAACAACGCCGTCGATTCCGGACGGCGGACGTTCGAGTTTCGAGCGGTCGTTCCGGGAGCGCATCGGCTGGTCTTCGAGAAGCGCATGGGGTGGAAGTTTACGGCTGAAGATCGCCGGGTCTTCCTCGTGCGTGTGGACCGGGCAGGAGGATCGTGATGCCGGACATCGGGTTTCTGAACGGCCGCTTCCTGCCGCTTGCGCAGACGATGGTGTCGGTGGAAGATCGCGGCTTTCAGTTCGGCGACGGGGTCTATGAGGTAGTCCGCACGTATCACGGCATCCCGTTTCAGCTCGACGCGCACCTGGCTCGCCTGGAGCGGAGCGCCGAAGCCATTAGACTCGCGATGCCCTATCAAGCCAAGGACTGGCGGGACTTCGTGACGGAGGGACTCAAGCAAGGCGGGTACGAGGACAGCAAGGTCTATATCCAGGTGACGCGCGGCGCGGCGCCGCGGGACCATGCCTTCCCGGCCGCGGCCACACCCACCGCAGTCATGACTGTCCGGGCCATGAAACCGCTGGATGCGGCCCTGCGCGCGACGGGCGTGGGGGTGATCACGCTGGAGGATCCGCGCTGGGGCCGGTGCGATATCAAGAGCGTGAACCTGCTTCCCAACGTGATGGCCAAACAGCGCGCCCAAGAAGCCGGCGCCTTCGAGGCGATCTTCGTGCGCGACGGGCTGGTGACCGAGGGCGCGGTCAGCAACGTGATGGCGGTGCGAAATGGAATGCTCCTCACGGCGCCGGAGGGCCCGCACATCCTGTCCGGGGTAACCCGCGC
>VGXG01000072.1 GCA_016873395.1 Nitrospira sp. | reverse complement strand
ACCATCGCCATCGCCGGCCGCTTCTGATACACGGCCTGGATGTCGGCTTCGATGGCCTTGCGCTGATCGTCCGGCAGTGCCTTGATCTTGATATACAAATCGCCCACGCCGTTGTCCGGATCGACGCCGAGCTTCTGGAACGTGGCGGCGTGCTTCTCGAACACGTCCTTGTAATAGACCGACACCGCATGACCGAAGATCTTGGGGTCCGAGACCTTCATCATGGTGGCTTTCATATGGAGCGAGAACAGCACGCCCTGCTTCTTGGCGTCCTCGATCTGCTCCTCGATGAATTGGCGCAACGCGCGGCGGCTCATGAAGGTGGCGTCGATCACTTCACCGGCCTGCAGCGCGACTTTGGGCTTGAGCACTGTGGTTTTGCCGTCCTGGCCGACGAACTCGATGCGCGCATCAGTGGCCGCGGCCATCGTCATCGACTTTTCATTCGACCGGAAATCTCCGCCCTTCATATGGGCGACGTGCGTCTTGGAGTCCCCGGTCCACGCCCCCATTTTGTGCGGGTGTTGCCTGGTGTGTTGCTTGACCGAGAGGGGCGCGCGGCGGTCGGAGTTGCCCTCGCGCAGCACCGGGTTGACGGCGCTGCCTTTCACCTTGTCGTACCGGGCCTTCACATCCTTCTCTTTGTCGTCCTTCGGGTCCTCGGGATACTCAGGGAGCTTGTAGCCCTGGCTCTGCAATTCCTTGATGGCCGCTTTGATCTGGGGGATCGAGGCGCTGATGTTCGGCAGCTTGATGATATTGGCTTCCGGCGCCTTGGCCAACTCACCCAATTCGGCCAGATCGTCCGACTGCTTTTGTTGCGGCGTCAGATAATCCGGGAACACGGCGAGGATGCGCCCCGCCAGCGAGATATCCCGCAATTCGAACGCCACGCCGGCCGCCTTGGTGAAGGCTGCGACGATCGGAAGAAACGAATAGGTCGCCAGCATCGGCGCTTCGTCGGTTTTTGTGTAGAGAATCTTGGCTGCTTTGGTTGTCATGGTCGCTCCTCTTTCCGCATCTTGTTAGTTCAGCGCATTCAACGCCGAACCGGCCTTGAACCACGCAATCTGTTGTTCCGTCATGCTGTGGTTCGTCTGGATGGTGAGCGCTGTGCCATCCGCCTTGTGGATTGTCACCTGCACCGGCTTGCCCGGAGCCAAACTATTCAGCCCCGCCACACTGATGCGGTCCTGCTGCTCGATCTTCTCGTAATCCTTCGGGTCAGCGAAGGTCAACGCCAAGATCCCCTGCTTCTTCAAATTCGTCTCGTGAATACGTGCAAAGCTCTTCGTGAGAACGACGCGCACATTGAGGAACCGCGGCGACATGGCCGCGTGCTCGCGGCTGCTGCCCTCGCCGTAGTTCTCATCCCCCACCACGAACGACCCGATTCCCTTGGCCTTGAAGCGGCGGGCAATCTGGGCGATAGTCAAGCCTGCCTCGCCGGTCAGCACATCGGTGCCCTTCCCCGGCTCGCTCGAAAAGGCGTTGGTCGCGCCGAGGAACATGTTGTCGCTGATCTTGTCCAGATGGCCGCGAAATTTCAGCCACGGTCCGGCCGGCGAGATGTGGTCGGTCGTCGTCTTGCCCTTGGTCTTGATCAAGAGCGGCAGCTTCTCCAGATCCTTGCCGTCCCATCGCGGGAAGGGCTGGAGCAATTGCAGCCGCTCACTGGTCGGCGGGATGTCCACGGTGAGCTTGGAGCCGTCTTCCGCAGGGGCCACGAAGCCCTCTTCGCCTTTCGCAAAACCCCTGGCCGGTAATTCTTCGCCCTGTGGCGGCTGGAACTTGAATTCCTTGCCGTCGGCGCCCCTCATCGTCTGGTGCACCGGATCGAAGGTGAGGTCGCCCGTGAGCGCGTAAGCCGTCACGATTTCGGGGCTGGCCAGGAACGACAGCGTTTCGTTGACGCCATCGTTGCGGCCCGGAAAGTTCCGGTTGAAGGAACTGACGATCGACTCGGCCCTGCCCTTCACCGCGTCCGCCCGCTTCCACTGGCCGATGCAGGGACCGCAGGCGTTCGCCAGCACCGTCGCGCCCATCTGCTCGAAGGTCTCCATGAAGCCGTCGCGCTTCATCGTATGGAAGATCCGCTCCGAGCCCGGAGAAATCAGAAAGGGCGTCTTCGCCTTGAGGCCGGCTTTCAGGCCCTGCTTGGCAATGTGCGCCGCGCGGCCGATGTCCTCATAGGAGGAGTTGGTGCAGCTGCCGATCAACGCCGCCTTGAGCTGGACCGGATAGCCCTTTTCCTTCGCTTCCGCCGCCATTTTGGACACCGGCCTCGCCAGATCGGGCGTGTGCGGGCCCACGACATGCGGCTCGAGCGTGGAGAGGTCGATTTCCACGACCTGGTCGAAATGCTTTTCCGGCGATTTGTAGACTTCCGGATCGGCCACGAGCAGTTCCTTGTTGGCCTGGGCCAGGTTCGCGATATCCGCCCGGTCCGTGATGTTGAGATAGGCCACCATCTTCTGGTCGAAGGGGAACACCGACGTGGTCGCGCCCAATTCGGCGCCCATGTTCGTGATCGTCCCCTTGCCGGTCGCGCTGATGGTTTCTGCGCCTGGACCGAAGTACTCCACGATCTTGTTGGTCCCACCCTTCACCGTCAGAAGACCGCAGAGGTAGAGAATCACGTCCTTGGGTGAGGCCCAGCCGCTCAGCTTGCCGGTCAGCCGCACGCCGATCAGTTTCGGATGCAGCACTTCCCAGGGCAATCCCGCCATGACTTCGCCGGCATCCGCACCGCCGACGCCGATCGCCAGCATACCCAGCCCGCCGCCGTTCGGCGTATGCGAGTCAGTCCCGATGATCAGCCCGCCGGGGAACGCGTAGTTCTCCAGCACCACCTGGTGGATAATGCCGGCGCCCGGTTTCCAGAAGCCGATGCCGTATTTCCTCGCCGAGGAGGCCAGAAAGTTGTAGACCTCCTTGTTCTCGTCCATGGCGCGCAGCAGGTCTTTTTGCGAGCCGACTTCGGCGCGGATCAAATGGTCGCAGTGGATCGTGCTCGGCACCGCCGCCTGCAGCTTGTTGGCCTGCATGAACTGCAGCATGGCCATCTGCGCCGTCGCGTCCTGCATGGCGACCCGATCGGGCCGCAGGGCCAGCATCGCCTTGCCTCGCTCCCAGACCTGGGTGTCGAAGTTGTCGGCATGGGAGACCAATATCTTCTCGGCCAGGGTCAGGGGACGGCTGAATTTCTTGCGGGCCTTGTCCAGCCTGGCCGGCATGGCGCTATAGAGCTTACGAGCGATATCGAGTGACATAGCATTCTCCATAACAGAGTTATCAGTCTTCAGTTTTCAGTGGTCAGTTTGAGCTAAGAACTGATGACTGATCACTGATGACTATTTCAACGGCGGGACTTCCCGCCTCTTGGGCGCCGCATAGTTGACCAGGTAATCGAAGAGGCGAATCAGCCGGCTCTCCTGGCGCTTCTGGTCCACCCAATGGCCGATCAGGCCGATCGTGCGCGAGAGGATGAAGAACCCGTTCAAACTGTCCACCGGGAACCCGAGGTCCACCAGCACCGCCGCCATCGTCCCGTCCACGTTCAGGATCAGGTTTTCCTTCTTGGCCGAGGTCACCTTCTCCACGGCCAGCGCAAAGTCCAGGTGCGGCGTGGAGATGCCCAGGCTCTTCACATACCCGACCAACTCCTTCACGCGCTTGTCCGGGTTGCGGACGCTCTTGACCCGGTGTCCGATGCCGGGGACCGGCCCGACGTTCTTCTTCATGTGGGCCAGGAACTCATCCACGGTCATCTTGTTGTCCACGGCGTATTTGAAGTAGCGGCCCGCATCGGTCACGGCGCCGCCGAAGCGGGGCCCGATCATGATGAGGCCCGCGGCCACCGACTGGGACATGCCGATCCCGGCGCAGGCGGCGATGATGGTGCCCAGCGCGCCGCTCACGCAGGGGCCGTGATCGGCCGAGAGCATCATGATGCGCTTGATGATCTCGGCTTCCTGCTTGCTGATCAGCCGCTTGTCCCAGAGGAGGCCGATGACGTGGGGAATCTCATACCCCTTGTTGATGAGCTCGGAGGCGGGATAACCGTCGTAGCAGGGCTCGTCGCCCCGGTCGTCGCTGATCGTGGTCTTGATCAGCGGGGCAACCATCACCTCGCCCGCCTTCATGCTCTCTTCCACGGTCTTGGGCAGCTTCGGCAGGTCGGCTTGGCTGAGGTCCGGAATCGGGTGGACCTGGCCGCTCTTGACCAGTTCCTCATAGACCGATTTGATCGCCGGCCCCAAGGCCCCGAACGTGTCCGGCACGATGGCACCGGCCTTCTTGAGCGCGTCCGACTTGGAGCGGGCCGAGCCTTCCCCCTTCATGCCTTCCTTGGCGCCGGCATGGCCGAACTTCATCCCCTTGGGGAGGCTCTCCTGACAGAACCCCGAGACGACCGCCAGCAGCTTGACCCGGCGCTTCTTGGCCCCGTACCACTCCGCAGCCCGCTCTTCCAGGTCGCCGCCCATTTCGCCGACGATGACGACCGCTTTGGTTTGGGGGTCCTGCTCGAACTTTTCCAGGTAGGAGACGTAGTCGGTGCCTGGATAAGCGTCGCCACCGATGCCGATCGCGGTCGTGATGCCGTCGGCAAACTGTGAGCAGATCCAGATGATCTCGTTCGACAGGCCGCCGGATTTGGTGATGACCCCGAAGGAGCCTTCCCGGTAGAGCTTGCAGGCCACCAGGTTGTCGAAGGCCCCGCCGATCACGCCCAAGCGGCAGGATCCGGCTGAGATGATGCCGATGGAGGAGGGGCCGTTGAACGTCTTGCCGAGCTTGACGGCGTGGCGGGCCAGGAGCTTCGCATCCTTCTCCGGCACCCCTTCGGTGATCATGGACACGACCTGGACCTTGGGGTCGTTCAGCGCCTCCAACCCGGCCGCGCAGGCCCGGTCCGCGCCGATGTAGACGAGGCTGGTGTTGATCTGCGGGTGGCTGGCCGTGGCCTCGGCCACGCTCTTGCAGACCGGGATCGTCAGGAGGCCGCTCCCATACGGCACCTCGTTCATTTTGCCTGCATCCGGCGGATAGACGAAGGCCTCCACGTTCAGCGGACGCTTGACCATGTAGCAAAACTCGGCCATCCGGCGCGCGGCGTTCAGCCCGGCCGCACCGCCCTGGATGACGACCCGCGTGTCCTTGTTCGCCAGAATGCTCATCGGGGTCTCCCCTTGTTCGGAATTTGGTGATTTATTGATTTGACGATCTGGCGATTGGAACCTCTGTCAAATCACCAAATCACGAAATCACCAATTCGTCACTGCTTCTGCACGGCTTTGTCCACGATGTCGGTGAGCGGAGTGTGGCGGTCGAAGACGTGGATGTCGAACCCTTCGTCGCGCAACGCCCGCATCGCGTCCAGCCCTTCTTTTTCACGCGGTCCGCCGCGGCGCACCCAGATCTTCACGCCGTTCAGCTTGCCCTCAGCCTTGGCCTTGCGGAACCCGGCGATGATGCCGCTGAAGGTCTTCTTCACGTCGGTGAAGTTGGCGATGGCCCCGCCCACGATGATGTTCTTGATGCCGGGCAAAGAGCAGACCTTGTCGGTCAGCACCTCCACGGCCCAGTCGGGGGGATCGCCGGAATATTCGGCGTAGTTGGCCAACTTGCCGCCCCGCGCCACGACCGCGTCTGAATAATAGACGCTGGCCCCGCCGCCGGCCGGCAGCATGGCCGTGTCGCCGCCGGGGATCTCGATGAACTTGACCGAACCCTTGATCTTGGCATCCACCCCCATGACTTCCAGCTCGTTCTTCGTGTAGGCCCGCCCGAACTCGGCCGCAAACGGGAAGTTCCAGTCCGGATGCCGGAACTTGGCATCGGCGTCCAGCAGAGTCACCGCGTCCAGCGCGACCAGCTCACCGTCGCCTTCGCGCGCCACGACCGGATTCACCTCCAGATATTGTGCGTCTTCGTTGTCGAAGCAGGCAAAGAGCTTCCCGGCAAAGTCCGCGACCTTCTTCGCCAAGGGTCCGGTGAACCCCGCGTCTTTCGCCAGCTTCTCCAATGCGTCAGCGGACGGGGTGGACCCGACTTCAACGGGCAGCCGTTTCACCCGATCCCAGTTGGACTCGACTTCGATGCCGCCGCAGTTGGCGACCAGCACGTCGGTGCCTTCACGCGTGGACTTCACGGCCGCATAATATTCATCCTTGTGCGGGATCATTTCCGACACGATCACTTGCGAAACGGTGATGCTGCCGACCTGGCGGCCCAGCATTTCCTTCACAGCAGCCTTGGCCCCCGCCAGATCCAGCCCCACCTTCACCAGGCCCAGCTTGAAACGGGAGCCCATCGCTTCGTGGGCCTTGGCAACCAGCTTGCTTTTCTTCATCCAGTCGTTGACCTTCG
>VGXG01000071.1 GCA_016873395.1 Nitrospira sp. | reverse complement strand
GTCGGCGATCCCTTCTAATTCTTGTCGGCTGAACACCTTCCCCGAGGGATTGCTCGGCGTGTTGACTACAATAGCCTTGGTCTTGCTCGTGACCGCACGCTCCAAGTCCTTCTGGGAGAAAGCCCAATCCGGCGCAATCGTCGGGACGATCCGGGGCACGGCCTCCACCGCCACCAGCGCGCTGACGTGGTAGGCGTAGAACGGCTCGAACAGAATCACTTCATCGCCGGGATTGAGCAGGGCGAGACAGGCGCAATGAAACGATCCAGTCGCGCCGGCGCTCACGGTGATCTCGGTCTCCGGGTCGGCCACGATCCGGTTATAGGCAGCCAGCTTGCGGGCGACGGCCTGGCGCAGTTCAGCGATGCCGTCGAACCTTGAATAGATATTCAGGCCCTTCTCCATCGCACGCTGCGCGCCTTGGATGACGGGGGGCGGGACCGGCGTGTCGCAGACCCCCTGGGCCATGTTGATGCCCTTCACCTGCTCGCAGGCGAGGGTCATGGCGCGGATTTCCGACTGCGCCAGCCTCGTCAACCGCTGATTGCCGTCACGTGTCATCGCGTCATTTCCAACAATCCGGTGGGGGCATGTTCCACTTTTCATGAGATGGTCCATACCAAAGCAGACGGCGATCTTACAACAGGCCGTGCTGTCCCCGGCCGATCGACCCGTCATAGCGGCGAGAGGATTTGAACAACTCGAAGCGTCCGTCGGCGGCATATGCGGCCACGCGCATCCGTAATGTCTGCATCTCCGTGGCTGTCATCGGCGTGAACCGGCGGACGATGGTGAGGTTCTGCTGCAACACTTCCCGCGAGTCGATCCCGCTCACGAGGGAGGCGACCGGCAGGCTCAGGACGTAGCGGAGGGCCTCTTCGGGCGTGATCACCCCTTGCCGAATCGGCGCGCCGTTGCCGCTGACGGTCTTCATGGCGAGCGGGGCAATCCCTCGGCGCGTGAGCACCGGCAGGACTTCGCGCTCGAAGCTGCGGTAGGTCCCGTCGAAGACGTTCAGGGGCAGTTGGCAGGTGTCGAAGGGGAAGTCGTGCGCCAGCATCTTGAGGTGGATCGCCGGGTCCTTGTGGCCCGTGAAGCCGACAAACCGGACTTTGCCCTGCTTCTTGGCCTCCAGCAACGCTTCGACGGCCCCGCCGGGGGCGAAGTGGCGGTCCGGGTCGTCCTCGTAGATCACTTCGTGGATCTGCCACAGGTCCAGGTAGTCCGTCCGGAGCCGTCGCAAGGACTGCTCAAGCTGCTCCATCGCCACTTTCTTATTGCGGCCGTGCGAGCAGACCTTGGTCATGAGGAAGACTTTCCGACGTCGTCCGGCCAGGGCCTTGCCCATCCATTCTTCAGCGCGGCCACCGTGATATTCCCAGGCGTTGTCCATAAAAGTGATGCCGGCGTCCACGGCCTCGTGCAGGACCCGCATCGCCTCCGCTTCGCTGGCCATGCCTCCCCAGTGCGCGCCGCCGAAGCACAGAGCCGAGACCTCGACACCAGTCCGGCCGAGCGGGCGACGCGGCACATCACCGCCAGCCGGAGGGACAGTCTCACCGGTTTTCGCCAGGGCGCGGGCCAACCCCACCGGACCGGTCAGGGCCACCGCCGAGCCGAGCAAGCCGAGCCCCTTTAAGACCTCGCGCCGATTAAGCCGCCGCCACCAGAGTCTGGTCTCCCGCTCATCGCTGTCCATGGTGACTCCTCCATACCAAGCTTGCCAGGGAGTAGTCAGTTTTCAGTCATCAGTCTTCAGTCATAAAACTGAGAACCGAAAACTGAGGACTGACAACTTCTCCTTATTGTGGCGGGTCGTTACTTTGCCTCCAGTGAAATATCAATCAGCGTGTCAACGTTTCGCGGAGAAAGGCCCCCAGCTTGGTGAGGACCATGTCGGGAATTTCATGCGCCCCCCGGAAGGCCACCCATTCGACGGAGAGGCCGGCCTGGGTCAGCAAGTCGCGCAGTTGCTCGGCAAGAAAGAACGGCAGCAGCGGATCGGCGTGGCCGTGGCTTTGAAGCACTTTGAGCCCCTTGCGCTTCGGCATGAGCGGCACCCACTCCTGCCTCGCGAGCAGCGTCCCGGACAGGAGTACGAGACCGGCGAAGGGCCGATCCGTGCGAAGGGCCACGTCGCAGGCAAGCATGGCCCCCTGGGAGAACCCGCCCAGGACGGTCTTCTGAGGGTCAGCGCCGAGGCGGCGGCTGACTTCATCCAGCAGCGCGACGACTCGCTCTCTGACTTCGGCCAGGCCTTTGGGCGTCTCACCGGATGCGTCCCTCGGCCGGCCGGCTGACAAATCGCGGTTGAGTTTCTCCAGATCGATCATCCACCAGGCGCGCGACTCGCCGAAGCCCATCGACAAGGACAGGGGGCCTTCGGGAAACAGGAACCGGGTGCCGGGGGGCGCCTCCAGCGCCGGTCCCAGGGCGACCAGGTCATCGCCGGGTGCGCCGAAGCCGTGCAGCAACACGACCACCGGCCCACGGCCTCCGCCCTTGCCGTCCGTCCCGCCCGTGATGCGGGCCAGCAATCCGCCGAGCTTCTCTACCCTCATGGCTGCATGTTGTGGAAAGGCAGCGCGCTCATAACGATTGCCGATCCTATCATACCCGCCCCATGCCCGCGCGACAGCCGCTTGAGAAGCCTGGACCTCCTGAAGTCCCCGTGCTACAACAGCGCCCACCGACCGACGGCAGGGGTTGATGGAATCGATTGCTCTCCAGGACATTCAACAGGCAGCGGAGCGACTGCGAGGGATTGCGCACGTCACGCCGGTGCAGACCAGTCGTCAACTGGACAAGGCCTCCGGCGCATCGGTGTTCCTGAAGTGCGAGAATTTCCAGCGCGTCGGGGCCTTCAAGTTTCGGGGGGCCTACCACGCGATCTCGACACTGCCGCCGGAGCAGCAGGGGAAACCGGTCGTGACCATTTCATCCGGCAACCATGCGCAGGGAGTGGCGCTGGCCTGCCGGCTGCTCGGCCGCAAGGCGCACATCTTGGCCGGCGGACTCACGAGCCAGATCAAGCGCCAAGCGGTGCTCGACTATGGGGCGACGATCCACGATGCAGCCGACCACCTGGATGCGGAGCGGAAGCTGCCGGCGCTGATGGCCGAGCTCCACGGCGTCTATATCCACCCGTTCAACGATCCCTGGGTCATCAAAGGACAGGGCACCGTCATGCTGGAGTTCCTGTCGGCTGTCCCCGATCTGGATATCGTCTTGGCGCCGGTGGGCGGAGGCGGGCTGCTCTCCGGCACCTGCATCGCCGCCCACGGCATCAAGCCCGCCGTTCAGGTCTATGCCTGCGAGCCGGCCGGCGCGCTGGACGCAATGCACTCCGTCCGCGAGAACCGGATCATACCGATGCCCCATCCACAGACGCTCGCCGAAGGGCTCAAGACCAGCCTCGGCGACATGACGTTGCCCATCTTGCGGAAACATCTCGCCGGCTTCTTCGTTGTGCCGGAAGATGAAATCGTCCCGGCCATGCGCTTCGCCTTCGAGCGCTTGAAGCTCGTCGTCGAGCCCTCCGCGGCCGTGGCCCTGGCCCCGCTCCTCCGGCGCGAGTCGGTCCTGGTGGGCAAGCGAGTCGGCGTGATCCTCACCGGCGGAAACGTAGACTTGTCGGGGTTCTTTGAACAGCTTACCGGCTGACAAGCAGGAAAGCTGACAGGTTGATAAGTTTTTCGGAAGCTTGGATCACAGCACCTGCCCTTGTCAGCTTGTTCACTTGACCACTTGTCAGCTTACTTCCGCCGGCCGTAGAGCAGGGTCACATTGATCCGCCGACTCTCGTAATCATCCTTGAACCGGAACGGTTGCGACTCATGGAACAGGTCTGAATTGAACACGATGGCCCGGTTTTGTCGATAGGGGACCGTAATCGCCTGGGCCCCGCTGTCCCGCAGGAAGGCCCGCACCTTCGGCTCGTTCGCGCTGCTGTTGTAGTCCTTGAAGTTCCACTCCTTCGGCGCTTCCTTGTCCCAGACGATCAATCCCCCGTGCTCCTGGTCCAGGTTGGCCTCGTCCGGGGTAATCCAGAAATTCACGTTCACCGCCGCCGCGTCGGCGTGAAGATTCAGGGCCTTCATCTGGCTGTCGCATTTGAACGACCAGGCCTGCATGAGCTGGTGGCCTTTGAAGATGCCGGGGAAGCGCGCCCGCAGCTCCTCGGCGAGTTGCAGGAAGAGCGGGCAGGAGAAGCCTTCTCCGAGAAAAGCTCCGACATAGCCGTTCACATAGTCCTTCTTCCAGATCGTCGAATCCAGACAGAACCGACGCAGCGAGTCCAGCGCTTCCGGCCTGAGCAGGTCGTCGATATAGGTGACTTCCGGTCTCCGGCCGTTGTAGCGTGCCTCGATTGCCGCCACGTCTAAGGCCTGGTTGAGCGCGCCGCCAGGCAAGGTTGGACAGTCGGCGTAAGAGAGGATGCGGTTGAAGGACGGGGCGAGGTCGGCTGCTTCCTCGCGTGTCACGGGAACGTACAAGGATTCCGGCTGAAGTTGTGACGACTTCCGGCGGAGCCGCTGCCATGCGTCGAGGTAGGAGGCATAGCCAGGCTCGATCACCCGGCGGTCGAGCAGACGCTGGAGTTGCTCGACTTCGTGCTTGATGCGGGACTTCTGGACAGCCGATAGCGCCACCGGCCGGTCGTGATTGTGTTTAAGGTCGGCCGCCTGGCGGAAGGAGGCCAGGGCTGCATCGGGACGCTGTTGCCACAGGTAGGCGAAGCCGAGGTTGCTATGGGCCTTCACGTAATCCGGCCTCAGGCTGATCGCGCGCTGGAACGAGGCGACGGCTTCATCCAGCCGATCCTGATCCATCAAGGCGCTTCCCAGGTTACACAGAGCCTCCAGGTGATCCGGCTTCAGGTCCAGCGCGCACCGATAGGAGGCGATAGCCTCATCCAACCGGCCTTGCTCCTTGAGAACGGCTCCGAGATTGTTGTGGCTTTCGACTGAGGAGGGATTGAGCCGGAGGGCCCGCTGATGGCAGGCCGCCGCCTCATCCAGCCGCCCCTGCTCCAGCAAGAGATTGCCGAGGTTGCTCTGCGCGTCCAGATGGTTCGGGTCGAGACTGAGGGCCTTGCGGTAGGCCTCCGCTGCTGCCTCCCAGTTGCCTTGCTTCTGTCGGACGACTCCAAGGTTGAAGCAGTAGCGGGCGTTGGAGAAGTCTTCCGCAATGGCCTTGCCGAGTAAGTCTACCGCCATGTCGAGCTTGCCCACTTGATAGGCCAAGAGGCCGAGCATGTGAAGGGTTTCTGCGTGACGTGGATGGGATGAGAGGATTTGACGGTAGAGCTGTTCAGCCTGCTGAAACTCGCCGGCCCGGTGGTGGGCCACCGCTTCATCAAAGAGCGGCTTGAGCGGCAAAGAGCCGGGCCCCTGTTGCCGCTTCTCCTGCCGCCTCCGCTCGGCTCGGTTCATGGCGCTCCTCTCAGACGGACCAAGGAGACCGGCCGTGAAGCTCCCTGCGTGGGCATCCTGAAATGGAGAGCGAAACTCTCCGTAGCCCCTTTTGCCCTCCTACGCTAAAGCTTCGGAGGGCTCTCCTCGCCATTCATCACCCGGCCCCATAGGCTCTGGCCGACGGGCCGGGCATTCTGGCGAAGGAGAGTAAGGCTAGGCCCGCTCAGGCGGGACTGTCAAGGGTGCCGCTGCCCAGCAGGTCGGCTATAATACCTCTCGTGATAAGGGATACCAATCAACGCGGGTCTGCTGGATCACCGGAGAGGGACTGTATGAAGCGGGTCCTTGCCAGTGTCTTGTGGATCGCTCTGCTGGCCGGTTCCGGCTGCACCGGCAACAAGGCGGAGGAACTGTTCGAGACCGCCCAATTCGAAGAAAAGCAGAACAATCAGGAGCATGCCAGGCAACTGTACGAGGAGATTCTCCGGGAGTACCCGAAGAGCGACGCGGCGAAAGCGGCCGATGCGCGCCTCCGCGAGCTGCAACGGTCCAAGTAGGACAAGTCAGCCGCCGATTGAGCGCGGCGGAGACTTGACGGCCCAGACTTGGCCCATGTAAGGAAGCCCCAGCAGCGTGGTGTCATCCGCCGCGATCCGTTCCATTTCCGCCTCGATCGCCTCCAACTCATCCTGCCTCGCAAGCCCTTCGGCCAGAAGTTCTTTGCCGAGCGTATGGAACGAAATCGCCAGCAGTCGCTTGGAGGCTCCGCGCAAGACCACGGGGAACTTCGCGCTGACGACGGGATCGGTCAGGTCCGCCTCCAGGAACAGCCGGTGCAGGCGGCTGCCGATGCGCCAGTGCTGGCCCCGAGCGTCGCTGAGAGCGAGCTTCAACTCGAAGGATCGCGCCATGAGGGCGGCCGGCGGCTCGCACAGCCACCGGCTCAGGTCCATCTCTTCGCAGACGACTGCCCCGCCGGGCTTGACGAGATCGCGAA
>VGXG01000070.1 GCA_016873395.1 Nitrospira sp. | reverse complement strand
GCCGCAAACAGCAGGATGACCGCCAAGGGACCTGCTGCTCCCAGTCCCTTATAGAGCAGGCCCAGCAGACCGTCCATGAGCCAGGCATGTTCCACCCAAGGCCAGTCCGGCATGGTGTGGGAATAGGGATCGGTGGCGGGCATCGTCCCGCCCTGTGTCAGCAGATCGAGGCCGGTCCGCAGGTGCCAGCCGAAGTCCGGCTCCACCAGAGGTTGGAGCGCCAAGTTCAGGATGAAAAAGACCAGCAGATAATCAAGCGCGGAAAAGTGAGCGTGATGCGTGATCCGTAATGCGTGAGGAGCGCCAAGCGATATTCCTTTCCCCAACTCATCACTCATCACTCATCACTCATCACGGTCGTGGCGGCCGCCCGACCAGTAGGTTGCCCAGGACCAGCCACTCGACCTCGGTGCGCAGAAAACACCGGACCGCCTCCTCTGGGCTGCAGACGATCGGCTCGTTGACATTGAAGGAAGTGTTCAAGAGGACCGGCACACCGGTCTTCCGATCGAAGGCCTCGATCAGTTTTCTGAACTTGGGATTGCTGGTCCGGTCGACCGTCTGGACGCGCGAGGTGCCGTCCACATGGATCACGGCCGGAATCACCCCCTTGGCCGAGGACAGGACCGGAGCAGTGAAGAGCATAAAGGGGGACGGGTCCGGCAGGTCGAAGAACTCTTTGGCCCGTTCCTCCAGCACGGAGGGCGCAAAGGGTCTGAAGGGCTCCCGCAGCTTCACCTTGGCATTGATCAGCTCGCGCATGTCTTCCCGCCTCGGATCAGCCAGCAGGCTTCGATTGCCCAGCGCCCGCGGGCCCCATTCCATGCGTCCTTGGAACCAGAAGACCAACCGGCCCTTTGAGAGCTCCGTCGCCACATGGTCACAGAGGGCTTCCTCGGACAAGGCCTGCCAGGCCAGGCCGGCACGGTCCAGGGCTTGCCGACAGGCTTCTTCGTGGAATTGAGGCCCCAGATAGGCCGCCCTCATGACTTCCCCTCGCTGGAGTGACCCCCTCCGGTTGGAGAGCCAGAGCGCCGCGCCCAGAGCCGCCCCCGCATCGCCGGCCGCGGGCTGAACATAGACCTGCCGAAAGCCCATCTCGCGGCTGAGACGGCTGTTGGCCACGCAATTGAACGCCACGCCCCCCGCCAGGCAGAGGTTTTCCGCGCTGGTTTCCTGTTTCAAGTGCCGCGCCAGGTGCAGCAGGGTTTCCTCCAGCACCAGTTGGGCGCTGGCGGCAATGTCTTTATGGCGCTGGGTGATCTCCTCGTCGCGCCGGCGGCTCGATCCCAACAGCCGTATAAGTTCGGGCACGAAGATGCCGACCCTGGCAAGATGGAAATCCAGGAGCCGGTGGTTCAGGCGAAATTCTCCGCCCGGCCACAGGGACAGGACTTGTTGCCGCAAGAGCCCGGCGAATCTGGGCTCCCCGTAGGCGGCCAGGCCCATCACGACATATTCGTCATGGTCCGGGCGAAACCCCAGGTAGGAGGTCATCGCGGCATAGAACTGTCCCAGCGAATGGGGCAGGCTGATTCTCTTGAGAACCTTGATCTGAGTCCCCTCCCCGACCCCCAGCATCGTCGTATGGGATTCGGAGGCTCCGTCCACGACCAGGATCGCAGCCCGATCGAACGGCGAGACCAGGAAACTGCTCGCCGCATGGCATACGTGATGATCGAGAAAGACCGGAGCGCAACGCAGGGGCCCCACGGCTTGCTGCAGCTTGCGCGAGAGGAATGCCAGCTCGGTCCACTCCTGGCTCAGCCGCTCGAGGCTTCGCTGTCCCTTCACCCGGCAGAGCGCGGGGGAACGGATCATGGAGCCCAGCGCCAAGGCAGCCCGCCGTCCGAGCACCCAATACTTCCACGGCACGGCAATCGCATCCACTTCGTCGAGCCGGACCCCTGCCTCCTCCAGACACGAGCGGATCGCCTGCACCGGCAAGGCCGTCACATGCTTGATCCGGACGAACCGTTCCTCTTCAACCGCGGCCAACACCCGGCCGTCCCGGACCAGGGCGGCCGCCGCATCGCGCAAATTCAAGAGACCCAGCACTAGCATGAGCGCTAGAATAGACGAGCCATCCTTCTCTGGCAAGTTCCGAGCGCACGATCAGGTTGCATTCCGGCCGCATTTTCGGTACGGTGACGGGACAACTCGGCGAAACGACGACTCGTGACCAGAGGGTAGCATGGAGAGGGCGATGAATCGGCTTACCTGCGTTGAATCCATCAACAGAGGATTTCGCGCCAGACTTGCCTCGGTCCTGCTGGCCCTGCTGCTGGCTCTGTCGTCAGTGAGCTGTGAGAAAATCCAGTCCATCATCGGGCGGTCCACGATTCCGAACCTGGGCCCGCCGATTCCCGTCACGGCTCAGATCGCCTTCGACCCCTCCCTGTCGAAGGCCACGTTACAATACACCAACGCCTGCAACGCCCCGCAGCAACTCCGGGTCGGCGATGAGTTGGAGTCCGCCCTGCTCCAGGCCTCCCACCAGACTTTCAAGACCATCTATGTCGGCGGGAAAGTCCCGGCCGGCGTCAAACCCGATGTCGATATTTTGATCGCGCTCCAGCAGTCCGGCTTGCAGATCCAGACCGACGGCATCTATGACCGTCTGCCGGCCGACCTCACGCTGGGAGCCGTCGCGCTCTTCAAAGACTCCTCGGGCAAGGTGCTCTTGGAACAGCCCATCAACATCACGCGCCGTGAGAAGCTGGTTCTGGAGCCGACCCAGCACCGGTGCGAATATGTCACCACGGACGCCATGCTTCACGATGCAGCCGTTTCGATGTCGATCCAGTTCATCCGCCACGCGCGAGCCCTTCTGGACCCGGACAATCAACTCGCCGCCGAAGCGGCGGAGCAGCCGGCGCCCCAGGCTGCACCAGCAGCCGCAGCCCCGCCGGTGGTCGCGGCGGCACCGGCCGTCGCAGCCGTACCGTTGGGTGGAGCCCCGGTCCTGGCGTTCAAGGCCACCGTTTTAGACGAAAACGGCAACCTGGTGCTGGAAGGCGGCGAACGAGTCAAGGTGCGGGTGGATCTCGTGAATACGGGCAGGGGCGCCGCGCGGGACGTATCGGTGACCCTGGCGGGAACCCCTGCGGTCATCTCGCAGTTCCCCGCTGCGACACTTCCGGTCGGCGCAGTGCAGCCCGGCGAGTCGCGGTCGGTCGAGTTTTCAGCGACCTTGCCTCCGGCAGTGCAAGCGCAGCAGGCACACGTGCAGGTCTCCGTCGCCGAAGCATCCGGCGCCGGTATCCCCGCGACACAGACCCTGGTCCTGGCCATGCGGCAGGGGGGAGGAGGGTCCGCCCCCTTCAAGCCGGCGGCACGCCCGGCCCCAGGGCTTCAATTTGCCGACGTCGATCGGGTCCCCAGCGCCGCAGCCGGATTGACTCGTCCCCAGACCCATCTCCTGGCAATCGGGATCAGCTCCTACCGGGACCAGCAGATCCCCCCTCGGAAATACGCGGCACGGGATGCCGAGCTGGTGGCTGCCTACTTCCAGGCTTTGGGGGGCGTCCCGGCCTCGAACGTGCGGCTGTTGCAGGACCGCAAAGCCTTGCGTCCCGATATCGAAGAGGCGCTCTTGGATTGGCTGCCGACGCGGGTGGCGGCCGATTCGGTCGTCATCCTCTACTTTTCCGGACAAGCGCTGGTTGCTCCGACCGGCGAGACGTACCTGGTCCCCTACGAAGGCAGCGCGACATCCGCATCCCGCCTCTATCCTCTCAAAGACCTGGAGGATGCGCTCAGCAAGCTCACGGTCCGCCATAGCCTGCTCATCTTTGACGGGGCTGTGTCACGGCTCGGAAAAGGCAAGTCCACCGAACCTCAGTGGGGCGCCGGCGGAAGGAACCTTGTGAAGTTGATCGGAACGTCCGGTCTCCGGGCCGGTCTCGAGCCGGACCAGATCCGGCATGGGCTCTTTACCTATTATCTGCTCAGCGGCATGAAGGGCGAGGCGGACAGCAACCAGGACAGGGAGGTCACGCTGGGCGAGCTGGCCGCCTTCCTTACCCAGATGGTGCCGGCCGCCGCCAGAAGCCAGTTCAGCCAGGACCAGCGTCCTCTCGTGGTCCCACCCCTCTCCCCCGCCAGCAAAGCGGCAACCCTGGCGCTGACCAGAACGGCAGCGGCGTCCGCCGGTCGATAGCCGCCGGTTTGGAGACAAAAAAAAGCAGGGGAGGTGGTTGCCTCCCCTGCTTTCCTGCTGCTGCGCGGCCTGAAGATTTAGTCGGATTCCTTCTTGCAGAAACTCCGCTCGTAGTTGATGATCGTCCAGGCCTCTTCCTCGTTGATCGCGGCGGGAATGAGGGGAACCATCCCGGTTCCCGCGCTGCCGTTCTTGATCACCCAGAACAGCTCGCCGTCCTTCCGCTTCTTGTGGAACTTGCAGTTTGTGAAATTCCGCGGGCTCGGATTCAGGATCTGGCCGGCCGGGCCATCGCCTTTCCCCTCTTTCCCATGGCAGTTAAAGCAGGTGCCTTTGCCTTCGAAGAGCGCTTTCCCTTTTGCGACGTTCTCCGGCGTATTCGCAATCGGGTTCTTCATCGCTTTCGCCTCGGCCATCTGGTCGGCAGGCACCCGGGGTTTCAGCGGATCCTTCTCCTCGGCCACGGCAACAGTGGCAGTGATAAACATCAGTGCGGCCAAGAGGCCAATCAACCTAGACACCATCACAGCTCCTCCTTTTTGTTGAACCACCCATCCATAAACGCGAAGACCCCTCCCAAAAGCGGCAGGAATATAGCAACCCCTCCTCCTCCTTGTCAAGCCGACGGAGCGAGGACCGCGGCGCCTCGCCCATTCGACGACAAGGCGACTCCTTCATGCCCCTTTAGCCGCCGCAAGACGCGGCAAGACCCCCTCGAGCAGGACGCCGATCGAAGCCGCACGCCTCTCCGCTACGGCCATGACTTCCGCATGGCCCTTTGGTTCACTTAGCCGTGCGCCCGACTGATTGGTGATCACCGCCAGCCCCAAGACCCGCAGGCCCAGGGCTCTTGCTACAATGACTTCCGGCACGGTGGACATGCTGACCGCCTGCGCGCCCAACCGGGCCAGCATCGCCGCCTCCGCGGCGGTTTCATAGGTCGGCCCCAACACAGCCGCCAGTACGCCACGCCGCACTGGAATGTTGGCTTCCTTGGCCACCCGTTCCGCCAGCGCCAGGAACATCGGATCGTAGGCTTGAGCCATCTCGGTGAACTCGTATCCAGCTCCGATGAGCGGATTATCGCCGATCAAATTCAGATGGTCCTCGATCAGCATGACGGTTCCCGGCTCCATTTCATCCAGAGCCCCGGCTGCGCAGGTCACGACGAGCGTGGTGACGCCCAGGGCCGCCAGCACCCTGACGGGGCGAGTGACTTCCTCGAGCGAGTACCCTTCGTACCGATGGACTCGTCCCTGCAAGATCGCCGTGCAAGGGCCGCATCGCTCGGTCAGAACCAGCCGCCCCGCATGGCCCTCGACCGAACAGCGGGGAAATCCGGGAATCTGCTCGTAAGAAACAGTTGTGAGACGTGGCGGCCGCTCGGCGAATGTTCCCAGGCCTGAACCTAAGATGATGCCGACCGTGGGACGTTTGGGCAGGATGGGAATCAGGTAGTCAACGGCCTGCTGAACGAGGGAGGATGGAGCAACGTCATCCGTCATGGGAACTGTCATGCGCGAAACATCATTCCCAAAACGTATCTCATGAAGCGTCGTTCGCACTGAGTCGTCAGTTGTCAGTATTCAGTTTTCAGTTTCCGGAACTGACCCTTCGACAGGCTCAGGGTCATGGTGAGCAAGGTCGAACCATGACGACTGAGAACTGATGACTGAAAACCTTTTTTCACGCTTCACGAATGACGTTCTGCTCACCGTTTCAGCACAATCTCCCGGGCGACCGTGCCGCTCGGCCCAAAGGGGCCCTGCGGCTTGCCGTTGAGCTCGACGCGCACCCCTCCGGCATTGCCGAGCGTCAGGGTAAAATGGTCGGCGGCTTTCCATCTGATCCGCTCGCCTGGACGCATCAGCGCCTCGTGGGGGCTCCCGCCATCGACCTGCACCACGACCCAACTCAGCTCCAGCGCTTCCAGATCGAGCGTCAAGGCCGCATGGCCGGACTGGTTCTTCTCCGAGGGCAACCCTCCCAAGGGATCGCTCATGACCGCGGCCACAGGCCCGGATTCTTCCGCACGAAGAGGTGCCGGACTGCGGACCTGATCCGGCAACGGCGGCGGCTGACTGTCTGAGACGGCACCGGAGGCTTGTCCGCTCCCGGCCGGCTGCGGGGGACGAGACCCGGCTGCCTCTCCTTCGGAAATCGGTGCAGCCCGAGTGCCTCCCTTGCCGGAACTGAGCTGACCCTGAGTAGAGAGAGGCGCCTTGGGCACAGGCTTGGCTGGTTCCACGGTCTGGCGGCTGGGTGCCACGGTGGACGGCGCCCGGCTCAAGAGCAGGACCAAGCCGAGCAAGGCCACTCCGACCGCGGCAATCACCACCTTGCGATTGGCCAGCTTCCGCCGTTCGTCCTCCGCCTGCTTCACCCGCAGCCGGTCCAGTGCCAGTTGCTTCTCGTAAAAAACCCCCGCCGACTCCGTGAAACGCCGCATCGCCTCTTCTTCGTCCAACCCCAGCGATCGCGCATAGGACCGGACAAATCCCTTGGCAAAAACCTGATCGGGCAGCTTGGCAAAATTCCCTTCTTCCAACGCCTTCAGAAAATCCGGGTGGATGCGGGTCTTGGAAGC
>VGXG01000069.1 GCA_016873395.1 Nitrospira sp. | reverse complement strand
CGTTCGGCCATCGCCCGGGCCTGAGCCCGATTGACCGCATTCTCCGGCGGGGCGCCCAGGCCGGTCGCCGTGATGACCCCGGTGGTCCAATCGACGCCGCCGGTGCCCATGGACTCAATGACGTCGCCGACCCGGCCGGCCAGTTGCGCCGAAGCCGCCTGGGCGAAGAGTAGAAACCCGAGGGCCGCGACGGCGATTCCTCGTTGTGTCAGTCGTCGTTCCATTGCTGTCCCCCTTTCACTAAATCAATGTCCTGTGCAACTGCCTCCACATACCACGAATCAGATACCAACGCTATGGTGCAACCAGCTCATCGTACAGAGCCATCCGTTCGGTCACCCGCTTGAGGTAATTGCTGGTCTCTTCCGGCGTTTTTTCGGTCAGGAGCGTGAACAGTTGTCCATCGGTCAAATCCTGAATGCGGAATGATTTGATGATCTTTTTCCGGATATTCCCCGGGCCCCAATTATAGGCGCAGATGACGAGGTAGTTCTTCTTTTCCCCCTCCTGCAGGTCGGCAAAGATCTGGTTCTTCAGGATGTAGAGATAGGCCGTCCCCAACTCGACGTTGGGGGTCGCTTGGAACAGGTAGACGTCGTCGAGGACCTTGTCGTCTTTGTAAACAAAATTGTAGGCGTCCCGTGCGGCGGCCCGAGGAACCAACTGCATGAGCCCATAGGCGGGAATATGGGATTGAGCTTTGGGGTTAAAGTAGGACTCGGTGTGGATCACGGCAAAGACAAGCCGCGGATCTAATTGATGGCGCTTGGCATAGGCCGCCACCACCTCGACGTATTGCTGCGCCCGCTTCTTGAGGTGGTCGGGGGCCATCTTGACCTTGGCCGTGACTTTGACGCGCGTCATCCCGTCACGCGACTCCACCGGCTTGTCATCAACCCTGGTTGCGGGCAACACTTCCTGCTGCAGAAAGGGCCTGGCGTTTTGCCGATCCACCGGCTTCCCGGTACGGCTTTGAACCTGCCGGCCAAGCAGCGGCTGCTTGCCCTCGGCCTGCTCAGCGAGCAGCCGTTCGAATTGCCGGATAATTTCATCCTGCGCCGCGGCGACGGTGGCAGCCTCCGACCTGGGCTTTTCCTTGGGGGTAACCGGCACCAACGCCGTGACCTCCACGGTCCCCTCTTCGAAGTTCACAATGCTGCGAGTATCATTGCCGGGCGAATACTCCACCCATTCTTTCCTGGTGGATCGAAGCGCCTGGTCCCACTTCTGCTCGATCTCGCGCTTCTTCCGCTGCCACTGCTCTTCGATCTCCCGCTCTCTCTTTTTCCATTGGGCCTCCATCGCCTCCCGCTTGGCTCGGTATTGATTCTGGAGGGTCTGGAGGGCGTCACCGCCTTCGCTCTTCCGCTCCTGAAAGCGCTTGTTGATCTCTTCAAAAGGATCCGCCGCCTCAGCCGACGACCCGGGGACCGCCCCCACCAGGCTCGCTGCCAGGAGCATCCAACCTAGCGCCGGCAGTCGATTCTTCCAACCCATGATGCTCCTACTGCCTCACTTCATAGGGTAAGGTCGTCTCGGTCCAGTCTTCATCCTCCAGCAGGGCCAACCGCTTCACCAGATCATGAATCATCCCGCCGTCCGCACCGGCAAATGTCTGGAAGATGCGTTCATGGGCCGGATCATCGTGCTCCTTCACTAGGTGCACAGGCTTCCGGATCACGATCACCTTGATATACTCGACCGCCTTCTTGTCCCCACGAGGCAAGGTCACGCGCAGCTTGACGCCGAGCGTCCTTAACGACTCGCCGGGGAAGATCACGTCTTGATTGGCGGATACGTGGTTCCGTTTCACGAAGTGGTTCGGCATGAGCATCGTCACGCTTCCGTCCTGGGTCACGCTGAACAGGTAGAGATAGGCCGGCTGGCTTGAGCGGACCTTGATGACCGCTTCCTCCCCTTCCTGGAAGACCCGCTTGTTCAGGGATGCCTGGAGCTCAAAACCGGCGCGCCGTTCCACCCGCACAGGACGGACGAGGGCTTTCACCTTGCTGTGGTAGACGTGCACCTTCTGCCCTTTATGCTTCTCGTCCTGCACATCCCGGATGCCTTCTTCGATCCACTGTTCTTCCTCGATCACCCCCCGCGCCACGGAGGTGATCAACTCGTCGGCGATCTGGGCATTGTGCAGCACAGTCGTGCCTCGCACGAACATCCCCACCGCCTGCTCGATGGCATTGCGGCGGGCTTCGTCACGAGCCCGACCCTGCGCCTCGCCCAACGACATCTGTTTCGTAAAAGGTGACATCCCTTCCGCCATCACCGACACGGACGTAGGGGACTCGGCTAAAACGACCTCGTTTGCCATAACAAGCCCGACGCCCGCAACGACCCACAGCAATGCCCGCCCCTTCTTCCTGTTCATAGATCCCGCACGCGCCCTGCCCTTCAAGGTAACTAGCGGATCAAGTTAGAATGATTCCCCTCAAATGTCAACGAGAGCCCTCAGGCTTCCAGTACCGACTGGTACTTATGCGTTGACATTGTGTCGCGCGACTGTACAAAAGACTAGACATTCTCTTGCGACCACGAGTTCATGACAGAAAGTCTCTTCAATAGGTCTTCGCTAGCATTCGTTTGCAAAGGCGATGCCGTGCAGGAGCACGGCTGATCATTCCCGCAAAAAGCCTCAGCAACATATTGTTTTTTCAAAGTGTTTCTTCACGTCTGCCTGAACACGTTCTGGAAGGGCAGCGGTCGAATCGAGTTGCAGCATATCCAAAGAGATAATGACATGTTGTAAATTTACACCTTCTGGACGGCGTCACACTTTCTCCTGCCACAGCCCGTTCGCCGACCGTCAACGCCATCGGCTGCTTGAAACTGCGGCTTGGCTCTTCCCTATGGTGCTCCGCTGTTGTCTTGGTGAGAGCGCCTTGCTACAATTCCCCCATCGCAAGCAGTGCACTCGCTTTGTCCTGTCACCCAAAGACCGCGCAAACGCATGGCCTTGGAGACCTACAGCGGCCCTGAGCGGCGGCACCACCCGCGCATTCGCCGATCGTTCCTGGCCCAATGCCGGTTCCGAGACGAGACCCACTCGCGCCTCCTCGGCACAGTCCCAGCCTGGGCGTACGACCTATCTCCCAGGGGCATGCGGCTCTACACGTTGGGGGCCTTGCCGTTTGCCCCTTCCAAACTCCGGCGCGAACCGGTCCCCGTTGAGTGTTGCCTCTCCCTGGGCGATGACGCGGACACCTGGTTTCGCGGTCGGACCGCATGGGCCGACACCCACGAATCAGCCCGGTCTGATGACCAGACCCAGTCGCTCTTTCTCGGTGTGTCGTTTGACCCGGATCAGCAGGCCGGCGCGCAGATCGAGCGGTTTCTGAATCTACACCCGGTTCCCTCGCATCCAACCCTCGAACACCTGGCCTCGCTCTTGGAAGTCAGTCACCTCTTAACCGCCGCGATCAGCCTGGACCACCTGTTGGAGCTCATCCTCGTCACCGTCAACCGGCTCATGAATACGAAGGCGAGCAGCCTGCTGCTCGTGGACCCCTTGACGAACGAACTGTATTTCAAAGTCCCGCTCGGTCCCGCCAGCCGACGGCTGAAAGAAATCCGGTTGAAGCCCGGCCAGGGCATCGCCGGCTGAGTCGCGCAGACCGGCAAACCGATTCTGATCAACGACGTACGCCAGGATTCCCGGTTCGACCCCAAGGTCGACGCCTTGACGGGCTTTAAGACCCAGTCGATCCTGGCTGTCCCGCTGCAAGATCGGAATCGGATCCTCGGCGTGGTCGAAGTGCTGAATACCGCCAAGGAGAAGCAATTCAACCAGGAGGATTTAGAGCTCCTGTCCGCCTTCGCCGCCCACGCAGCCGTGGCCCTGCGGAATGCCCAGCTTGTTTCTTCCATGCAGGAGGAAAAGCGGCACCTCCAAAACGAAATTGAAGAGCGCTTCCGGCCCCTGATCTCCGCCAGCTCGTCCATGCAGCGCGTGATGCAGACGGCACAGCGAGCCGCCGGCACCCACGCCACCATCTTGCTGCTGGGCGAGAGCGGGGTGGGCAAGGAAATCCTCGCTCGGTCCATCCATGCCTGGAGTCCTCGAGCCGCGAAACCCTTTCTGGCCATCAATTGCGCCGCCATCTCGGATTACCTGCTGGAAAGCGAGCTGTTCGGGCATGAGAAAGGATCGTTCACGGGGGCGCTTCAGCGAAAGAAAGGACTTTTCGAGCTGGGTCATGGCGGGACCGTGTTTCTGGATGAAATCGGCGACATGAAGCCGGAACTCCAAGCCAAAATCTTGCGCGTCCTCCAAGAGCATGAATTCGAGCGCGTAGGCGGGACCCAGCCCATTCGCGTCGACATCCGCGTGATCGCCGCCACCAACAAGAACTTGCCCGCCGCCGTGGAAACGGGGCAATTTAGACAAGACCTTTTCTACCGGCTCAACGTCGTGACGATCGAAGTGCCGCCGTTACGCGCGCGGAAGGACGACATCGTGCCCTTGACCGGGTTTTTCCTGCAGCGGTACTGCCAGGACCTGAAACGGCCGATGATGGTGATCGGCGCCGAGGCGAAGGATGTGCTGCAGCGGTACGACTGGCCGGGAAACGTTCGGGAGCTGCAAAACGTGATTGAACGGGCGGTGGTGCTGGCGCTAGGGGAAACCATCGAGGCCAAGGACTTGATGCTGGGCAGATCTCCTTTCGAAGCCGATTCAGCCTCGTCGCTGCTTGACTTGTCTTTCCACGAGTCCGTCGAAGTACACAAGCGGACTCTCATCCAGCACGCGCTCGCAAAGGTCGGCGGAACCAAGAGCAAGGCCGCCGCACTGCTCAAACTCCAGCCCACTTATCTGTCACGTCTCTGCAAGTTGCTGAAGATCACGTGATCGCTCCCGGTGCCTGGACTCGCAGGGAGCCGAGAAGAGCGGCTGACCTACTGAGCAACCCCCACCGCCCCGCTGATGGCTTTCCGCTCCGCTTCAAGCTCCGCGGCTTCCTGTTGGCGGCCCTGTTCCCGTGCCAGGGCCAGGGCATGAGACAGCTCCGTCAGCGCGCGCGGAATATCTCCGATGGCCCGGTAGCTCCAGTAGGCGCGTTGCGCAAAGGCGAGGGCGGCTTCTCGACGGTTCTGCTTCTCCGCGAGACGGGCCAGGCCGGCCAGGTCTGCGGCGATCGCGGTGCGGTTCTCAGACGCTTTGTCCAGTTCCAGCGCCGCCTCGAACCGCGCCTGGGCTTCGTCCAACCGGCCCGCGTCCTGGGCGATGAGGGCCAGGTTTGCCAGGTTGGAGGCCTTGGCGCTCCGGTCGCCCAAGGTGTCGTTGATCGCAAGGGCCTCCTTGAACATCGCCTCGGCCTTGTCCGGCGCTCCCGCACGCAGCTCGATCAAGCCGAGATTATTGAGCAGGACCGCCTCGCTGTGGCGGTCGCCGGACTGACGGGCTGCCGCCAGGGCCCGGCCGTAGACGAGCGCGGCTTGTTCAGCCTGGCCTGCCAGTTGTTGGGCCGACCCCACATGGGTCAACGACGCGATCAGCAGGTCGGTCCGGTTCAGCTTCTCGGCAAGGGCCAGCGCGCGCCGGTGGAAGTCGAGCGCCTCGGCCTGCTTGCCTTCCCGCGAGGCGACCGTGCCGAGATCGTTCAAGGCTTGCGCCAAGCCGGCCAGGTCGTCCAAGCTCTCCGCCAGTTGCCTGGCCTCGTCGAACAGAGCGCCGGCCCGTTCTCGCTCGCCCCGGTCCAGCAGGCGCTGCCCATGCGCGTGCAACTCGCGCGCCTTGGCGACCGCGGGCGGCAACGCGGGCGGCTCAGGGTCGCTGGCGCAGCCAGCAAGGAGCAGCAGGAGCGCGCCGCCGAGAAGGGCTCGGCCCAGTTTGTCCATCCTTCGGTTCACCGGCTCAATTGATCCCCGCGCAGGCTCCTGAGCCCGTTCTCCTGGCGGCTGGCCTGGTCAGTCGGCGCATTTTTGACCATCGTGCTGACCGGAAACGTCCGCTTGGCACCGCTGATGATCGTGTTGACATCGTCCAAGGCCTGCTGCGCAGTCCGGACCATCGACGGCACATCCTTGCCGACCCCCTTGATCGACTCGGTCGTCGCTTTGATGTTGGCAACCGCCTCTTGGGCCTGATCCATGATGGCCGGCAGCTTGCCGGTCGCTTTGCGGACGTCCGCCACAGCCCCATCCACTCCCGACAGGGTCTTTTTGACCGAGCCCGTAATCTCCGGCAGGGAAGCCGTCGCTTTCTCCACATGGCCGGCCGACCGCTGAACGCTCGCCATGACCGTCGGCAGCGCCTTGGTCGACTGCTCGATCTCAGTCAGGACCCGCCCCCCGGTCTGTACCGCACCCTGGACATCCTTGGTAATGTCGTCGACCCGCTGCAAGGTCCGCTGGATCGATGCGAGCAGCGGCGTGACGTCGTCCGCGAATTTGTTGATCTTCGCAACATAATCGATCGGCTCCTGGGCAGTGATGGACGCGCCGTTGTCCAGCACGCCGCTCTGGGGACTCGGTTTTCCCATCGAAATATCCACCTGCGTCTGTCCCGCCAGCAGTCCGCTCTTCGAGAAGGTCGCGATGGAGTCCTGCCGCACCATGTCCCGATATCGGCTGAGCAGTTGCAGCGTGACGTCGATCCGTCCCTCGTTGTTGAACTCGACGGCCTTGACCCTGCCGATCGAGATGCCCGCCATCAGCACCGGCGCGCCGGGTTCCAGGCCGTGCGACCTGCTCAGACCGGCGTGCAACAGGTACTTCTCTTCGAACAGATGCTCGGCCTTGGCCATGAAGATCCCGACCACGATGAGCCCGAGCAGTGGAATCACGACGAACGCGCCCACGACCTGGGCGATCCGGCCAGACGACAACTGGTGCGAATAATGCATCTTCATACAACACCTCTTGTTAGAAAGATTCGCGCCTCGTATCTCGT
>VGXG01000068.1 GCA_016873395.1 Nitrospira sp. | reverse complement strand
CGCCCACCCGCTCCACCCGTTCCAGCACGCCGCCCTGACCGAGCGCGTTCTTGAAAAAGAGCTGCACCCGCTCGACGACGCCCAGCCGCCGGGCCATCTCGACCCACCACCGCTCGATCTCGTGCCAGGGCTGGCCGGGGGCTGGTTGCGGGGAGACCATGCAAGAACTCCGTCCGAGAATGCTGTGCCATGCAAGGAAAGCTGCGAGGATGGTACCGTCTGGCTGAAGTGATTGCAAGAAGCAAGGGATGGTGGAGCGGCTGGGGTAATCCCCTGCTCCCGCACTGCGCACGCGAGAGTTGATCAAGACGTGACGTGAGGGCGGTGCCGGGACCTGTTGCTCTCCCAAATGCAACGGGTGATGACAGCCGCAGTTAACCAGCCTGGACCGTTCACCTAATGAGGTGAGACTAGGAAATGGTGGACGCGTGCGGTCAGGGTAACCCTCGGCCCCACTGGGGGAGATATGATGAAAAGTCGGTCATCGCTTGACTTCGCGTGATGATGGCGTATCTTGTCACGGCGCAACCTAGAAACAGTGCGAGATGAGGGAATGGAGGCAAGGCATGGCTCGGCTGGTGCTGCTTCGGCATGGGGAGTCGCAGTGGAATCTGGAAAACCGCTTCACCGGGTGGGTGGATGTGCCCCTGTCCCCCAAGGGCGAACAGGAGGCCAGGGAGGCCGGACAGAAGCTTAAGGCCTTCCGGTTTGATCGGGCCTACACGTCGGTGCTCAAGCGCGCGATCGATACGTTGCAGATCGTCCTGGAAGTGATCGGCCAGACCGACATCCCGATTGAGAAGGACCAGGCCCTCAACGAGCGTCTGTACGGCGACCTCCAAGGACTCAACAAGGCGGAGACCGCCCAAAAATACGGCGACCAGCAGGTCAAGATCTGGCGGCGGAGCTATGACATCCGCCCGCCAGGAGGGGAAAGCTTGAAGGACACGGCGGAGCGGGTGTTACCCTATTACGAGAAGCACATCCGGCCACACGTGCTCGCCGGCCGAACGATCCTCGTCTCGGCCCACGGCAACAGTCTGCGGGCCCTGGTCATGCACCTGGATGGACTGACGCGTGAGGAAGTCCTGGAATTGAACATCCCGACCGGTGTGCCCCTGCTGTACGAGTTCGACAAGACGGGGAAAGTCTTAGCCCACCGTTATCTCTGAGACTGAGTCGGTCGCAGGCTTGATTACGGGCCAGCCAACTGAAAGTCTCTCACCAGCTCCCCGATCTGGTCCACCGGAATCAGGTCGATCAGCAGGGCCAGGATCTTCCGGCGGTCCTCGGGCTTGACGGCTGATACCGCTTCCAGAATTGCCGCGCATTCCGTGAAGACCGCCACGGGGCCGCCTCCTTCCTGCACGATCTGATCGTAGGCCTGTCGACGTTCCCCCGCTTGCTGAAAGAAAGCCTGCGCGTCCTGTCCGTCCAGTCTAAGTTCGGTCGTCCAGCCCTGAAGGATGCGGTCACGGAGCGCCGCGAGCACTCGTTCCTTGTCCGCCGCCTTGGTCCTGACGGCCTGCAGTGCGCTCTGCACCCAATAGAGGTTCAGGGCCAGCACTTCGCGGGTGATCTCCTGGGCTTGATCGGGCGCAGCCTCGATGCCGTACTCCTCCAACTGGCCGCCCGCCAGGTCGTGCGGCAGGATCGCGAACAGGGATTCGGCTGCATGGCTCGGAGTTATCAATGCCATAACACGTGGTCCCGGCGCTGGCCAAAAGTCAGGGCTGACCGGAGCTTAACGCAAAGGATTGAGACGGAACAAGCCGGGAGCGAAGGGACGATTTAGGCCTGAAAAAGCGAAGGGCCGCTGGAACCCAGCGGCCCTCCTTGCGGTCATGTCCGCGAAGCGGTTGCCTTAGAAGCGGCCGCCGCGGTTTTCCCTGCTGCCTCCGCCGAAGCGTCCACCGCTCTTCTCCTGCGGCTTGGCTTCGTTCACGGTGATGGACCGTCCGCCCAACTGCGTGCCGTTGAGCGCCGAAATCGCTTTCGTCGCGTCCTCGGCCGTGGCCATCTCCACGAACCCAAAGCCCCGGGACTGGCCGGTGAACTTGTCCGTGATCACGCGAGCCGACTCCACGGTGCCTTGCGGGGCGAACAGCTCGTTGAGCTCCGCCTCGGTGGTGGAATAGGGCAAACCGCCCACATACAACTTGGTACTCATGGTACCTCCTTACTGCTGAGACATTGTCTTGAAGGTTACGGAATGAGGGGGAAGGAGAGCCGGGACGGTGCGATGAGTCGAGCAGCGTTCAGGACAGACGTTCCGTTCAGATTCCTACCGCAAGCCAATATCGATTCAGGGCCGGATTCAGTTGTGCGCTCCACCGTCCGGCCCAACCGCGATGAAGCACAAATGCACTCTACCATAAGCAGTTTAGGAAATGCAACCCCCCCCGTGTGCGCCGGCTCGTGTCGTTTGAAGGGCTAGGGCAAACTGCAGCGCAGGGCCGGTAAGGGAAAGAGGCGCCCTGCTCAGGGGCAGTTGGGAGGCGAGTTCAGGCCGAACAAATTGCGCAATTGATCGAACCGCTGCACGTCCTCCGACGTCGCGTCCAGGTTGCCTCCGGAGATTTTCATGTTCAGTTTGAGGTACTCCGCGTAGAACGCGCAGCGCTCCGCATTGAGGGGCTGGGCCGGTTGGACCGGCACTGGGGCTGACGATTCGAAGGGAGCAGGGGCTGACCTTGACCCTGCGGGCGCGCTCTCGTGCTTGGCTTCCGGCACGGTGCTGAAGCCTTCCTTGTTTGACTCATGAAAGGGCTTGCAGCCTGGGCGCGGCTCGTTCGAGTAGACATCGCCGGGGCAGACCCAGAGGGTTGTGGCTAAAAGCACCAGATTCAACATGATCGCCTCCCCTCTTTCCAGCCGGCCATCGCCTCGATCCCCGTACCTCTTGAAGCCGGCCTACGCCCTCCCGCGCTCATTGTGACAGACACAGGTTTACGGTTCCCGATGATTGAGTTGCTATGGTGCGCCCGGCAGGACTTGAACCTGCGGCCTGCGGGTTCGAAGCCCGACGCTCTATCCAACTGAGCTACGGGCGCATGGGGCTATTACAACCCCTGTTGCCCGACACTGTCAAGGCGACCGCGTGGTTCCTCTCACAGGAACTGCGGGAAGCCTCCGCGCGAATAAAAAGGGGAACCGTGGCATGAACCACGGTTCCCCTTCTGAGTGTCCCGTCAACAACCTCCTGGTCGGCTCTGAATCTGCGCAGCGGCCCGTCGGCTACCAACGGTCGCGCTGGTCGCCGCCGCCTCCGCCCCCGCCGCCAAAAGAGCGCTTCTCCTGCGGCCGGGCCTCATTCACGACAAGGGTCCGTCCACCCAGGTTCGAGCCGTTCAAAGCTGTGATGGCCTTTTGAGCTTCTTCGCTCGTGGCCATTTCGACAAAGCCGAACCCCCGCGACTGTCCGGTGTATCGGTCGGTGATGACCTTCGCGGACTGCACTGTGCCATGCGGCGCGAAGAGCTCGCTCAATTGTTGTTCAGTAGTAGAATAAGGAAGACTGCCCACATACAATTTGGTCCCCACGGCGACCTCCACTGCTGTTGACATTGTCTTGAGAAGAGGGAAAGGGGGGAAGGGGAGATGCCACGGCGCGCTACCACTGCACCATCAGGTCACTCACACTTTCCGGCCGGCTTCCTCTCGCAAGGCAACATCGGTTCAGGGCCCCTTCGCTCGGCTCTCCATCACTCGGCCCCGCAGCGATGAATTGCGCGGCAAGCATAGCACGGAGCGATATAGAGTTCAACTGCCTGCCGAGCAGTGAGCGGACGACCTTCACTTGCGCAAATTATGTGATCACAATAAGATTCAACGACGGTCTTCGCAAGGTTGGCTGGTCGCGAAGCGGGTTCTCTGGCGCAAAGCCGGTGTGCGTGTGCCCTGGAGGGGTCAGGATGGAAAAGATTCTCCTCGTAGAAGATGACGAGTCGTTTGCCAAGTATGTCTCCGCACTCCTGGGGAAGGAGCGGTACCGGGTGGTCGTGGCGGATGAAGCAGAGGAAGCGTTCTTCGCGGCCACCGATTCGCCTCCCGACTTGATCCTGCTGGACGTGGTCCTGAAGGGCGGGGACGACGGGATCACACTCTGTCGCCGGCTCAAGAGAGATCAACGAACCGCCCGCATCCCGGTGCTCATGATGTCCGGCACGAGGCTGGCAGAGGACGATCAGCTCAAAGGCCTCGATCAGGGGGCGGACGACTATCTGCTCAAGCCCGTCTCGTCGAAGTTGCTCGTCGGCAAAGTGCGTGCTGTGTTGCGTCGGTATGCCGCACCCGGCGAGCTCCGGGACCTGTTGACCGCGGAAGACTTGACCCTGGATGTTTCGTCCTGGACGGTCACGGTAAAGGGTCAGACGATTGCTTTGACCCGCAAGGAATTCGACCTGCTCCTGATCTTCCTCCGCAAGCGGGGTCAGATGCTCAGCCCTGCCTCCCTGCTTGAGACGGTGTGGGGCTATGACCCCGCAACCTATGCCGACACGAGAACGGTCAAGGTCCATATCTCCTCGCTCAGGGCGAAGCTCGGACACAAGGTGGGGGACAAGATCGTCAATGTGCCGGGCGTCGGCTACCGCTTCGAAGGCTAAACGTGACCGCTTCTCGACCAACATTTATTTGACCAAGATTTGACCCCCCTCCGACCTCTTTCTGCCTTATAGTCTGTGATACTCCTGCCGAAGAGACGGTGGGTCTGCGTCAGGGGTGAGGATAGCAGCGGGCATGAGAGCGGAGGCACAATGGGCGGACAAGCGCAGGGACTGAGGGTGGGCCACGGAGTGTCCTTTCAGCGGAGCCAGGGACGTTCAAAAAGACGCCGATGGCGCAGCATGGTCAAGTCGTTTTTGATCGCGACGGTGATCGGGCTGTTGGTGGCAGTGGTTTGGCAGGGAGTGAAAAATATCTTCGGTGTCTAGGTGGGCGTGGAGGGTGGAAGGTGTGCGTCGCAGGCTCGGGTGCTTCATAAAGGCTCGATGCCCCATCTGTCGCTTCCGTTACGGAACCCCCGTGAGGCAGTACGGGGGGAGTCGCCTCCTGAGGTTGTTCTTCATCCATCCCTTTGAATGTCGGTCCTGCAAGGTTCAGTTTTCCGCCTTCTCGTTCCGTTCCAAGTGACTCACCCTGGACGTGAGAGCGTAGCCAGGATTGTCTCCGCCACCTGAGCCGGCGTCCGGTCCTCCGTCACGATGACATGGTCTGCGGCAGCCGCATATTTAGGTCGCCGTTCCCCCAACACCTCTTCGACTTCGTCCGTGAAGGATTTGGTGCCGGTGAGGGACGGTCGCTGGGTGTCTCCGCCGATCCGCTTGACGATGCTGGAGACTTCCGCCGTCAGCCAGAACAACCGACCGTTCCGTTTCAGGACATCCACATTCTCTTGTCGCAGGATCACCCCGCCGCCCGTGTCGATGATCAAGCCGTCCTTTCCAGCAAGGTCCCGGCATATCAGTGATTCCAGGTCCCGGAAATGGTCCCAGCCGAACCGCGTGACGATTTCGGGAATGGCGAGATGAGCCCGGCTGACCACCTCGGCGTCGGTGGAAACGAGCGTCCACCCCAGCCGCTCGGCCAAGATCTTCCCCACGCTGCTCTTGCCGGAACCCCGGTAGCCGATCAGAACGATGTTCATGCGAATCGGGAAACCAGGACCTGGCGCATGACGTCGACCGGCGCCGTCTGCCCCGTCCACAGCTCGAACTGGCCGACCGCCTGGTTGAGAAACATCTCCACGCCTCGGATCGTCGGGCAGCCGGCTTGTTTGGCCTCGCGCAAGAGCCGGGTCTCCAGCGGGTTATAGACGATGTCCATGACAGTCAGGTGGGGGGAGAGCAAGGAGGCCGGCACGCAGGTCTCTTTCACGTTCGGGTGCATCCCGATCGGCGTGCAGTGGAGGAGAAGGTGGCTGTCCTTGATGGCGCGGCCGAGCCGATCCTCGCTGAGCGGCCCCTCTTCCACCGGTGAAGCCGCTCTGGCCCTCAGATCGGCGACGAGCCCGCGACGTTCCTTTTCGTCGATGCCCAGGATCGTGAGGCCGGCGAGGGTGTCGTCCATGGCGAGGGCGAAGGCGATCGCGCGCGCGGCGCCGCCCGAACCCAGCATCAACACCCGTCGGTCCTTGAGCGGAACGCCGGCCTCGTGCAAGGCCCGGAGCGCCCCTGACGCATCAGTGTTGTAGCCGACCAGCCTCCCCTCCTGCACCACGATGGTATTGACGGACCCGATGTGTTTGGCCGTGGTTTCTACCTCGTCCAGGAAGGGGATCACGGCCACCTTGTGCGGGATCGTGACGCTGAACCCGCGCAGGTTGCCCAGGGACCGGATACCCTGGATGGCGCCGGCAAGATTCTCCACCCGGAAGGCCAGGTAGACGAAGTTCAGCCCCAGCTTGTGAAAGGCGGCATTGTGGATGGCGGGCGACAGGGAATGGTCGACGGGGTTTCCGATCAGGCCGCACAGCTTAGTCTGGGCATTGATGTGCATGATAAAGGAGTTGTCAGTCATCAGTTGTCAGTTTTCCGTAAACTGAGAACTGAACACTGAAAACTGTTCGCTTCACTTTCCTTTGGTCACCTTCACCGCGACGTACTGGCTGCCGGTCACCTGGTAGGTGACCGTCACGCTGTCCCCTTTCTTGACGTCTTTCAGGCTTTTGAGGCCTGGTCCCTCAAACTGGGTCTTGTCGTTCACGACGAAGGTAAACCTGGTCCCGCCCGCCTCTTTCTTGACCGCCAGCTTCCCCGCTGCCGGATCCACCATCACGACCGTGCCGGGAAAATCCGTCCCGCTCTGTGCCAAAGAGGAGGGCACCAGGAGCGCCCAACTCGCGGCGAAGAGCCCAACGGTCATGAAGAGCCAGCTATGAGCGGAAAAAGACCGCCTTGCGCCCATGAGAAAACCTCCTCAAGAAAGGGCCGGAACGCCGCCTTTGCCAAAACTATACGCCATACTCGCATCGTATGCGCCCGCATCCAGGTAGGCGACGAGGGCTCCTTCCCGAATATCTCGTGGAACGTGCACGGCGTCGGAGAGGACATCAAACTCCATGCACAGCCGGCCCAGTACTCGATCGTTTCCAGGGCCCCAGACGGTGGGCGTTCCGGACAAATTGAGCGAGACAACCCGGTGAGGATGAGACCGGACATCGGGAAGCTCCGCAATCGAGCCGTCGATGACCAGTTCCGTAGATTTCCGAGATCGTCGGACTTCGAGCACACGGGTCAAGAGACACATCGATCTCTGCGAGAGTGCCTTGCCTGGTTCAAGGATGATCCGGCGGACCATGGGAAGTCGGCGTTGGCAGGTCACGACGAGTTGTCGGAGCTCCCCGCGAAGGAAACTAGTCCAATCGACGGGATGCCAGCCCCCGCCGACGCTGAGCGTAACTGGACGGTTTCTGAGACGATCACAGAGCAACCCGGCCGCAGCGAGAAAGTTCTCGGCCAG
>VGXG01000067.1 GCA_016873395.1 Nitrospira sp. | reverse complement strand
CACGTACTTGTATCCCTTCCCATAGCCCAGGTCCTTCATGAGCGACGTGACCGCGTTGCGCAGGTGCAGCGGCACGGGTAAGTTGCCCAGCTCGCGGGCATCCCGCAGGGCCTCCAGTAATCCAGCATAAGAGGCGTTGTCCTTCAGACAGGTGGCCAGATAGGTCGTACCCTGGGCTAGATTGATCTGCGCTTCCGGCAGCCCGACGAATTCGACTGCCTGCACGACGGCTGTGGCCATGACCAGAGCCAGGGGGTTGGCATTGCCGATGTCCTCGGAGGCAAAGATGACCATGCGCCTGGCGATGAACTTGGGGTCCTCGCCTCCTTCCAACATACGGGCCAGCCAGTAGAGCGCCCCGTCCGGATCTGAATCCCTTAGACTCTTGATGTAGGCCGAAATGAGATTGTAGTGCTCCTCCCCGGCCCGATCGTACCGCAGCGCCTTCTTGAGCAGGGCCGCATCCAGGGCTTGCTCGTCGATCACAACCCGACCGTCCTTTTTGGCTTGAGTCTGAGTTACCACGAATTCGAGCGCGGTCAGCAAGGCACGGGCATCGCCGTTGCCGAACCCGATCAGGCGTCGGCGCGCTTCCTGCGTCATCTCGACCTTGAATCGTCCCATCCCTTGCTCGACATCGCCGAGGGCCCGGTCCAGAATCAACCCTAGGGCCTCGTCCGACAGGGGCTTCAGCACCACAACCATGGAACGGGACAGGAGCGGCGCGATCACTTCGAAGGAGGGATTTTCCGTCGTGGCGCCCAGCAGGATAACCGTGCCCCGCTCGACATGTGGAAGAAAAGCGTCCTGTTGGGCCTTGTTGAACCGGTGGATCTCATCCACGAAGAGGATCGTCCTCTGCCCCTGCAAGGCCCGCCGCTGCTCCGCCGCCTTGATGATCCCGCGCAACTCCGGGATGCCGCTGGTCACGGCGGAGAAGAAGACGAATTCCGCCTTGGTGAGACGTGCGATAATCCGGGCCAACGTGGTTTTGCCGGAACCGGGTGGTCCCCAGAGAATGACCGACGTGAGCGTGTCGGACTCGATGGCGCGCCTGAGCGGCCGGTCCGGCGCGGCAATCTCGTCCTGCCCGACGAAGTCCGCGAAGTCCTTCGGCCTGAGCCGCTCGGCCAACGGGGCGAAGGGATTCGGCGCCGCCTGTTCAGCCCGAAACAGATCCGGTTCGTGATCGTCCTGCATCTCCGGCTACCCCTCAGAGGTATGAACGATTCTATACAGAATAGGCTGGGGCCGCAAACATCCGCCGAACTGACTCGGTGGAGATGGTCCTTGACGGCTTTTTCAGGAGAATGGTAGGAAAAGGCGGGTCTTGCTTTTCCGGAGGGAGAACCGAGTGAGAGCCCAGGTCAACGGGATCAATCTGGCCTACAGTGATGAGGGGCAGGGCCTTCCTGTGGTCTTCCTCCATGCCTTCCCCTTCAACCGAGCCATGTGGGACCCCCAGATCAAGTCCCTCTCGGACCGCTTCCGGGTCATCACGGTGGACCTGCGCGGCCATGGCGAGTCTGACGCGCCGCTCTGGCGCTACTCGATGGACCAGTTCGCCGATGATGTGAAGGGGCTCCTCGACCATTTGGCGATCCAGCAAGCTGTGCTGGTCGGGCTTTCAATGGGAGGCTATATCCTGTTTGCCTTCTGGCGCCGCTACCCAGAGCGGGTGAAGGCGCTGGTGCTGGCCGACACGCGGGCGACGCCGGACAACGAGGAGGGTCGTGCGAAGCGGATTGCCATGGCTCAGGCCCTGTACAAAGACGGCCCCAGCGCCGTCGCCGACCTCATGATGCCGATATTGCTCAGTCCCGCCGCTCAGACAGGTCGGCCGGACCTTGTGCAACGGGTCCGCGACATCATCATGACCACGCCGTATAGCGGGATCTTCGGGGACCTCATGGCTCTGCACGACCGCCCCGATTCCGTGCCCTCGCTCAAGGATATCACCTGCCCCACACTGGTCATCGTGGGTGAGCAGGACATCGGCACCCCGCCCTCGGACGCCCGCCTTATCGCCGAAGGCATCAAGGGCGCGCAACTGGCGATTATCCCAGGTGCCGGCCATCTATCCAACATGGAGCAGCCGGAGGTTTTCAATCGGGCAATTCGATTGTTCTTGGAAGGGATCAAGAATTGAGTGATTGATTCAATTCCGGGTCAGTACGAGTCGCCGGTGCCGCCGCGGTGGATGAGCTTGAGGAACTCTTCACGGGTTTGCTGCTGGTTTCTGAACGCGCCGAGCATGGAGCTGGTCACGGCGATCGTATTCTGCTTTTCCACTCCCCGCATCATCATGCAGAGGTGGCGGGCCTCCATGACCACCCCCACCCCTTCCGGGTTCAGTTTCTCCTGAAGCGCCTCCGCGATCTGGACGGTGAGCCTTTCCTGCACCTGCAGGCGCCGGCTGAACATGTCCACGATCCGCGGAATCTTGCTCAAGCCGACTACCCGATTCCTGGGCAGGTACCCGACGTGGCAGCGGCCGAAGAAGGGGAGTAGGTGGTGCTCGCAGAGGCTGAAGAAGTCGATATCCTTCACGATCACCATCTCATCGTATTCGAGCGGGAAAAGGGCTTCGTTGAGGAGGTGGTCGAGGTTCTGCTTGTATCCCTGGGTCATGAACCGGAGCGCCTTGACCACCCGCTCAGGCGTTTTCAGCAGGCCGTTGCGTCTGGGGTTCTCGCCCAGCATCACCAACATTTTCGTCACCAGCTCATTGAGAGCCTGTGATTCGGCGGGACGCCCATTGCCCTGGAGAGCCGATCTGGGCTTGGCGAGCTTCTTCGTCGTCACCATCTTACCCGACTTTCTCCACTTCAGCCCGAACAGCTCGCACGGCTTCGGCCTGATCCTGGCCCTGCCGTAATATAGGCCCTGCATACTCGAAATAGTTGTCGCGGGTCTCGATGAGCCCGACCTTCTCCAACTGGCCGGCTGGCAGTTTGGCGACCAGTAGATCCCAGATCAAGCGAATCAGATTCTCCCCCGTGGTCGTCTGCCTGGCGAAGGCAGGATCACGGTTCAAATCCTGGTGGTCGAACCGACTCACCACCGTGTCCTGGACGATACGATCCAGCGCATCCGCATCGACGGCCCGACCGGTTTCTGGATCGATCGGTCCCCGCGCGGTCACGAACAGCACGTAATTATGCCCATGCCCGTTCGGGTTGTTGCACTTGCCGAAGACCTTCCAGTTATCCTCTTCAGACAGAAGGTCCGTGTGCAACCGGTGCATCGACGCAAACTGATACCGCCTGGTGACGCTGGCTTGGTCCATGGGAATGCTCAGGTCTAAGGTTCTGAGTTTTCAGTTATCAGTTATCGGTTCTCTGTCAGGAGACAAAACTGACAACTGAATGCTGACGACTGACAACTCGTTTACGCACTGAAGGAGCTTCCACAGCCGCAGGTGGTCTTGGCCTGTGGGTTCTTGATCGCAAAGCCCGACCCCTGCAGACTGTCCACATAGTCCACCTCCGCCCCCTGCAGCAGCGGCGCGCTCTGCGAATCCATGATGACCTTCACGTCCCCCTTCTCGATCACCGTGTCATCGTCGGCCATCTTGGACTCAAACGCCATCCCATATTGGTACCCGTGGCACCCGCCCCCCCGCACGTAGATGCGCAGGCCGACCACGTCCTGTTCTTCCTTCATGAGCTCGCGAATTTTCTGTTCCGCCACCGGTGTTATGGTTACCATCGTTGTATCCCCCTACCAAGCTTGGTTGACCCGCCGCGATGAATCGTGCAACGCGGCACCTCTACGACACTTTGCACTGACCGTCCACCGCCGCCCCCTCCCGTTTGGCGAGGGTTTCCTCGGGACCGCTCGGAGGCTCCCACTTCCGTTCCGGCACACGGACCACCACGTCTCCCATGACTCTGGCTTGACAACCCAGCCGGTGCCAGGGCTCGGTCAGGGCTTCCCGGTCCAGGAGGTCCTGCTCCTCGAATTCAATCTCGGAGAGGCATTCGCCTCCGACCTGCACTTCGACCCGGCAAGTGGTGCAAGAGGCATTGCCGCCGCAGTCATGGTTGAGGGGGAACCCGACCGCCTCGGCCGCCTCGAGCAGCGTCAAGCCGGCCGCCACATCTCCGCTCTTCCCCTCCGGATGCAGAAAGGTTATCTTGGGCATTGGAACCCGTCATTCGTCATCCGTCATTCGTGTACGGAGCAGAACCTTCCTTCACGAGCAACGGATAACGAGTAACGCCCTCCTCCTCATGCCGTCACTGGCGCCGGTTGGTACGGACACCGCTTGAGCGCGATGTGCTCTTCGAATTCGTGCCGGAACAGGCGCAAGCTGCTCTGTACCAGAACCGCCGCGCCAGTCACCAACGTGCAGTAGCCGGTCCCCTTGACGAACCCGCAGAGCTGCAAGAGGCTGTCGAGGTCCTTCGGGCTCCCCTCCCCCTGCTCGATCTTGGCCATCAGCGTGGCCAGATTGATGGTGCCCATGCGGCAGGGCGGACATTGCCCGCAGCTTTCGTTCTTGAAAAAGTCCGAGAACTTGAGGGTCTGCGCCACCATGCAGGTGGCATCGTCCACGACGATCACGCCGGCCGACCCGAGTCCAGTGCCGGCCTTCTTGAGCGAGTCGAAGTCCATCGGCAAGTCGAGCTGGTCGGCCGTGATCATGGAGAAGGACGGCCCGCCCGGGAAGACGGCTTTGACCTTCCGTCCGGCGGGAACGCCGCCGCCAAACTCCTCGATCAAGCGACGGACCGGGCTGCCCAGGGGCATTTCGTAGACCCCCGGCTTATTGACCGCCCCGCTGAGCGAGAACAGCATGGTGCCCGGGCATTTCTCCGTGCCGACCTTGGTAAACCATGCGGCGCCGTGTTTGAGGATGCGCGGCACATGGCACAGGGTTTCGACGTTGTTGACCAGCGTGGGCTTGCCGTAGAGCCCAAAGTCGGTCGGATAGAAGGGCGGCTTCTGGCGGGGCATGGCGGGCCGCCCCTGCATGGATTCCAGCATCGCCGTCTCTTCCCCTGCGACATAACTGCCTTGGCCGGAGAACAGCTCAATGTCCAGATTCATCCCGCTCCCCAACACGTTCCTGCCCGCGAGGCCCTTGGTCTTCGCCTGCTCCAGCGCCTTCTGTAAATTCTCCCGCTCTTCCTGATACTCGTGGTTGATGTAAATGAAGGAGGCCTTGGCCTGTACCGTGTAGGCCGCGATCAAGCAACCCTCCAACAACTGATGCGGGGCCTGTTTGAGCAAGTACCGGTCCTTGAAGGTGCCCGGCTCATGCTCGCCCGCGTTGCAGACGAAGTACCGTTCTTTGACCCGGTGATGCAGAACCTTGTCCCACTTCGTGCCGGTCGGAAAGCCGGCCCCGCCGCGGCCCCGCAGGCCGGACTGCTTGATTTCGTTGACGATGCCGTCGCGGTCCAGTTCGTTTACGCACTTGCGCCAGGCCTCATACCCTCCCGCGCGCAAATAGGGCTCAATGTCCCAGGGAGAACCCTCGAGCTCTTGCAAGAGTCTTGGTTCTGAGGCGATCACAGCTCCCCATCCTCTGAAATTTTAAGCAGACGGCAAGGTCCGGAGCATTCACTATAATGCCCGCCTTTCCTGGCAGTCAAGCCGAAAGCCTTGGATTAGGCCTGATTCTCAACCGGTTAGGCCTTGTGCCCTACCTCAAATCAAGTCTGTAGGCCCTTCAGGCCTTCAGCAGAAAATAGACGTAGGGTGAAGGAACAGCGGCGTGGTGGGAGCCCCGTTCGAAGGGAACCGTGGATGCGCGTAGAGAGGCCTCACACAGCACGCGGGGCCGGAAAGGCCCTCTCGCGGTCCAGTGTCGGTCTTATTTCAAGTGGCTGCCCGCTCCCATGAAGAAGAGCATCGGGATCGAGAGCATGAAGTTGATGCGCGAGGCCAGCAGCGCTGTACGGCCCCAGGCCGCCATTTCCGGCGGGGGCGGCGTCCCGTCCTTTGCCTGCTGCTCGACCGCCGCGATGATCTTCTTCTGATTGGGCCAGATGATCGCGTGCACGTTGGCCATCATGATGATCCCTAGCAGGCCGCCGATCCCCAGGGCGATGGCTCCGGTTCCGCCCTTGGAATAGAGGTAGAAGTAGAGGGCCAGGCCCGCGAGCACCGTCACGGTCGCCCCGTGCCGGAACCAGTTCAAGGCGGCCGGCATCAGCTTGGGAATCACGATATTTTTCGTCGGGCCGTCGAGGCTCTTGAGGAAGCCCGCGTTGATCAGGTTGAAGAAGTACAGCAGGCCGATCCACGTGATGCCGGCCAGAAAGTGTACCCACCGCATCAGCATGCCGAGCCAATCTGTATCCGCAGCCGTGCCCGTCCCTGCCGAAAACAGCAGTACGAGCACGATCGCCAGTACAAAGCCGGCTCCCATGGTCTGGTAAGGATTCTCGAGAAACTTCATTGCACCACCCCTTTCGGTTCACTGCTGAGTGGAAGTCTCTACAGCAGGCCGGGCGAGCTTGTCAAGCCGCCGACAGCCGGTCCACAAGGGCGCAGAGCTCCTTGACCGCGTCAGCCGACTTGGTCAGCGCAGACCGCTCTTCCGGGGTCAGGTCATATTCCAGGACTTTCTCCACGCCGCCGCGCCCGAGCGTGACCGGCACCCCGACGAACAGTCCATTGATGCCGTATTCCCCGTCGCACCGAGCTGCGCAAGGCAGCACGCGTTTCTGATCCTTGAGAATCGCTTCCACCATATCCACGGCCGACGCGGACGGCGCATAGAAGGCGCTGCCGGTCTTCAGATGGTTGACGATCTCCGCGCCTCCGTCCCTGGTACGCTTGACGAGGGCATCAAGTTTCTCTTTCGGGAGGCACTCGGTGATCGGACGCCCCTTGACGGTCGTGTGCTTGAGCAGCGGTACCATGGTGTCGCCGTGGCCGCCCAGTACCATGGCTTGCACATCGACCGCGGAGACGTTCAAGGCCTCCGCGATAAAGGAGCGAAACCGCGCCGAGTCCAGCACGCCGGCCATGCCCATCACCCGCTGCTTGGGCAGGCCGCTGACCTTATGGGCGACGTAGGTCATGACATCCAGTGGGTTCGTCACCATCACGAGGACGATGTTCGGCGACCGCTTGACCAACTCCTTCACGACGCCGGTGACGATTTTCGCGTTCGTTGCCAGCAATTCATCCCGGCTCATGCCGGGCTTGCGCGGGATGCCGGAGGTGATCACCGCGACGGACGATCCCGCCGTCTCCTCATACCCGTTGCTGCCGATCACGCGACCGTCGTAGCCGCAGATCGGGCCCGCCTGCGTCAAGTCCAGCGCCTTGCCCTGGGGCACTCCTTCCACGATATCCACCAACGCCACGTCGTAGCAGTTTTTCTCCGCCAGCCGCTGGGCCGCCGTCGCCCCGACATTGCCGGCACCCACCACCGTAATCTTCGCTCGCCCCATATCTACTCCTCGTCGCTCGTTGTCGATCGCAAGTCACCAGTTGCAAGTCACAAGTTACAAGTGGCCAAGTTGGACTTGCCACTTGCCCGCTTGGTCACTTGTCAGCTTGTTCCATTATCGTCGTGTCCCGTCCAGCCTGCCACCTTGAAGTTGATCGTGCAGACGAAGTTTTCACCGTCGTAGAAATTGACCTTGATCTTTTTCTTTCCGTAGGTCCTGGCCAGAAACTCTTCCGGCCGCTCCACCAGCTCCTGGTACGTGCCCGGCTCGTAGGAACCCAGTTCGGTGAAACTCACGATCATGCCGGCCTTGACCTCTTCGAGGATCTTCACCGAGCAGCGCGGGAAGATCTCCCAGAATTTCTCCTTGATCGCCTCCGCCGTCGGTTCCGGCCGTTCTTCGCCCGGCTTGACATCCCGATTGGCGAACTTCGCCTGGCGCCGCACGTAGGGATATTGGTGGCCGGTAAACAGCTTGTAGAGCCACCCTGGGACTGTAGGTTTCTCTGATTGATTTGGCATCTCCAGACCAACCTCATTCCCTGGCGAGCGGCAAGGGGCAAGCGGCAAGCGGCTGAAGAAAAAGCTGTATTTTCATTCCAACCTCTCGCCTCTCGCC
>VGXG01000066.1 GCA_016873395.1 Nitrospira sp. | reverse complement strand
TTGGTCGCCTGCTCGCGCGGGACTTCTTCATAGGTGTGGAACTCCATCGCGTAGCTGCCGCGCCCGCCGGTGATCGAGTTCAGGGTCGGCGTGTACTTGAGCAGCTCCACCAGCGGCACATGCGCCTTGATGGACTGTGCGTTCCCCTTGGCAATGACCCCCAGGATGCGACCTCGCCTGGCATTGAGATCCCCGATCACTGCCCCTACGGCATCATCCGGCGTGACGACCTCGACGGTCATGATCGGCTCCAGCAGGACTGGATGGGCCGACTCCATTGCCTTCTTGAATCCCATCGAGGCGGCAATCTTGAATGACATTTCCGAGGAATCCACCGTATGGTAGGACCCGTCATAGACGGCCACCCGTATATCCACGACGGGGAACCCGGCCAAAATCCCCTCGTGCATGGCGTCCACGACGCCCTTCTCCACCGCGGGGATGAAGTTGCGGGGGATCGCCCCACCCACGATCTTGTTTTGGAACTCGAAGCCTTTCCCTCTGGGCAAGGGGTCCAGTTGGAGCCAACAGTCTCCGAATTGCCCGTGCCCCCCGGTTTGTTTTTTATATTTCCCTTGAGCCTGCGCCATCTTCCGGATGGTTTCCTTATACGGTACTTTCGGCGTGTGGATGTTCACCTCCACCCCGTACTTGCGGCGCAGCTTCTCGAAAGTCACGTCCACGTGCAACTGGCCCATGCCGCTCAGGATCATCTCCTTGGTCTCATGATTGCGGACAAATTCCAGCGTGGGGTCCTCTTCCACCAGCTTGTGCAGTCCCAGGCTGACCTTTTCAATGTCGGTCTTGGATTTGGGCTCCAGGGCAAAGGACATGACCGGACGGGGCAAGCAGAGGCCCGGAAAGAGGATCGGGTGGTGCTCCTCGCAGATCGTGTCCCCGGTCTGCGTATCCTTGAGCTTGCCGATCGCGCCGATCTCCCCGGCGCTCAGTGCCGGGACCTGGGTATACTTTTTCCCCAGCACCACAAAGAGATGGCCCCCCTTCTCCCGCACCTGCCGGTTGACATTGTAAAACCCGGCGTCGGCCTGCAGGGTGCCGGAGAGGACCCGCACGTAGCTCATGCGGCCCATGAAAGGATCGATGATGGTCTTGAACACGTAGCCGGACAAGGGCTCCGACGGGCTGGGCTGGCGCGTGACCGCCTCCCCGCTCTGCGGATGGGTGCCGACCGGCGGATGCAGGGCCGCCCGCTCCGGCGGCGACGGCAGATAGGCCGCCAGCGCATCCAGCAGCAGGGTCGTCCCGACATTCCGCGCCGCAGCGCCGCAGAGGACCGGAAGAAAGCTCCGCGCCTGCGTGCCGGCCTTCAGGCCGCGGGCAATCTCCTCAGCCGTCAGATCGCCCTCGGCGAGATACTTTTCCACGAGCCGGTCATCTGTTTCGGCCACCCCCTCCACGAGTTTTTTCCTGGCCTCCGCTGCCGCCCCGGCCAGCTCGCCTGGGATCGCCCCCTGCTGGACCTTGGGACTGTCCTTGAGGGAGCGGTAGGCCTGGCCTGCGACCAAATCCACCACCCCCTCCAGTTTGGATTCCGCGCCGATGGGAATCACGATCGGGAGCCCCTTGCACTCGAGCGCCTTTTCACATTCCTGGACCACCGGCTCCCAGGCGGTTCGCTCCTTGTCCAGCTCGTTCACAAACAGGAGACAGGGCAGATTCAACTCGTGAATGGTCACCCAGATCTTCTCCAACTCAGCCCGGACGCCGGCCGAGGCGCCCAGCACGATCAGCACCCCATCCACCGCCCGGAGCGCCGTTTTGGCTTCGCCGAGGAAGCTGAGGGCGCCCGGCGTATCGACCAGATTGACGGTGGTCCCCTTCCACTCGAAGTGAACGATAGACGAGCTGACTGAGATTTTGCGGTGGGTCTCTTCCGGCTCGAAATCGGACACGGTGTTCCCGGCCGCCACCGATCCCATGGCGGGGATCGCCCCGGCTGCATACAGCAGCGCCTCCACCAACGACGTCTTCCCGGCGCTCGTATACGAAACCACGGCGATGTTGCGGATTTGGTCGGTTTTCGGCTGTTTCATGACACCCCCTTACTCACACCTCACTCACATCCCCGATAACGCCGCAGGCAAAGAGGAGAATAATCCTGTGAGGACAGACTTGGGCTCCATAAATGAACGTACGACGCCGGGTTTTCGCAAGGTCTCCACGAGCTCGGGCCAGAGGTTGGCCGAGTCCTTGTCGAAAATGCTGATAGAGTCAGCCTTGACTGTGGCCCAGGACCCCATGACCATTTCCATCTCGAGCTGCCCCGGCGCCCAGCCGGCATAGCCGGCAAAGGCCCGGAAGGTTTCGGTCGGCTGAGGCTGCGTGATGATCCGCTCCAGCATGCTCATGCCGCCCCCCAGGTAGATCCCCTCCATGATCTGCCGAGCGTCGGGCGGCGCTTCGGTGACACGAAACAACATGAGGATGCCGCCCGGCTGCACCGGGCCACCGGCAAACAAGACATAGGACGTGCCCTTGAGCACAGGGACGTCCGGAAGAGCTTCCGACAACAGCACATCGGTCGGCCGGTTCACGATCACGCCGAGCGTCCCCTCCGGCCCATGCTCGCAAATCAGCACCACGGTGTGGCGGAAGTTCGGATCCGGCAGGTTGGGGCTGGCCACTAAGAACACTCCCCTGCCGAGCGGCGACATGGAGCCTGAGTCAAAGTCGGTCGCGGAATGGGCCTCCACTGAAAGAGCCAGCAGGAGTCCTACCGGAAGGCCTGGCAGGAGCACGGTGAGGCCGGCGGCAAGGCAGGCGAACGGACGGCGAGCCTGTGAAGAGGTTCGACTGGTCATCTGACCCCACCTCTAGCGACAAGGACCATCGAGTATGGAACGAAGATCGGTCTGTTGACCGCGCTTATAGCAAATCCTCGTAAACGGGGCAAATGATTTGAACGGGTCACTCCGCCAACAGCCGCGAGCGCGCGGGTTTGGCGGGTTTGAGGCTTCTCCGGCTTTGTTTCTCCCCTCGGCCGACAGGGCTCCCGGCGGGACCATCCTTCCCCTCCAACCATCCCTGATCGGCAAAGCTCACGTAGCGACCGTCGCCCACAATGAGATGGTCCAGGACGGGGATGCCGAGGACCTCCCCCGCCGCCACCAGCCTGGCCGTCAGGGCTCGGTCTTCCTGGCTGGGCTGCGGGTCGCCGCTCGGATGGTTGTGCAAGAAGATCACAGCCGCGGCCGATTCCCGCACCGCCACGTTGAAGACCTCGCGGGGATGGACGATGCTCAGGGTGAGGCTGCCCTCTGAGACCGTCAAGTCTCTGAGAATGGCATGTTTGGCATCCAGCAACACGATCTTGAAGACCTCGTGGCGGAGGTCACGCAGCCGGGGATAGTAATGGCGGAACACCTCCAGGCTGGAGCCGATGCGCGTCCCTGTCGACAACGGCGCCGCCAGGACACGCTTACCCAGCTCAATCGCCGCCTTCAATTGGACCGCTTTCGCCGGGCCGATACCGGACACCCGACATAATTCATCGAGCCCGCAGTTGGAGAGCCCTTGGACTCCCTCAACCCGGTCCAAAAGTTCCATGGCGACCTGCACGGCCGAGGAATCCGGACGCCCCACCCGTAGCAGAATGGCCAGCAGTTGCGCATCCGACAGGGAGTCAGGCCCCTCTCGAATGAGCCGTTCGCGGGGGCGCTCGCCCTCGGGCCACCGGCTGATTCCACCTCCCTTATTTTTCGAGGGCATACGCCTTCCCTGTGACAAGAATGACTCAACGAAGTGACGTTTTTTGGATGCAGCGGCGTGATGTGGCCAGCCGAGACGGCCTTGACAAATATTGTAATATATTGATTTTACTTAAATCTTTATTATGGCTCAGTAATTGCTTAGGGAATTGCCTTGTGCAGCAGGCACAGAGGGAGGACACTATGGAATGTCCCAAATGCCAGGGTTTGATGATGTTGGAGAGGTTCTCGGACTTCTTCCTCATCTTTCACGCCTGGAAGTGCATCAACTGTGGGTCAATCCTGGACCGGACCATCTCGACCAACAGGCGGAAGAGCCTGGCTGCCTCTGCCATGCAACCGGTAACCACTCGCTGATTCCTGCCGGCAGCGGCGCACGCACCGACATCCTCCTCTTCCCCCCAGGTACCGGGCCTCTTCTTCTTTCATGACGCCCTGCGGCTGAGCGTCCAGTCTTGTCTTGCCCGCAAAGTCCTATCATTATAGACGGCGCCCGCCACACCGTCAAAGCCGACCAAGGCGCGCGGAGGGGTAGTCACGATTCACGCCCTTGCGCCTTGATTGTTAAAAAAACGCTGTGTTACAGTCAGCGCGTGAGCGTCGGGACGGGAAAGGGCGGGCACCCATTGCTCCGGGAACGCAATGGGTCCCAGGGCGCGCCTGGGGCGGGTTTGGTGCAAACAGGGAGGAACGAACGGCACAATGCGTGTGATTGCCGGGTCACAGAAGGGTCGTCGGTTGACGACGCCGGCCGGCCCCGGCTTGAGACCGACTTCGGACCGGGTGAAGGAAGCGCTCTTTTCGATTCTCAGCCCCCGCATCGCTGGCGCTCGCTTCCTGGATCTCTACGCCGGCACCGGTGCGATCGGCATCGAAGCGTTGAGCCGCGGCGCCACGGCAGTCACGTTTGTGGAATCTCACCCGGCCTCTTTGCGCGTGCTGCGGGACAATCTCGCGCGCTGCAACCTAACCGCCTTGGCCGACATCCGCTCCTGCCCGGCGTCCCACTTTTTCCGACGGCCTGAACGCGATGGCCGTTCGTACGATATTGTCTTCGCCGATCCGCCCTATCATGAAGAGAATGGGAGCAGCGACTTGTTAACATCGATCGCCGCGAGTCCTGCCATCACGGAGGAGTCGCTGATCGTCCTTGAGCATTTCACCAAACGGACGGTCCCGCCACAGGTCGGACGCCTCGTCCGGCTGCGTCAGTACCGATATGGAGACACCACCCTGTCGGTCTTCAGCCCGGAAGCAGAGGGGGCCCCTGCTCCATGAAACTCGGAGTGTATCCCGGCACATTCGATCCCATCACCCGCGGCCATGCGGACATCATCGCCCGAAGCCTCCGGGTCTTCGACCGGATCATCGTGGCGGTCGCCCATAATCCCAACAAGCGCCCCCTGTTCGATGTGACGGAACGGCTGGAAATGGTCAAATTGGTCACCAAGGACTTCACGCATGTGGAGGTCGAATCCTTTGACGGTCTCCTGGTCCAATACGTGAAAAAGCACGGGGCCCAGGCGATTATCAGGGGCCTGCGTGCCACGTCGGATTTCGAATATGAGTTCCAAATGGCCCTCACCAATCGCAAGCTGGACGAACAAGTGGAGACGGTGTTTCTCATGCCCAGCGAAGAATATTCCTATTTAACCTCGAGCATCATCAAAGAAGTGGCGAGCCTGGGTGGTGCCTTAGCCGACTTCGTCCATCCGGAAGTAGCCGAACGGTTGCGCTGCCGTCTGCGGAGGCAACCTTGATGAAGCTGGCCGCCCGCGCAAGCCGGATTGTCCCCTCCCCGACGCTCAGCATCACCGCCACGGCCAAGTCCATGAAGGCCCAGGGGATCGACGTCATTGATTTCGCGTCGGGGGAACCGGACTTCGATACGCCCGAGCCGGTCAAAGCCGCGGCGGAAGCCGCCATCCGGGCCGGCTTCACCAAATACACGGCAAGCTCCGGCATCGACGAGCTGAGAAGCGCGATCGCCGACAAGCTGAAGGCCGAGCTGGGGCTTGCCTACCCGAAGTCGCAGATTCTCGTCTCCTGCGGGGCCAAGCACACCCTGTACAACTTGGCGCAAGCGCTGTTGGAAGCCGGCGACGAGGTGATCATCCCCGCTCCTTTCTGGGTCTCCTACCGGGACCAAGTTCTCCTCAACGACGCCACGCCGGTGCTCTTGGAGACGAAGGAAGCGGACGGCTACGCGATCTCCCGGGCCATGCTGGAATCCTGCGTGACGCCCCGGACGAAAGCCATCATTGTGAACAGCCCCGGCAATCCAACCGGCGCCACCTACGACCGGCCCACTTTGGAAGTCATCGCCGACTTTGCGCTTCGGCGTGATCTCATCATCATCTCGGACGAGATTTACGAGAAGATCCTCTACGACGGAGTCACGCACATCAGCATCGCCACCCTGGGACCTGAAGTCGCCGCACGCACCGTGATCGTCAACGGGGTCTCCAAGGCCTATGCCATGACCGGCTGGCGCATCGGTTATGCCGCAGGTCCCAAAGACCTGCTCACCGCCATGGCCGACATTCAAAGCCAAAGCACTTCGAACCCGACCTCCATCTCGCAGAAGGCCGCGGTGGCCGCACTCCGCATGGGCGAGACGTTTCCCCAGCAGATGGTCACGGAGTTCGACCGGCGGCGGCGCCTGATGGTGGAGCGGCTCAATAAGATGCCGGGCGTGAGTTGCCGCATGCCGACCGGCGCGTTCTACGCCTTTCCCAACGTGAGCGGCCTGTTGACTCGCCGCCATCCAGCCGGCCCGATCGACAGCCCCGCCGCCCTGGCTGCCTATTTGCTCAAAGAGGCGCAGGTCGCCGTGGTACCGGGTGAGCCCTTCGGCAGCACCCACCACATTCGCCTGTCTTATGCGACCGGGATGGAGGCCATCGCTCGGGGGCTGGAACGGATGGAAGCCGCCCTGAAGAAACTGACCTGATGCAGCGATTGCTTGACTTTGGATGAAGCGGTGTTACATCCCCGGTCACATGACTGAGCCTTCAAGTCGGAAAGTCCCAAAGCCATCAAGTCGTTAAAAACCTCTCGACTTTCCGACTTGAAGACTGATGACTTTACGACCTTAGCCTATTAGGGGCCGAGAGAGTCAGGAGAGGGGGACCGTGCCGATTTACGAATATGTGTGTGCGAATTGCCAGCACCGGTTCGAAGTCAAACAGAAGGTCAGCGATGCGCCGCTTGCAAGCTGCGTCCGGTGCGGGCAGGCAGTGACCAAGGTTATTTCGGCCCCCGCCATCATGTTCAAGGGAACCGGCTGGTACGTCACCGACTATTCCGACAAGCTCAAACAGCCGGGACAGGCCGAACCGTCCAGCCAATCTGCAAGCGGCCAGAAAGAATCAGGGGGACAGAAAGATGCGCCGGCCAGCCCGGCTCCGGCTCAAACAACCGCCCCTGCCGGTACGGGCTCAGGGCCCGCTTCTTCTTCAGGAACCTCGACGACCTCTCCGTCCACCGGCCAGTCGAGCTCATCGCCGACCGGCGCTCCGACACCAGGATCGTCTTGACACCATCGCTCCGTCCTGCTCCGCCGCTCCCTTCAATCATTTTTTCTTCGCTGTCTTGGCCGGCGCCTTTTTCGGCGTAGTCTTGGCGGCGGGTTTTGCCGCGGCCTTGGGTATGGCCTTCGCCGATGCCTTGGCTGACACTTTGGCGCCTTTCGTCTTTGCCTCAGCCAGGTTCTTCTCCAACGCCGCATTCTGTCCAGCCAGTTCCTGATTTAGATGTGTCAGCTCATTCACCCGCGCTTGAAGCTCATCCTTTAGCTTGGCGGTCTCCATAAGCTGGCTTTCGAGCTTCGCTCGCTCCGCTGCAGCGGACTGCGCCTCAGCCCGCAACTGTTCGATTTGCGCCTGGAGAGCCGGAGGCCAGTAATCACAGCCGTTCAGCCCCATCAAGGCTGCTCCCAACAGGATGACCGGTCCGAGTCTCTTTGTCGGCTGCATGGCTCCCATCATCGTCCCTCCTTCTCCCTTCATGTGAAATGCTGGTTGTTCCCAACCCGTCGCCGGCGAGCATGACCGCTTGGTCGGCGACGGCTCATGACACCAACGCCAAGTTCGCACCGGCCAGCGCCTGTTCAATCTCTCCACGCGATACCGGCCCCTCTCGAAGCAAACGAATAGAACCGACTGTCTGGACAAGGCTCGACGGGAGTCCAGCCGCCGTCGGTCCCCCATCCAGAATTAAATCCAGTTCGGAGCCTAACGCAGCCTGGACCTCGTCCGCTGTCGTGGCCGGTGGCTCACCGGACCGGTTGGCGCTGGTCCCGGTTAAGGGTCCCACCAGCCGGGTCAAGGCCTGCAAGAGCGGATCGGCCGGTTGCCGGACTCCCACGGTGCCGGTCCCGGCTGTCAGGCTCACGGGTAACGACGGGGCGGCCGGAAAGATAATCGTCAGCGGCCCAGGCCAAAACTGTCGCATCAACACCGAGGCACCCCGCGCCACGTCGCTGACCAGGGAATCCAGTTGCGCCAGATCGGCAATCAGCACCAAGAGCGGCTTGCGCTCATCCCGCCCTTTGATCCGGCAAAGACGCCTCACCGCCTCCTCATGAAACGGGGACGCTCCCAAGGCATAAAAGCTCTCCGTCGGCATGGCCAGGACTCCCCCGCGACGCACGATGGCGGCCGCCTCTTCCAGCACCGGCTCAAGATTCACCCCCTGGAGTTGACGCATCCTGGCCATCGCGATCC
>VGXG01000065.1 GCA_016873395.1 Nitrospira sp. | reverse complement strand
TCGTAAAGGCGATGAGTCCGAGATACCGGCGATAGCCGCGATCCTGATACATGTAGCCCGTTGAATAGAGATAGATGATGGTGCCCACGGCTGTGATCAGCGTCATCATGACCGCGCTGAGACGGTCGACGTAGACGCCTATCGGCAACGCGAGATTGGCAGGGGACCTCGGCTCATAGAAGCGGAGGCTGATCGGTCCCTGCGAGGAGACCAACACCAACGTCACGACGGCTACAAAGAATGCCGCGATGATAGGCAGCGCTCCGATCTTGGCGCGCTGGTCTAGCGAACGGGGCCGGCCGACCACGACGATGAGCGCGGCCAACAGAGGCAACAGCAGGACGAGAATCACAAAGGACATGGTCGCCTGGGTTCGTGGAATAAAAAAAAGCCAGCCAGCACCCCTTTATGGTCCATGGGCGCCCGGCTGGCTCGTACTGCGACCGGCCTCTTACAAGGAAGAGCCGGTTACCCTACAGGCCAAGGTCATCGGGGTCTATCGAAAATGGGTCCGCCTGTCTGACATGACAGGACGGCGGCCCCACCGTTTGCAATTCTTTAAGCAGGTGTCATACCATAGCAAGCCGCAATGCACAACCTGCCATTAGGCTCACAGCTGGTAGGTCTTCTGGGTATCTCCATGGGAAATCAGGGCCTGTGAAAAACGGGCGGACGAAAGGCGAAGTCGAGAGCGCGATTCGCAAAGCGATCATCAAGTTCGAGCAGGAATTCATGGGTCGGGGGCCGGAGGACGTACGGGCCTTCATTATCAAAGACCTCGTGTTGGTTCGTCTGAAAGGGGTTCTGACGCCGGCCGAGCGGCAACTGGCCAAGACCGCGGAGGGGATCGAGATGGTCCGGCGGCTGCGGCAGACCCTGATCGCGCAGGGACGGGAGAAGCTCAGTCAGCAGGTGGATAGCATCACCGGCGCCAAAACGACCGGCCTCTTTACCGACATCGACACCCAGATCGGGGAACGCATCATTGTGTTTACGCTGGATCAGGATCTCGAGTCGGCCTTCCAAAGCGCAGTATTTCAAAGCCCACCGTCAGATGATGAGGGCACGTTTATGGCTCGTCTATAGCAGAGATCGAAGACGTGACGCTGGAGGGCAGCCATGGAGAAACTCGTTGAAGGATTCAAGAAGTTTCAGACCGAAGTGTTCGGCGCCAAGCGCGAGCTGTTCACCAGGCTCTCCCAAGGACAAGAGCCCCGTGCGCTCTTCATTACCTGCTCGGATTCACGCGTTGACCCCACGTTGCTGACCCAAGCCGACCCCGGCGAGCTCTTCATTCTGCGGAATGCGGGGAACATTGTGCCTTCCTATGGGGGAGTGCTGGGAGGCAATACGGCCACGATTGAATATGCCGTGGCCGTACTGGGCGTGAAGCATGTGATCGTCTGCGGTCATACCGATTGCGGCGTCATGAGAGCGCTCCTGCACCCGGACACGGTCAAGGATCTGCCGGCCGTGAAGAACTGGATGGATCAGGCGGAAACCACGCGACGCATTGTGCGAGAGAACTACGCCGATCTCAGAGGGGAAGACCTGCTGATCAGCACCATCCAGGAAAACGTCCGCGTTCAGCTCGACCACCTCAAGACCCATCCAACAGTCGCGGTCCGATTGAGACGCGGCATGTTGACCCTTCATGGGTGGGTCTATTCCATCGCGACCGGCGACATTTGGGCCTACGACGACGAGAAAGAGGCCTTTGTGTCGTTGGTGGCCCGGTGACCTGAACCCACCATGCCTTCACGTGAAGCAGCCTCGCCATCACGAGCATCCTGGCGCGCCGTCTCCTTCACGCCATTACGCGTACCCGTGGTTGCGAAACCAACGGACCGCTTTCTCCAGCGCGACCTCGACGGGCGTTTGGGGAAGATCGAGTTCCTTGACGGCCTTGGAACAATCATAGTGCATCTTGTATTTGGCCATCCTGACTCCTTCGAGCGGAATACGTGGGGCTTGATGAGTGATGTAGTCGGCCAGCCACTGGTCGGCGTAGGCGAGCGGCAGGATGGCCTGCCAGGGTAGCTTGAGGCGGGGCGCCTTGACGCCGGTCAGCCCGCTGAGAATTTCGAAGACCTCGCGCAGCGACAGGTTGCGATTCCCCAAGATATACCGCTCGCCGATGCGGCCCCGCTCCATGGCGCGCAGGTGCCCGGTCGCCACGTCGTCCACGTCGATCAGGTTCATCCCGGTTTCGATGTACGCCCACATGCGGCCTTTCATGAAGTCCACGATGATCTGGCCGGTGGGGGTGGGCTTGATGTCCCGCTCTCCGACCGGGGCGCTGGGATTGACGATGACGACTGGCAGCCCCCCCCTCGCCAGCTTGAGGACCTCCTGCTCGGCCAGGTACTTGGAGCGTTTGTAGTGCCCCGCCATCTGGTCGAGCGAGACGGGTGTTTCCTCCGTGCCTGGGCTTCCATCAGGAGGCAATCCGATCGCCCCGATCGTGCTGGTGTACACGATCCGCTCGGTGCCGGCATCGCGCGCCGCTTCCATCAGGACGCGGGTGCCGGTGACGTTCACGTCGTAGAAGATCGAGGGGTCCTTGGCCCAGAGGGAGTACTGGGCGGCCACGTGGTAGAGCTGTGCACAGCCGGTGAGCGCGCGGCGGAGGGAGTCCCGGTCCCGCAGGTCTCCGTGGACCTGCTCCACCGCGATCCCCTCGAGGTTGCGGAGGTCGCTGTCCGGCCGGACTAAGACGCGTACGTCCGTGCCGGCGGCGGCCAGTGCGCGCGCAACAGCCGCGCCGATGAAGCCTGTCGCGCCGGTCACGAGAGCTTTCATAGCCGAAAAGTGGCAAGTTGCAAGTAAAAAGCTAACAAGTGAGTCAACGGCTCGGAAGCAGACATTAGGGGCCCCTTGTCAGCTTGCGAACTTGCTCGCTTGACACGTCGTTTAGTTTTTCCGGGCTGCGATGTACCGCGCCAGCTCGCGCAAGGGGTCGGCCTTGGCGTCGAAGGCCCTCAAGTGGCCGATGGCCCGGTCGACGCACTGGTCCGCCAGGGCGCGGGCGCCTTCGATGCCGTGGAAGGCCGGGTAGGTTTTCTTGCCCCGCTGGGCATCGGTGTTGGCGTCCTTGCCGAGTTCTTCGCGCGTGCCGGTCACGTTGAGCACGTCGTCGGCGATCTGAAAGGCCAGACCGACGTCCTCGGCGTAGGCCGTGAGTTGGCCCAATTGCGCAGCGGTGGCGGATGCAGCGATGGCGCCCATCCGAACCGAGGCGCGAATCAACATCCCGGTCTTGTGTTTGTGAATGGTCTGGAGTGTGGCCAGGTCGATGTCCCTGTTCTCGGCCTGGATGTCGAGGACCTGCCCGCCCACCATCCCCAGGTTGCCGGACCCGACGGCCAGCTCGTGGATGAGCTGCACCTGACGGGTCGGCGCGAGGTCGTCCATCAGATCCTGCCGGCTGCAGAGCTCGAACGCCAAGGTCAGCAGGGCGTCTCCTGCCAGAATCGCCATCGCCTCGCCAAAGACTTTGTGATTGGTAAGTTTGCCCCGCCGGTAATCGTCGTTGTCCATGGCGGGCAGGTCGTCGTGGATGAGGGAATAGGTATGGATAAGCTCCAGCGACGAGGCGACCGCCAGGACGGCCTTGGAAGGGGTCCCGACCGCCTCCGCTGCCGCAATGGCCAGAATCGGACGGACGCGCTTGCCCCCGGCGAAGAGGCTGTACCGCATCCCTTCATGGAGCGTCGTGGGAGGGGTCTTGGCATCGGGAATGATCGTTTCGAGAAACCGATCGACCTCTTCGCGTTTCTCGTCAAGGTACCGGCGGATGTCCACGGTCACATCGATCCTCTTGCCTGCCCGCTCGCGCCGAGGTAGGCGGTGTTGATAGCAAAGATACGACGGTCACGGATGCGTCGCGAGAGAGTAACAAATGGTTTTATAAAGTGTCAAACAAACGAGAGGCCGAGGCTAGGGGTTTGTGGCAAGTGGCAAGGTCACGCTAGAGCGAACCGCTCGCCGCTCGCCTATTGCCTCTCGCCCTCTGTGCCGGTATACTCCCCGTCCATGAGTATCAGGATGGCGGGTGGTGACTGGGCGCCGCTGTTGCTTGGCATTGAGCCACGGGCCTGTCGGGTGTGCGGCAAGGGCCTCTATCGGAACGTCACCCTCTTCCGTGGCGGCTGGTCGCGCTGCACCGTCTGCGACCGGTTCGTGCACTATAGTTGCCTGGCAAGCGGCAAGACCTCATTCCTGAAGGCCCGTCCACGAGTGTGCAAGACGTGCCGAGGGGAGCCGGGGCGGTCCCCAGCCAAGCCGGCTCATGAAGGGACGAAGCTGGCGGTCGGCTCGTGAGTCCTCACGTCCAGGCCGAGCGCACCGATTCCACTCGGGGTGGAGCCGGTCCTCTCAGCGGGCAGGGTTGGTTCAGCCAGACAGTCCAACTCGTGCTTACCCCCCTTGTCCTGCTGTGCAGCGGCTTCTTCACTGCGGATTTCCTGCTCAGCGGCCTCTACACCTGGCCACGCACCAGCCGAGTTTTGGCGTTGACCCTGACAGTCGCGATCCTTTCGTACGAGTTCGTGTACAAAGAACAGCGGGCGAGGCAGACGGCCCTCTCCGGTGATCGCGCCGGTCTTCGTGCCTTAAGAGCCCTGCTCTATTCCTGTGTGGTCCCCTATGCGGCCGGCGTTCTGGTTCTGCTGGTCCTTGTGCGGCTGGCTGCCTAACGTGTGACCAGTGACGAGCCTGCGCGCCGGAGCGCTTCGGCCCGCGAAGGCGCGTGACGCGTGACGCATGGCCCAGACGTTTCAGAGCGGCGCCTTTATCCAACAATGTTTTGCATCGCACCGCCTCTGTTTGACCCTCAAGAAGCTGGCCCTTCCAGAGAAAATTCTCCTGGCCTGCATCTCCTGCAACATGCTCCATCGATTGACGGTGCGCGCCCTTACCACGCACGTGCCGGCCGTGCGCGCCGCTAGTGAAGAGGCGCCAGGAGGGGATGAGGCTGCGGACTGCCTCAAACACTGTCTCGCGGCTCATCAGGTGGCGCTGGGCGTGCGGGAAGTGGATGTCCTCCGGGATTCGGTCGGCCTCCGGTGCGCCGAGTGCCGGCGCCTGTACGATCTGGACGTGGCGGCGTTCGAGACCCACCAGCGCTAAAGATGGAATGATGAGTGATGAATGCTGAATGATGAGCAGGGGAGAAAGAGCTGAAACCCTCCGTTCATCATTCCGAGGGCATCATTCATCGTTCAGCACTCATCGCTCATCACTGCCTTTATGATTGAGTTCACGCCCGAAGAAATCAGTCTGGTCGCCGACGAGAAGTTTTTCCCGGCCAAGGCGCGTATCACGAAAAAGGTGCGAGGCATCCTGGACGAGGTCTACGCCGGCCTGAAGGCGGACCTGACCGGAATCACGTTGCTGACGCCGGCGGACTTCGACCTCGCCAAATTCCAGTTCGTGAAGGGGGAGCATCTGGAAAGCTTCCCCTACCAGTATCTGGACTTTCCCAAGCATTTTTCCGGGGAGGACAAGTTCACCTTCCGTTCGCTCTTCTGGTGGGGCCATCATGTTGTGTTTGCCCTGGTCCTGGAGGGAGAGGGCTTGAAGCGCTACAAGCAGAACCTCATCAACCGCTACCATGAAGTGGCTGGCCGCCACCTCTGTTTCGGCTTGGGACCGACTCTCTGGGAATGGAGGCAGGGAGAGGGCTACACGCTGCCGCTGACCCACGAGCGGAAGCCGGAGGTCGCGGCGGTCCTGTCGAACCGGCCCTTCTTCAAGCTGGCGCGGTTTGTCCGACTCGACGATCCCATTGTCGCTGAGGGACGGCTCCCGCAGATCGCCCGCGAAACCTTCAGAACCCTTCTGCCCGTCATCACGCCCTGACTCTGGAACGTCCTTGTAATACGTGAAGCGTCGTTCACACCTCGTCGTCAGTCACACGTGGCAAGTCTCAAGTAGCAAGTGCACAAGTGATCAAGTAGCAAGAGTCCGAAACTTGTTACTTGCCTACTTGCAACTTATCAGCTCGCGCTTGCGGAGGTGGACTCATCCCAACCCATCAGCTACACTCGCGTCATGGAAGTAGGGATAGGCCTGTGGGTGCTTTTGGCAGTCGCTGTCGGAATCTTGGCGTCTCGCGGATTCAGCCGTTCCGGCATCGGGTGGTGTGTGCTTGCGCTGATCTTCTCTCCTCTCGCCGGCTTGTTGCTGTTCATCTTGCCCGCTCGTCGCAGGCCCTGTCCCTTCTGCGCGGAGCTCATCCAGCCATCGGCCGTCGTCTGCCGATTTTGTGGCCGAGATGTGGGAGTTGCCGCGGACGCTCCAGGTTTACCGAAGAAGACGCGCGTCTTGTTGCTGATCCTGGTCGTGGCCGTCCTGGTGGCGGCTCTGTCCCAATGCGAGTATCGGTATTTGTGGTGGCGAGGGGATGCGCCCATTCAAGTGGAAGGAACCGCGAACTCAAAAACAATAGGAGCCGATGGCCAATAGCGAAGAGCTTATAGCGTATGGCAAGCAGAGGACAGAGCATATGGCGAATGGCTTATAGCAGGAGGTGTTCGGCTCTTGCATTGGCCATAGGCCATACGCCATTAGCTCTTATCGTCTTCAGCTATCAGCCATACGCTCTTAGTAGTTATAGGAGGGACGAGTGAAAACAAGTGCAGCCTGTATGCAAGTCAGTCTCGCAATCCTGGCCCTGCTGGCGCTCACCGGTTGCGCCGGCAAGGGGGAAACGGTCCTGCTGAGTCTGCGGGAGATCCCGCCGGCCGCGGCCTCGGTTGAATTCATGGGGGAGCGGGGTAAATTCCTGGTCATCCCATTTGAGGACCTGCGTCCCCAAAAAGCCGGAGTGGGTATGCGGACGCATTTCTGGGGCGGTGCGACCTATTTTGACGTGCCCGGAGGGAAGCCCGGGGACCTGCTGGCGCACGTGATCGCGGAACATTTGAAGCAGAAGGGCTGGCGAGCCAAGGTCCAACAAGCCGACAAGGCCGGTGAGGCAGAACCGGACGGCCCGCCGGACATCACGTTGACGGGGCAGATCCAGGAGTTCTCGGCGAACGCCAAGAGCCGGTTTGGCTCGACTGAAATCACGATCAAACTCCAGGTGGCGCTGCAAGGTGTAAATGCCTCGGACCGCAGCACCACGAGAATGACCCTGGAAGGGGCGCGTACCGACACAGTGGTGTGGTTTGAGCCGGAGGATGTCCAGGCCCTTGTGAATGCGACGGTCAAGGAAGGGCTGGACAAGCTCTTCGGCGAGATGAAGGTCGAAGTGAAGACGTTGCGGCTCAAATGAGAAGGGGGAGGCACGTGGGTTACGGAAGAAGCGGGGACAGGAGCGCACATGCGTGAGCGGCGGTGGGAATCGCCGGCGAAGCTGGAGTTCGGAGACGTGCTGGCCTTGGAAGAACGGTTGGCGGCTCAGGGCTTGGAGCCGGCCGTGCCCGCCAAGGACATCATCTGCTACATCGAGGACTGGACGGTGGAAGGTCCGGATGATTTCGACCGGCTGGATCCCTGGTCGACGGAGGATGTCACCCTGGTCCATATCCTCGAGGGCTGGCGCGGGGATTTCTTCCTGCTGGCCGGCGGGTACCATCAGGTCTACCTTCGGCATCAGGCCCTCGGAACCTACTGCTCGGTCAGCCACCCCTGGAAGATCCAGGCGCCGCTGCGCACCCATTACCCGAGGGCCATGTTCTGGCTCGGCTTTCGTCACGCCCATGGTTTCATCCGGGTGCGGCTGCAGACAGCCGAGGTCATCGCGCCCGGTGAAACGCGGGCCGATCATCAGCGCGACCTCTGGCTGGCCGAACGGCAGCACGCTTTCCAGGAAGCCATTTCATTGTTGGATCTGCCGGTCGAATCGTTTGTGGAAAAGGGGAATGTCGTCCTGCGCTCGAGTAATCAGCATGTGCCCTTCTTCTGCTCCTGGCCCGATGCCTTCGGGCCCTGCCAGTTCGAATTCAACACGTCCGATGCCTTCGAGTTCCTGGTCCCGGCCGGCCGCCTTGCCGCGACCTGGGGTGGGGGGGCGGGAGAGGATAACCACGAGCCCGCCACGGTCCGAGCCTATCTGACCGGATTCTCGGAGCCGGCCCTGGAAGAATTTCAAGCCGTGGCGCCCGGTGCCTACTATGCCTATCGCTGCTCGGCCCATTGCCCGTTGGATGATCTGCCGGAAGTCTTGCGCGCGATCGCGCCGGCCGGCCGGCTCTATGCCACGCTCTGCGAATTCCAGACCCAGCGGCTTCTTCCCGGCAGGGAGGAGGCGTCAGCGGTTATCGGCGTGGTCGGAGCCTACGGCGGCTTTCAGGTCGAAGTCCGGCTGAATCGCGCGCCCCTGCCGGAGGAAGCCATGTCCGGCTGGTTGGAGCAGTTGCTGAGCCTGCCCGTCACCTATGCCCCCTTGCCGCCTTTTCCCTAAGCCCGATCTATTTCTCCGATGCTGTCCGCCAAACTCCGAACCGCTCTCGCCAAGCCGTTTATGCCGGCTCTCTTTTTCTTCTCCGGCGTCACCTACGACACCCTCACGCTGACCCGGATCGACCGCCTCCTGGATAACCTCGTTCTCCTCTTGTATCTGAGCCTGCTGGGTGTACTGATCGTGCTGACGGCGAGAGCCGATCTGGCCGGGCAGGCC
>VGXG01000064.1 GCA_016873395.1 Nitrospira sp. | reverse complement strand
GATGGTCTTCAGTGGTCAGTTTTTGAACTGATAACTGAAGACTGAGAACTGATCACTCTGAACAGTTTCACGAACAACGATGAACGAATAACGTTTAACGAGTAACGGGATTTTCAAACAGCCCAAATGAGTCGGCGAACAAACAAAATCGGAAAAACAAGCCCGGCGATGCCCAAAGGAAAACTCTGGGGAGGCCGGTTCCGCGAGCGCACGCATCGGCTGGTGGAGGAGTTTACGTCGTCGCTGTCGTTCGACCGGCGGCTCTACGCCTACGACATTCACGGCAGCATCGCCCATTGCAAGACCCTGGAAAAGGCCGGCGTGCTCTCCCGCAAGGAGACGGCGGCGATCCTACGCGGGCTGGAAACCGTGCGGGGAGAGTTCGAGGCAAGCCGCTTTCCCTTTGCTCCGCAGGACGAAGACATCCACGTGGCCATCGAACGGCGGCTCACGGAGCTGATCGGCCCGGTCGGGGGGAAGCTGCACACGGGCCGGAGCAGAAACGATCAGGTGGCCCTGGATATCCGCCTCTACCTGCAGGACCAGCTCGCCTCGCTGCTGGGTGGGATGAAGCGGCTGCAGCAGGCCCTGCTGATCCAGGCACGCACGCATCTGGATGTGGTCATGCCCGGCTACACACACTTACAGCGGGCCCAGCCCGTCCTGTTCGCGCATCACTTTCTGGCTTACGTCGAGATGCTGGAACGGGACAAGGGTCGCGTGAAGGACGCCCTCGTCCGCCTGAACGTCATGCCGCTCGGCTCGGGCGCCTTGGCCGGGACGAACTATCCGGTGGACCGCCGGTACACGGCCAAACTGCTGGGATTTGCGTCCGTGTCGGAGAACAGTCTGGACGCGGTCGCCGATCGGGACTTCGCGGTCGAGGTGCTGGCTGCCCTCTCGATCATCATGATGCACTTGTCCCGGCTGAGCGAAGAATTGATCCTCTGGTCGTCGCAGGAGTTTCAGTTCGTAGACTTGCCGGACTCCTTCTGCACGGGCAGCAGCATGATGCCCCAGAAGAAGAACCCGGACGTGCCGGAGCTGATCCGGGGCAAAACCGGCCGTCTCTACGGCCACCTGCTCGCCCTGCTGACCATGCAGAAGGGCTTGCCGCTCAGCTACAATCGGGACCTGCAAGAAGACAAGGAAGCCCTCTTCGACGGGCTGGACACGGTCGCGGCATCGGTGGAGGTGACGGCGGAGATCATCAAGGGGCTCGCGGTCAATCGGGCGGTCCTGGCCAAGGCCGTCGGCTCCGGGTACCTGCTGGCAACTGAACTGGCGGACTATCTCGTCACCAAGGGAGTCCCGTTCCGGGAGGCCCATGCGATCACCGGCCGCATCGTCCGGGCCTGCCTGGATCGCCACCAGCACCTGCGCGACCTGACGCTGGCGGACCTGCGAGCCTTCTCGGAGCACTTCGAGAAGGACGCGCTGGACGTGATCACGGTGGAAGGCGCTATCGAGCGGAAGGCCCAGATCGGCGGGACCGCCCGGAAGAGGGTGGAAGCCAGGATCAAGGCGCTGGAGAGATTACTGAGGTGACCAAGACCGCGCTGGTCAGCCTGTTGCTCGTCGGCTTGGTTGGAGTCGTTGCCTGCGGGACGGTCGGACCGCCGATCCCGCCGGAAGAAGTGGGGCTGGCGGCCAAGATCATCGAGCAAAAGGAAAAAGAGCGCAAGGCAAAGCAGAAGGATGCCCAACCGGCCGAGGAAGAGAAAGAAGACGAGGTGGCCTTGCCGCCGGTCAGACCGATCGGGACGCCCCCTGGATTGAATTAACGCAACGCGAGTTCGTGAAGCCGTAGAGGAGAAGCAGGATGGAATCGATTCGAACCCTTGGCGCGATGCGCAAGCTTTTGCTGGTTGATCCCTATCCAAGAAACAACCCCTATCACCTGACCGCGAGCGAACGGCGCGCGGTCTGGTTCCCCAAGCTGAGCCTGCCGGTCATCGCCGCCTATACCCCGCCTACCTGGGAGGTGGCCCTCGTGGACGAAGCGGTGGAGAATATCGACTTCGACCAGCCCTGCGATCTGGTGGGGTTGTCGGTCATGACCTGCTATGCTCCGCGCGCTTACGAGATCGCCACAGAGTTTCGGAAGCGCGAGAAGACGGTCGTGATGGGCGGCGTCCACCCGACTTACTGCCCCGATGAGGCCCTGCGTTATTGCGACGCGGTCGTCTGCGGAGAGGCGGAGGATCTCTGGCCCCAACTGGTGGCGGATTTCGAAGCGGGTTCGCTGAAGCGCCTCTACCAGATGGGGGCCTTCCCCTCCCTGGAGCAGTACAAGAGCCCCCGCGTGGAGCTGCTGAGCCCGGACTCCTACATGACCCGGCAGTGCAGCTTCACGACCAGAGGCTGCCACTTCGACTGTGAGTTCTGCAGCGTCTCGCCGTTCAACGGCAAGACGACGCGCCGCCGTCCGGTGCCCGAAGTGGTCAAGGAACTGACTCAGGTCAAGCAATGGATCAGAGCGGAACTGGTCGAGCGGATGAGTGCCGGCTCGCTCTGGGAAGCATTCATGACCGGCCTCCGGATCCGGGTCGGGATTGAGGATGGGTCCATCGTCGCCTTCGTGGATGACTTGCACAACAGCAACCGGGCCTACTGCCGTGAGCTCTGGCAGGCCCTCAAGCCCCTCAATATCAAGTGGGGCTGCCAGTCCACGCTCTTCCTCGGCGATGACGAGGACATGGTCAAGCTTGCGGCCGAGAGCGGCTGCGTGTCCGTCTTCGTGGGGATGGAGTCACTCTCCGAGGACTCGCTGGAAGAGACCAACAAACCCTTCAACCGGGTCAAGAAGTTCTCGGACGAGATCAAGATGTTCCACGATCACGGCATCATGGTAAACCCCGGCATCGTGTTCGGCTTCGACAACGACGACGAGGCGGTGTTCGAGCGGGCCGTGGAGTTCCTGACGAAGAATCGGGTGGAACTGGCCTACTTCAACGTGCTGACCCCGCTCCCCGGCACGACGCTCTACGAGCGCTACAACAGCGCCGGGCGGATCTTCGACCGGGACTGGGCCAAGTACGACGGGAAACACGTGGTCTTTCATCCCAGCCGCATGACGGCGGAGCAGCTCCAGGAAGGGTTCTACTGGGCCAATCACCAGTTCTACTCCTGGCCGTCCATCTGGCAGCGGCTGTCCGGGACCAGCCAGCGCCTCGTGCCCCGCTATGAGATGAATCGGGAGTTTCGCAAGCTGATCAAGCGGTCCTGCCCCCAGGGGACTCTGTCGCCGGTCGCCTCGGTTCTCAAGAACTTGGAGGCGAAGCTGCCCACGTTCGAGACCGAGCAGCTCATCCCCAATGCGCTTCTCACCCTCAAGCAGAAGATCGACGACGCTACGGCCAATGATCTCTGGCTGAAGGTCAAAGCCAGGCGGCACGACCGGTTCGCCGCGCTGTTCGTGGAATTGGAAGGCACGCTCGACCGCCTCAACGCCAAGGAGCTGCTGGAACGGATCCGGCAGGCGGCCGAAAAAGCGAAGATGGACGTCATCGTGAACTTTGAGCATCTGCGGGAGGCGACGCCGGGCGCCCTGCAAACCCTCCTGGAAGGGGAGGCTCTTAAGGCCGTCGCGCCTTACGCGAAGGTTCGGTATCGGAAGTTCAAAGCAGCGTTCGAATCCGCCCTGCAGGACTTCTCGTTGAGCGGGCTCGAACTGCTGGAAGAGGACTGGCAGGATGCATGACTTTCAGTATCGGCACGGCGATCTTTATTGTGAAGATGTGGCGATCAGCCGTCTCGCCAAGGAGGTTGGCACACCCTGCTACATCTACAGCCACGCAACCCTGACCCGCCACTTCCGCGCCTTTGACGGCGCCTTCCAGGGCATCCCCCACCTCGTCGCCTTCGCGATGAAGTCCAACAGCAACCTGGGCCTCCTGCGCCTGATGGCCAAGGAGGGCAGCGGAGCCGACATCGTCTCGGGAGGCGAGCTGTACCGGGCGCTCAAGGCCGGGGTCCCGCCCGCCAAAATCGTCTTCGCGGGGGTCGGGAAGAACCGAGAGGAGATCCGCTATGCGCTAGAGACCGACATCCTGATGTTCAACGTGGAATCCTCCGCCGAGCTGCGCGCGATCGACGAGGTTGCAGCGGAGATGGGGCGCAAGGCGCGGGTCGCGCTGCGGATCAATCCGGACATCGATCCCAAAACCCACCCCTACATCTCGACCGGCCTGAAGAAAAGCAAGTTCGGGATCAGCGCGGAACGGGCGCTCGACGAGTACAAGCTGGCCTCCTCCCTCAAGCACATCGAAGTGGTGGGGGTCCATAAGCACATTGGGTCTCAGCTCACCGACGTCACGCCCTTCGTGGACGCGCTCAAGAAGATCTTGGCGCTGGTGGAGAAGCTGAAGGAACAGAGCGCCAACATCCGTTACATCAATATCGGGGGCGGGCTCGGCATCACGTATTCCGATGAAGCCCCTCCGAGACCACAGCAGCTGGCGGACGCCGTCTCGCCGCTGGTCCGGGACCTCAAGTGCGTGCTGATCATGGAGCCAGGCCGTGTGATCGTGGGCAACGCCGGCATCCTGGTGACCCGCGTCCTCTATACCAAAGAAGGCGAAGCCAAGCGCTTTGTGATCGTGGACGCAGCGATGAACGACCTGATCCGGCCCAGCCTCTACGGGGCCTATCACGAGATCAAGCCGGTGCGCGAAACGCCCCACGCGAAGACCCATGTGGTCGATGTGGTCGGGCCGGTCTGTGAGTCCGGCGATTTTCTGGCGAAGGACCGTACGATGCCGGACGCCAGGGCGGGGGACCTGCTTGCCGTCATGAGCGCCGGTGCCTATGGATTCGTGATGTCTTCCAACTACAATTCCAGACCGCGGGTGCCCGAGGTCATGGTCAAGGGCGGGGAGATCCACGTGATTCGGGCTCGGGAAACGTATGATGACCTTATCCGCGGCGAAGCGATCCCCGATTTTCTCAAGTAACCAAGGGGCAAGCTGACAAGTGACAAGAAATGAGGAAAGCGTCGATACCCATTCACCCTTGCCACTTGTAGCTTGCTACTTGTTATCTCTCAGGTGATCCGTATGGTAAGGCAAGCAAAAGAGAAGCCCATTCCCTTTATGAAGCTGTCCGGGAGCGGGAACGATTTCATCCTCATCGACAACCGCGTGAAGGTCGTAGACTCCAAACGGGCCGGGGCCCTGGCCGCGAAAGTTTGCGCCCATCGGATGTCGGTGGGGGGCGACGGGCTCATTCTGATCGAGCGGTCGCACAAGGCCGACTTCCGGTGGCGGCTCTTCAATGCAGACGGCAGCGAGGCTGAATTCAGCGGCAACGGCGCCCGCTGCGCAGCCCGGTTCGCCTACGTGAAGCGCATCGCTCCCAGACGGATGCGTTTTGAAACCCTCGCCGGAATGATCGAGGCCGAAATGGTCTCGGAGGCCTCACCCGTTGCATCTGGCAGAGCAACGGGTGCCCGAAAGCCCGACGCGGTGAAAGTCCGGTTCCCGGACCCGACCGGACTGCGGCTGAACCTTCGCCTCGCCATTGGAGGCGTTGAGCGGGAGGCGCATTTCCTCGACACAGGCGTGCCGCACTGCGTCTACCTGGTGGACGATCCGGACCGCGTGGATGTCGTGGGGATCGGCCGTCCGACCAGGCATCATCCCCTCTTCCAGCCGGCCGGAACCAACGTGAACTTCATCAAGGTGCTGGACCCGCACCGCATCCGGATCAGAACCTACGAGCGGGGGGTGGAAGACGAAACCCTGGCCTGCGGCACCGGCTCTATCGCCTCGGCGTTGCTCGCCAGCCTGGTGGCCAAGGTGGAATCGCCGGTCACCCTGATTCCCCAGAGCGGGCTGGAACTGACGGTCTATTTCGACGCTCGCGACCAGGCCTTCACCCATGTTTACTTGCAAGGCGACGCCCGGGCAGTGTATGAAGGCCGCATCCTGCCGGATGCCTGGAAATGATTGGTGAGGGGCTAGCGGCGAGAGGCTAAAGGAAACGCGGACATGGTTCAGGCCCCTCGCCTCTAGCCGCTTGCCTCTCACCTAGAAGGGTGATTATGTTCACCGGTTCGTTGGTCGCCATCGTCACACCCTTCCGCAACGGAAAGGTTGACGAGCGGGCCCTGGGCGACCTGATCGAGTTTCAGATTGCCAACGGGACCGACGGCATCGTGCCCTGCGGCACCACCGGCGAATCGGCCACGCTGTCCCACGAGGAACATGACCGCGTCGTGGGTGTCACGGTCGAGGCGGTCCGGCGGCGGGTTTCGGTGATCGCCGGCACCGGGTCCAACAGCACCGACGAGGCCATCGCGCTGACCCAACATGCGAAGGCCGCCGGCGCGGACGGCGCTCTGTTGATCACCCCGTACTACAACAAGCCGATGCAGGAAGGCCTCTTCCGGCACTACAAAGCCGTCGCGGAAGCGGTGGACCTGCCGCTCGTCCTGTACAACATCCCGGGGCGGACTGCCGTCAACATGACCCCCGCCACCGTCGCACGGCTGTCGGCGGTGCGGAACATCGTAGCGATCAAGGAGGGCGCCGGGTCCGTGCAGCAGGTTTCCGAGATCATCCAGGCCTGCGGGGATCGCATGACCGTCCTGTCCGGCGACGATGCCCTCACGCTGCCCATGATGGCGGTGGGGGCCAAAGGCGTGATCACGGTGACGGCGAACATTGCACCGGCGGACATGGCCGCGATGGTGGACGCCTTTGCCGCGGGCAACCTGGCCGAGGCGAAGCGCCTTCACCACAAGCTCTACCCGCTCTTCACCGCCCTGTTTTATGAAACCAATCCCATCCCGGTGAAGGCGGCCCTGGCCATGATGGGGAAAATTGACGGGGAGCTGCGTCTGCCCCTCAGCCCGATGGCCACAGACACCCGCGAGAAGCTGGCCCGCGTGATGAAGGAGTACGGGCTCATTTGACGTGAAGCGTCGCGCGTGAAGCGTGAAGCGCATGAAATTGGGGAGTAACGGAATTGCGTTGACGAACGCTTCACACTTCACGCTTCACGAGGTGCGAGTTCAGCATGATTAAAGTGATTGTGGCCGGCGCAGCCGGCCGGATGGGCGGGCGGCTCATCTGCCTGCTGAAGGAATCAGCAGCCCTGACCCTGGCCGGAGCGGTGGAAGGCAAGGGGCACGTGTCGGTGGGGGAGGATGCCGGCGAAACGGCCGGGTGCAGCCGAGCCGGAATCACGATTTGTGACGACCTTTCCTCGATCCTGGCCCGGGGCGAAGTCGTCATCGATTTTTCGGCACCGGCCGCGACGTTGGAGCACCTCCGCATCACGGCCCAGCACCGGAAGGCCATGGTGATCGGCACCACGGGATTCTCCAACCAAGAACTGGCCGAACTGCGCGCTCTGGCCAAGCCGATCCCCTGTGTGCTTTCCCCCAACATGAGCGTGGGAGTGAACATCATCTTCAAAGTCATCGCAGAAATGGCCAAGACGTTCGGCGACGACTACGACCTTGAGGTGATCGAAGCCCACCACCGCTTAAAGAAAGACGCGCCCAGCGGGACGGCCTTGAAGATGGCCGAGATCCTGGCCAAAGCGGTAAACCGGGACCTCGAACAGGTGGGCGTCTATGCGCGCAAGGGCCTCGTGGGTGAGCGGAAAAAAGGCGAGATCGGAATCCAGGCGATCAGAGCCGGGGACATCGTGGGTGACCACACGGTCCTGTTCGGCGGCATGGGAGAGCGGGTCGAGCTGACCCACCGGGTGCAGAGCCGGGACACCTTCGCGCGAGGCGCGCTGCGGGCGGCCCGGTGGGCGGTCAAGCAGCCGCCCGGCCTCTATGACATGATGGACGTGCTGGGACTGCGGTAACTGGAACCGCTAGCCCACATTATTCATGACGGTTTGTCGCGAAAGCGCGCAGACGCGTTGCGAGACGGGCAAGCACAGCCGCGAGGGAGGGAAGCGTACTCGTTGCAGTACGTTGACCGACTGAGGGGCGAGCACGCCCGTCGCAGCAGCATATCCGCGCTTGCAGCAGAAGCGCTCATGAATAATGCGGGCTAGGCCTTGCAGGCATTGCCGCGCCAGTTCGCCCCGACCACTTTTTGATCCTTGATCTCGAACCAGACCACGCACACGAAGTTGGCAGGCCCCCCGCCGACCACGAGAAAATTGGTTGCCGGTCCTGGGCTGACGTACATCGGGTTCTGTGATGAAAACCCCTTCGCATATTCATACACAATATTGCCGCGCTGGTCTGTAAACTGACGAGCTGGATTCCCCCACGCGTTGATCAGCTCCTGTGCATCAACCCCCACCCACCGAGTGACCTTGCCCCGAAACCCATCTGCCGTGGCGCATCCCAGAATAACGAAGGATGTCAGGAGCAGGATCACTCTTCTGAATCCCCGTACGGCCACAAAGCCCTCAAAGCCCTCGCAACAGCGCATTCGGCCTTCTCGTGCCCGGCTTCCACCGGAAGCGCTCCGGGAGGGGAGCATCCCCCTCCCGAACTTCGCCTGATCCATTCAGGTTTTCGGAAGCAGCAGGTACATTCCGATCGCGATCAGGGGAGCCGCCACATACATGACTTTCTTCCCGAAGGCGTCATAGACCCCGTAGATGAGGATCACTGTAATGAACGTAAAATAAATGGACGCAATCCCCTTGTAGCCGCCTCCTGCTCCTTCCGCCAAGGCCACCGTCGGCGTCATCGCGAGAGCCAGCCCCGACATCGCACCGAGTAGTCGCTTCATGGTCCCTCCCTCCTTGTGAGAAGTGATCCCGTCATCAGGTGAAATAAAAACGCCCTCACAGGCCGCAGAAGTCCGTGAAGGCGCAGTGCGCAGTTGCTGGTTGTCCTTACGTTGAAGAGCCCGAGCTGGCCTACCCCGGCACCATGGCTTGCCCTCCGAATGCAAACGAGGGTGGTATGCTGCGCTTCCTCTCGAAAAAAGTCAACTCGGCGGGGATGAAGGGTGA
>VGXG01000063.1 GCA_016873395.1 Nitrospira sp. | reverse complement strand
TCTCATAATAATTGAGCTATTGACTACCGGCTGCCGGCGCCCCGCTTGTCCGGAGGGAAACAGGTTCCAGCTTGCTGATCGTCGGCTCGAAAAGGACCTGGACCGTGTTGCCGTCCGGGTCCGCAACGTAGAAGGAGTAGCTGCCGTCCCGGTGGCGCTTGGGGCGACGCACCACCGTAACCCCTTGCTGCTCAACCCGTGTGAACAGCCGGTCCACCGCCTCAGGCGAACTCATGATGAACCCCAGATGATCCAACAACTGACTCCCCGGCTTCTTGACGTCCGCCATGTCGGCTGATGGAATCTGATGCAGCGCCAGATTGTCACTCCCCGAGCTGAGGTAGAGGCTGCCCGGATCTGGCGCCCAAACTACCTGCATGCCGAAGAGCCCTTCATAGAAAGCTCGTGAGCGGTGCAGGTCCGTCACCCGCAAAGCGACATGCCAGAGTCCTCTCACATCCGGGCCAGTCATCCACTTACCTCAAGCCTGAAGGGGTTTCAGCATAGCATCAATTCGTGGGCTATAGTAGGGCTGGAGCCCGACTCCGTCAACCGGAAATTCGGCGGCACAAGCGATTTGTCTAAGAGAATAGACAGATCGGAAGCCTTATCACACGCTGTCGATTCAAGTCCGGTCCTGTGGTACCATCCTGGTCACCGCCTGGTCGCCACCCTGGCCAACAGACAAAAGGAGTGTTTGGTGAAAATGGACGAGTCCAAAGAAGCGCAACGGCTGACCTTCTTCCGCCTGAACTTGCTGGCCACCTTTTTTTGGGGAAGCCTTGTTAGTCAATCAGTGGCCGCTCCCCCAGTGGAGGCAAGCGGCGAGATTCTTGGAAAAGACAGCGCGCCGATGGTGCTGATACCGGCTGGGCCGTTTTCGATGGGGGTGCCCAAAGGGGATCGGGATGGAGGACGGGACGAATATCCTCGCCACGAGGTCTCGCTCGACGCCTACTACATCGACAAATATGAAGTCACCAATGGACGGTATCTGGAATTTGTCAGGGGCACCGGGCACCGATCGCCGCTGCATCCGAAGGATCCGAGCCGCAATCTGTGGAACGGCAACCAGATGCCCGAATCAATCGCTGACCGACCGGTCATCAACGTCGACTGGCACGACGCCGAAGCCTACTGCCGATGGGCGGGCAAGCGCCTCCCGACCGAAGCCGAGTGGGAAAAAGCGGCGAAGGGAACCGAGGACCGACGCTTCCCTTGGGGAAACGTGGAGCCGACGGCAAAGCATCTCAACTACAACCAGCAATGGATCGGCGAGAAAACCTTGATGCCGGTCGGCAGCTACGAAGCCGGCAAGAGCCCGTACGGCGCCTATGACATGGCCGGCAACGTGTGGGAATGGGTCGCCGATTGGTACGACCCTGGATATTACGAAAAAAGCCCCGCCAAAAACCCCAAGGGACCCGACCAGGGAACCGACAAAGTGCTACGCAGTTCCGGCTGGCAGGTCGAGACCCCGATGGTCCGCATCTTCACCCGCGTCAAGAGCAACCCGTTCATACGCAATGAATCCACCGGTTTTCGTTGTGCGGCCAGCGTGCAGAAGTAATAGCACCTCATGGGCACATCCATTGGCTTCAACGGATTGGCCGTCGCCTCGTTCGAAAGCCGCATGGCGGAGGAGATGACGCGCCTCATCACCCGCCACGGCGGTCGGCCGATGGTCGCTCCGGCTCTCCGCGAAATCCCGCTGGAGAACAACGCAGAGGCCTTGCAGTTCGGCGAGCACCTGCTGAACGGTCGCACTGACATGCTCGTCCTCCTGACCGGTGTCGGGACCCGCGCGCTCGTGGAGGTGCTCGAGACGCGCGCGTCGCGCAAGAAAATCACCGCGGCGCTCCGCCGCGTGAGCCTCGTCGCACGCGGGCCGAAGCCGGTTGCGGCGCTCAAAGAACTGGGCCTCTCGGCGACCCTGACGGTGCCGGAACCGAACACCTGGCGTGACATTATTCACGCATTGGACGTCCACAAGCCAGTCAAAGGACTCAGGGTCGCGATCCAGGAATATGGCGTGCCGAACCATGAGCTGGTGGAGGCCCTGAAACAGCGGGGAGCGCACGTCATGCGCGTGCCAGTCTACCGGTGGGCATTACCGGAAGATACAGGCCCGTTGAAGCAAGTGCTCGACGCCGTCACCGCAGGGCAAGTCGATGTACTGTTGATCACCAACGCCGCCCAAATCGACCACGTCATGCAGGTAGTGGAACAAGGCAAGAGGACGGATCAATTTCGGGAGGCGATCAAGAGGATGGTCGTGGCATCCATCGGCCCCACCGCCAGCGAGCGGCTCCGCAGCCATGGCCTGCCGGTCGATCTGGAACCGTCGCACCCCAAGATGGGCATCCTGGTCAAGGAAGCCAGCGAACAAGCCCACAGACTGCTGCAACAGAGGCGGTCAGCTTAGTCAGTCTGGCTGGCTATTGACCGGCCGACGTGGCTTGTCCCTGCTCGTGAGGCGCATCCTTCGCACAGCGAAAACCCAACCAATTCATCTTGGTGTTGGGGTCCGTCCCGTTGCGCTGGGCGGCGCGGACGCTGGGGGTACTGTCAATCCAACCGCCCCCTCGGAAGGCCTTCTGCGTCCCCTTGTCAGGCCCTTTCGGATTCCGATCCGGCGCGATCTTGTAATAGTTCGGGTCGTACCAGTCGGCCGTCCATTCCGCCACATTGCCGGACATCTGAAAGACGCCGTAAGGGCTGACGGCATTCTCGTACTTGTCCACGGAGATGATCGGCGGATAGAGCAGCAGGCGCTCGGGCCGATCCCGCACGGGACCGGAGAGGCCGGTCCGTCCATAATTGGAGCGGGTCAAGCCGGCCATCTGATTGCCCCAGGGATAGATCCGACCGTCTTCGCCGCGTGCCGCCTTTTCCCACTCGGCTTCGGTCGGAAGGCGCTTGCCCGCCCATCGGCAGCACGCTTCGGCGTCAAACCAGGACACGTGCATCACCGGATGGCTCGCCATCGATTCCTGGAAGTTGCCCCCGTCGTAGCGCCAGTCAATGAGCGGCGCTCGGTTCGTCGCCAGTACGAATCGTAAGAATTGCACCGTCGTCACCTCATACCTGTCGATGTCGAAGGCGTCCAGGTAGACCCGGCGCTGGGGAAGCTCCGCCGGGTAGGCATTCCGGTCCGCCTGCTTGTTGCTGCCCATCAAGAACCAACCGGCCGGCACCCGCACCATCTCATCCTTGGCGGGGAGCTTGGCCCGTTCCGCCGCAATCTTCTTGCCCTCCGACGTCCACTCCACGGTAATGTCCTGCGTATCCAGGCCCCACACCACCCCCGTGATTCCAACCAGCCCCAGCATGAAAACGATCACCCTTTTGTTTTTGAACACGTGAATCATTCCTCCTTGCCTCTTATTCCCCTTTTCCTCACCGCTGCGGGTGGCGCCGAACGGGCGCCCAGCCGCGCGCAGCGGAAGGGACCCACTGGGGGATGGGTGGAGCGAGCACGGCTGGGCTGTTTGGCGACAGGACCCGCGGCTGTTCTACTTCGCCTTGATACACTCGATGTCGAGTTTGATATGGACCTCGTCCCCCACCACGAGGCCGCCGCTGTCCAGCGTCTTGTTCCAGTTCATTCCGAAATCTTTCCGGTTGAGCGTGCCTTCCGCCGTAAACCCGGCTCGGATGTTCCCCCAGGGGTCCTTGGTCACTCCGTTGAAGGTTCCCGTCAGTGCGACCTCCTTCGTCACGCCCAGCAAGGTCAACTCTCCCACCGCCGTATAGCCTTCGTCCGTCTTCCGGTAGGACTTCAGCTTGTAGGTCATGATCGGATGCTTCTCGACGTTGAAAAAGTCCGGCCCACGCAGGTGGGTATCCCGCTTCTGGTGGTTCGTGGTCAGGGACGCGGTCTTGATCTCCGCCTCGATCGCCTTCACCGTCATGGCCTCCGGATCCATCTCGATGAACCCGCTGTAGTCGGTAAAGCGGCCCGCAGTCTTGGAAACGACCATGTGGGCCACACGAAACTCCACCGTGGAATGGTCCAGGTCCACATTGTACCGCTCGGTCGCTGCCAAGACCTCCGCCGCCTGGATTATCACCAGCGCCCAGGCGCCGATCAGCGCGATGACGACTCTCCATCCGATCTGCCTTACCATTCACACCTCCGCCACAATCATTTCGAATGCTGAACGCGGAACGCCGAACAGTTAACAGTTCGTAGGGTCGTCAGTCATCAGTTGTCAGTCTTCAGTTCCGGAGAATTCTGAGACTGATAACTGCATACTGAGAACTGACAACTAAAAGATAACTGACGACTCAAATTCATCATTCATCGTTCCTCGTTCCTCGTTGTGTCATACTTACCAGTGGGCAGTCGCAGCAGTCAATCAGGCCCTATTTTGCCGGTCACAACATGGCCTCGCCGCCGACTCTGTGCAATAATAGAGTCTCATGAAGGGACGAAAACCGTAAGAGCATGAACGCGCTCGTCAAGACCGCCCCGACGCCGGGGTTGACGTTGCAAGAGGTGCCGGACCCCCGACCGGCCGAGGGCGATGTGGTGGTCCGCGTCAGAGCCACCTCTCTCTGCGGAACGGACGCGCACATCTACCGCTGGGACGAGTGGGCCCAGAGCCGGGTGCATCCGCCTCGAATCATCGGCCACGAGATGTGCGGCGAGGTCGCGGCCGTGGGCCGCGGCGTCGTTTCGGTTGCCGTGGGCGACTATGTCGCCGTCGAGTCGCACTTGACCTGCGGCCATTGCTTTCAATGCCGGACCGGGCAGGCCCATGTGTGCCGGCGCTACCGGCTCCTGGGGGTCGACGTAGACGGATCGTACGCGGAGTACGTGCTCCTGCCGGAACGGGTGCTCTGGAAGACCTCCCGCGAGATCCCGCCGGAGATCGCCTGCGTCCAGGAGCCGCTGGGAAATGCGGTGGACGCGGCGCTGGCCGAGGATCTCTCCGGCCAGTCGGTGCTGATCACCGGCTGCGGCCCAACGGGGCTCTTTGCCGCGGCCGTGGCCCGCGTGGCCGGGGCCGCCGTGATCATCGCGAGCGACGTGAGCGACTATCGGCTGGGGCTAGCCAAGCAGCTCGGCGTAGATCATGTGCTGAACGCCAAGACGGACGCGCCCGCCGCCATCTCCGCCGCTATCCTCGATCTGACCGGAGGCGAAGGCGTGGATGCGGCGCTGGAGATGTCCGGCGACCCGGCGGCGCTGCATCAGGCGTTCCGGTCGGTAAAAAACGGCGGCCGGGTCACCCTCTTCGGCATCCCGACCGGATCGGTCTGCTTCGACCTGCCCAACGAGATCATCTTCAAAGGAATTCGTGTCTATGGGGTGACCGGCCGGAGGCTCTTCGGCACCTGGTACCGTCTGGCAGGACTCTTCAAGGCAGGGCTGGACATCAGGCCCGTCATCACGCACCGGTTTCCCCTGACCGACTACGCCACGGGCTTCGACCTGATCCAATCAGGGCAGTGCGGAAAAATCGTCTTATTCCCATGAGCGGCGCAACGCGTGGGCTGATGGGCCATAGTCAAAGTTCTCCAGCCTGTCGCCCGTGCCCCCGCGCCTGAAGCGAAACGTATGGCCTACGGATCCTTCAAACGAGTCATCGAGGAGCTGCTAGCCGGCATCCGGTCGGCCGGGCTGTACAAAGCGGAACGGCAGTTGCTGGGACCGCAGGGAGCCCAAGTCCGAGTCAAGCAGGAGCAGGCCCAGACCGAGGTCCTGAACCTGTGCACCAACAATTATCTGGGGCTCGCCAACCATCCCGACGTGATCCAGGCCGCGACGGAAGGGCTCAAGCACCATGGCTATGGCATGGCCTCGGTGCGGTTCATCTGCGGCACACAGGACCTGCATAAGCGCCTGGAGCAGGCGCTCTCGACCTTTCTCGGCACGGGCGACACAATTCTCTACAGCTCCTGCTTCGACGCCAACGGGGGTCTCTTCGAGACCCTGCTGGATGAGCGAGACGCCGTCATCAGCGATGCGCTCAACCATGCCAGCCTCATCGACGGCATCCGCCTCTCGAAGGCCAAGCGGTTCCGCTACGCCCATTCCGACATGCAGGAACTGGAGGCAGCGCTCAAGCAGGCATCGGACTGCCGGCTGCGCCTGATCGCCACAGACGGCGTGTTCTCCATGGACGGAGATGTCGCTCGGCTGTCGGACATTGCGGACCTGGCGGACCGCTATGATGCCGCGATCGTGGTGGACGACAGCCACGCCACGGGAGTCCTGGGGGAGGGGGGACGCGGCACACCTGACCATTGCGGGGTGGCGGACCGCATCGACCTCATCACGAGCACGTTGGGGAAGGCCCTGGGCGGCGCCTCCGGAGGCTTCACCTCAGGTCACGCTGAAATCATCGAGCTGTTGCGGCAACGGTCCCGTCCTTATCTCTTCTCCAACGCGCTCCCTCCTGTGATCACAGCCGCCGCGCTCCAGGCCCTCAAGCTGGCGGCCCAAGGAGAACACCTGCGAGCCGCGCTGCGGGAGAACGCCGCCTTCTTCCGGGCGCAACTGACGGACCTGGGCTTCACCCTGGTGGCCGGCGAGCACCCGATCATCCCGATCATGCTGGGCGAGGCGACGCTGGCCACGCGCATGGCTGATCGCCTGCTCCAGGAAGGCATCTATGTGGTCGGGTTCAGCTTCCCAGTCGTGCCGAAGGGACAGGCCAGAATTCGCGTGCAAATGTCCGCCGCCCATACCAGAGCGCAGCTCGAACAGGCGGTGAAGGCCTTCGCCTCAGTAGGCCGTGAGTTGGGTGTAATCCGATAAGCTCAGCAGGACCCCCCGCACGAGCAGGGATTAGGACCGGTTGTTTTCCATCCAGCGCCTCACCAGCGGGAGCAGGTTGGACGAGGCAGTGATCTTCATCGCGCTCTGCTGGACGAAAAAGGCTTGCGGAGCCGGAGGCTGGTTGACCTTCACGACCGTCTTTTCACCCGGCAAGAGGACCACGAGCGTCCGACCTTGCCCGTCCTTGACAGCCATCCCCCCGGCCCTGGTCCAGCAAGAGAAGGTGCCGTCGGGGTCCTGCTGGCCGCCGATGAGGCCATCATGGACGGTCGCGGTTGCCGTGTTGGACTCCAGCGACATGCCGGCGTTGGGATCGAGAAACTTGACCACCCGCGCCCAGACTTTTCCGACATTGATCTGAATGCTGATGTTCGAGCCGGACCCCTTTGCGTTGCCCAGCACAACCTTCTTGACCGCCACATCCGACTCAGGCATCACGGTCAGGGTACTGCCATCCAGAAAGGTGATGAGCGCCTCCGACTTGGAGGCCGTGAGCACGCGGTCGCCGACGGCCAGACTCATCCCGTCGGTCGCAGGCTGCGCTTGACCGCCGCCGGCCGACACGAACTGCGCCGAGCCGACCAGGATACTGAGCGTGGCGGTCGCCGTCCGTGGACCGCTCTGTTGCGCCCACACGTTCTGGCCGCCCAACACAAGAACCAAGACGAGCAGGCTGAGAAGGGATGGGAAGGGACGACCGGACAAGGCATATCGGCAGGATGATCGAGGCGTATTCATAGGCTCCTCCCTTGTGGGGATTTTCCCGATCAAGATCGGTTCTATGGCTAGGAGAATGCCGAGCGAGTATCCACCCGGTTCCGGCTTCTGTCAAGCAAACAGGAATGAGGCGAGGCGAGTGAAAAAGCCTGCTATTATTGTTTGATTGCCTTCAACCGTTTCTGCAGGTAGGCGTTGCGGACGGCACCATAGAGATCAACGACCGACTCTTCGACGCCCTCAAAGGTCGTCTCGATGTTAAGAGACCGCTCGTTGACGATGTAGCCTGCGCGCGACCCCAACTGGGCGAAGAGGACTGTATCCTCATTGGTTATGAGCTGAGGCGCACCGTTGATGTTGGTAAAGGGCATCACCAGCCAGTTGAAAGGATCGAGCGCCAAGTCCACGACGAACCCGCCAAGATCGCGGGCCGTGAAGGACCCCAAGATCGGCACCACGATGTAGGGGCCCGGTTTCGTTCCATACGCGCCAAGAGTCTGACCCGTGTCTTCATCGGGCGTCTCCAGGCCGAACACTTTTTTGGCCGGCTCGAAAAGGCCGCCGACGCCGATGGTGCTATTGATCAAGAAGCTCCCGACCTCGATCCCCGCCCCCTTGAACTTGCCTTGAAACAGGTTATTGAAAAAGCGCGGCGCAAACCGGACGTTGTGGAAAGCGTTGCGGATGCCGAACTCCAGCGGATCGGGTATCACCTTATCATAGACCGTCGCGACCGGCTTGACGACATACTCGTCCAGCTTCCGGTTGAACGTGAACATCGCCTGGTTGAACGGTTCCCAGGGATCATATTCTTCGATCTGCCCCTCCGTTCCTTCCGCTTTCGCGAAGGGATCGTAGGGCTCGTCCCTCTCCTGTGCCGCGTCGGGGTCTCGGGAAAGATCACCCGGTCCTTCCGCCTGGCTCGGCTTGATCTCGGCCACCACCGGCGACGGTTGAGCAGCGGCCGGCTCTCCGCCGAGAAGGAGATCTTCAGGACAGATCACCGAGGGAGGGACTTCCTGGATGCAGACTCCCGGCGTCACGGAGATGAATTGAGCCACCACGATCCCGGCTGCAGAATCAACCTGCGGCCTCGTCCCTGAGCTCTCCGGAGCAACAGCGGATTCGGCTTCCCGGACAGCCTGCTCGGCCACCCTCACGTCCTGCTGAGGTCCATCCCCATCGCCAGGGGAAACACCGGCCGGCAGCAAGAGCGCACTCGGCGAGGAAGTAGAGCCCCACGTTCTGACAGCCGTGGCCCCACTGGTCTCTTCGGCGAAACCCGCCAAGCAGTCTCCGCGCCACAGAACCAGCAGAACCAGCACAGCCCATCCCGTATATCCGCTTGTCCGTCGAATCGCCCGTATCACCAGCGCCTCCATACCAAGCTTGCTAGAGAGTCGTCAGTTTTCAGTCATCAGTCTTCAGTCATGAAACTGAGAACCGAACACTGAAGACTGACAACTTCTCCTTTACTGTGAGCGGAGAAGTACTTTGCCACCAGGAGGCTTAAATTATTCTTCCTCCAGCCTGCACGGCCGCAGCCTCTCAAAGGCTTCTTCCGTAAGTCGGCGCACTTTACCAGAAGTGCTGCGTGAAGGCCAAGAGATAACCGTCAACCCCCTACCGGGTCACCTCGACCACGAACCGCTTGATGCGCTGGAAATACGG
>VGXG01000062.1 GCA_016873395.1 Nitrospira sp. | reverse complement strand
CACGGTCGCGATGCAATCGCCGGCCCAGCGAAGCACCTCTTCGCAGTCCAAGTCGAGCTGTGAGCAGGGCGCCACCTTCCGCGCCTGCAAGCCTGGCGACAAGCCCACTTTCAAGACGTGTGAATCCCCGCTGAAAACTCCTACCCACACCATGCTGTATAAGCCGGGATTTCCATTTTGGGTTTCCCGGACCCCAACAGTATACACCAGACGCCTCACTCACGTGCCGGAGTTGATCAGAATCCCCTTTCCGAGGGCGGGCCAGTGCCTGCGGATGGCTTCTTCAGACCATCGCACAAAAACGAAAACCGACAACATGCCTGTTTCCAGCAGTTCTCTTGACACCTCTCCCTCCCAGCCTCCTTTCTCTCAAAGTTTCCACCTCTCCGGGCCGATCTTCACCCCGCCGGTAGCGCTTCGATCCGCCGCACCATGCTCCCGAACAGCCGGCGCGTCAGATGGCTCTCAGCCAACATCAGCCAGTAGTAGCGGGCGTGCTTGACCAGTCTGCCGCCGGTCTTCACCAGCCGCTGCTGCAAACTGGTCAGCGACCAGTTCTCGATCTTCTTCGGGCAGCCCCAGCCGCCGCCACAGGTTCCCCAAGTTGTAGGCGATCAGGCTCAGCATCAGGCGAACCTCATTCGAGCGGAACCGATGGCAACTCAGCCGCGTCATCTTCACCGCCTGTTTGCCTTCCTTGATCCACTGCTCCGCCGTCCCGCGCTTGTTGTAGACCGGGATTTCCTTTTTGGGCTTTCCGGTACGACTCAGCATACATCCATTCGCTACCTTTTGATCCACGTGCTGCAATTTTTTCTCGCCCCTGGCGCCTTTGCCCCTCCAAACACCACCTTCGGCCTGCTCCAAAACTTCAAAACCGGCAAGTTGTATCTTTTCTTCGATTTCCATGCGCACCCCTCCATCCCTTTCCTTCCTTCTCCGCCGATTTTGCCTACAAACCCGTTCCGCCTACCCCGTCCCCACCGGTAGGGCGGCAATCCGGCGTAACATCGCTTCGAACAGCCGCCGCGTCAGTCCGCTTTCCGCCGGTAGCAGCCAGTAGTACCGCGCGTGCTTGACCAACCGGCCGCCGGTCTTCACCAGCCGCTGCTGCAAACTCGTCAACGACCAGTTGTCGATCCTCCTCGGCAGCACCAGCCGCCGCCACAGGTTGCCCAAGTTGTACGCCATCACGCTCAGCCACAGCCGCACTTCGTTAGAGCGGAATCGATGGCAGCTCAGCCGGGTCATCTTCACCGCCTGCTTGCCTTCCTTGATCCACTGCTCGGCCGTTCCCCGCTTGTTGTAGAACCGCACCACTGCCCGGCTGTCCGTCTCCAGGTTGGTCACAATGAATCCCACCCGTGGAAACAACTCCCCAAAGTGAAACTCCACCTTGGCCACCACCCGCCGCGCCGTCTTCCAGCTCGCCGCCTGGTACAAGAAGCTCTTGTACCAAACCACCGGCTTGTAGCTCGGTCTTCCCACAGGCCGCGTCAACAACTCCGCGATGTCGCGCTCCAGGCTGTCGTTGGATGGAATGCGAAGGGCGTATTTCACATCTCGCTCCTCCAGCGCTTCGTAGATCTCCGGCTTGGCAAAGGCGGCATCCGCCCGGAACACCACCTCTTTGCCCTGCTTCTGTTGCCGCTCGATCTCCGGCAGCAGCACTTCCTCCCAGTCCTCGGCGCTGTGGACGTTGCCCGGCCGCAGCTTCGCCGCCAGACAGTCGCCTTCGCGATTGAACAACAGCAGCGGATGATAGCAGGTGGATTCGAAGTGGCCGTTGTAGGCGCTGTTCTCCTGCTCGCCGTAAACGGGTATCTCCGTTGAATCCATGTCCAGAACCACCCGTTGCGCCGCATCCAAGGCTTCCACCTTGGCGATCAGTTCACGATTGATGCGCGCCAGACCAGCGAAGTTCTCCTCCTCGGCCAGCATTTCGGTCTCGAAGGTCTGCAAGCGAGAAGTCAACGCTGCGCCACGATCCCAGACTTTCTCTGATCCGATCACGCGGAACACCGGATCTTGCGAGAGCCGCTGGGCGTCATTGACGTCCTCATAGCCCGCCACGCGGCTGTAGACGGACTGGCGGAACAGATCGGGCAGCGGGAGTTGCGTATTCTTGCCGCGCCTTGCATCGGTGAGGTGCTCGACGATCAGATCGCCCAAGCCCAATCGTTCATCCAACTCGCGTACCAGAATGAGACCGCCATCCGAGGTGACCCGTGATCCTTGGAAATCGACCTTCAACGAAGCATTGAAAGAGAGCTGAAACGGTTGATTTTGTTTCTCACCCATTGGGTGTTGACCTCCGGAGTGTCTTCATGACGTTGGAACCCGCATGAATAAAGGCGTCCGGTGATGTCAGGAGGTTATCAAGTAAGTCGTCAAAATGGAAATCCAGGTTCAGATCGGCGACCAGCTTGCGAAGCGATTCATTGCCCAAGAGATTCTGGACCGAAACTGAACACGGAGCCGTCACGTTTGGCATGGAGCTTTCCCCTCCCCATCCTGTGTGAGCACTGATCCTTCTTGTATTCTTCCGAGCGAAAGCTGCCGTCAAGGTGTCAGCTCTTCCAAGTTGTTTATCGGCGGAATGGAGTCGGAACTTAACTGAAGGCAGGAGAAAACAACGAAGAGCAACGGAGACGGATTGTCAGGGCGTGTGAAGCTCCACGGCCTTACGGCCGTGGCATCTCCATATTCTTCGGCGGAACCCGCCGAAGTGCATCCGCTTTTGCCGAGGCTTCAGCGGATACCCGCCCCTCATTCATCCACGGGCTGATACGTGGCTTTCTGCGAAGGCGGGTAAAGAATCCAGACTCAGGCCTTTTCACCGATGAACAGTGTGAGGCCGGCTCTGATGCGGGCCTTGGGCAGGATCGTCCGGTGCATGTGGAAAGTCGGCAATTCAGGGACCGGCACTGCTTGCAGCAGGCAGATCCGGGCGGCCTGAAGCTCACCGGCCAGCGTCGAGGGTCCGGCCACGAAGGCCAGCCCTTCCGGCCGGAGCGCAGCGGCCACGGCCTGGGCGGCCCTGCGGGCCTCCGTCCCGTCGTGTAGGTGTATGAACGCGATCCACCTATAGATCAGGTCGTATGGCTGCTCATACGCCTGCTCCCGGTAGCCCTGCTCCGGCACAAACATGATCCGCTTCGCCCAGTCGAGTTTCCGCGCTTGGGCCATCTGGTTCCAAAGACCCTGCGCCTGCTTCTGGGCAAAGGGCGGATGTTGATACAGGACCCGATAGTCCCTGGGCCGATCAAGCTGAATGCAGGTGTTCACGGCCGCGTCAAAATTATGGATCAGCACGCTCTGTGCTCTGGCGAGATGAGCCGCAAGGTCAGGGCGCTGTTCGATGATGTCTTGAAGATAGTCAGCCACGAAGGGCTGGGTCGGCAGTTCCTCGATTTCACGGTCGTCGTCCGGATAGAGAAGAACGGCTCCAAAGGCTTCTCGCGCTGCCACAAGCGGCGGTGAGCCACCGAAGAAAGCCTGCCACCCCGGCCTCTGCTCCTTCTTCTCAGGGGCCGGAGCAAACTCTCTCATGTTTCCCCAGAGAGGGTTGATCGGAATCTCGCTTTGCCGGGGCCCATCTTGCAGGACCAGCCTGCCGCCGGCTACGCCGAGGCTGCGCCCGCAAGGGGTCGGTCCGCTTCTTGCGGGGATATAGGGCAAGCCGGTTGCATCATCGGCCAATGTGGCTTTCTGGATCATATCTTCCTTAACGGTCACGCAAAGGCGGCGGCTGTGGTCGAAGTGCCGCCGAGGTGGGACCGGTGTTGGCAGCCAGGTTACTTCCTGGGAACGGGGCACGTCCATGAAAACCGGGAAGGGGTCGCCGCCGCCCGATACTTGCGGCGTGAAGAACGAGCTGAAGAGACGATAAGCTGCCTGGGAGGGATAGGTCGGGATCCCTCGGTAACGGAGGGGTAGCGGGTGTGCCTGACCCTCGTTTTGATCGTCGTAAAGCCCGCGGATCAGCTCGAATGCGGCAGATCCGGTGCCGGGAAGCAATGATTGAAACAGCTCCACCACCGGCAGGAAATCGATCCTGGCCCAGTGCATCGTTCCCATGCACGCCATAAACTTGACTCGGTCAGCCGGCGCGTCGAAGGTCCCTTCGTCTAAGACATAGAAAGTATCCTTCTTGTGCCGGATGGTGGCCTGCCCTTGGCGATCAATGACGAGGTCCTCGTCCCCGTAAAAGAACCGCACTTCTTCAAAGGGCACCCGCAGGGCTTGCGCGGCCATGCGACGCAAGTCATCGGCCTGGAGCCGTTCCCAGCCTGGCTTTCTGGAAAGGTCCAGAACGGTCGAGTTGACGAGCTCTCCTGGCTTGAGCCCTACCCACTGGCCCCAATCCAGTTGAAAGCGGGCGCAGACCAGTTTGAGCGTGCCATCAGGCCCGGCCATCCATGCACATTCATGCAAGGGGTTTCCCTCAGGGTCCGTAGCCAGAATTCGCCGGCCGTGGGGGCCGTAGAAGATGAAGTGTCCGCTGGGTTGTTGAATGACTCGCCCACCCGCCGCCTGGATGTCTGCGGCGAAATGGAGGTTGGATGAAAAAACGAGATTGCCGGGTTTCGTGAGCGCGGCCTCAGGGGAAAGTGTCACAGCCTGATCATTCGCGGATTTGTCCCGAGCCGTAGACGACAAACTTCGAGCAGGTCAGTTCTTCCAGTCCCATCGGACCCCTGGCGTGGATGCGGGTGGTACTGATGCCGATTTCCGCGCCGAGCCCGAACTGGTAGCCGTCGTTCAGCCGTGTGGAAGCATTGACGAGCACCGCGCTCGCGTCCACCTCGCGCAGGAAACGTTGGCTCCTGACATAGTCGTTCGTGATGATTGCCTCTGTGTGCCGGGATCCGTACCGGGCGATGTGCTCCATCGCTTCGTCCATGTGCTTGACCACCTTCACGGCGAGGATCAGCGCGAGAAACTCCTGACCGTAATCCCCCTCTGCAGCCGGGTTGGCTTCCGGGCAGAGCTGGCAGGTCTTGGGGCAGCCGCGGACCTCGACGCCGGCCTCGTGCAGTTGCTTCACTAAATCCGGCAACAGCGCGCGCGCGATGTTCTGATGCACCAGCAGGGTCTCCATCGCATTGCAAGTCGAGGGACGCTGGGCTTTGGCGTTGAAACAGACGGACTTGGCCATGGCGAGGTCCGCATCCACATCCACATAGGTATGGCAGACCCCCTTGTCATGCTTGATGACGGGGATGTGCGACTCCTCCGTGACAGTCTTCATCAGCGATTCGCCGCCGCGCGGGATGATCAAGTCGATGGACTGGTCCTGCTTAAGCAGCTCCAGCGCCACTTCCCGATCGGTCCGGTCCACGAAGGAAATGGCGCCGGCCGGTACGCCGGCCTTCTCTGCCGACTCGGAGAGAATGGCGGCAATGGCCGTATTGGACTGGATGGCCTCGGAGCCCCCGCGCAGGATGCAGACGTTGCCGGACTTGAGGCAGAGGGCGGCCGAATCGGCCGTGACGTTCGGACGGGACTCGTAGATGATGCCGATCACGCCGATGGGCACCCGTACGCGACCCACCAGCATGCCGTTGGGCCTCCGCCACAGCTTGACGGTTTCCCCGACCGGATCGGGCAGCTTGGCGATCTCCCGGATGCCCTTGGCCATCTCACCAATCCGCTCCGGCGTAAGGCGCAGCCGATCCGCAAAGGCCTTGTCCTTCCCTCGCCCGCTCTCTTCATAGGCCTCGAGGTCTTTTCCGTTAGCCTCCAGGATCTCTTCGGATTTGACTTCCAAGCTATCGGCCATGGCCGACAGAGCCTGATCCTTGAGCAACGTGGAAAGGGCCGCCATGCGGCCGATCGCGGCCTTCGCCCTCTTGACCAACTCCTCCACATACTCCTTGGTCGGCTTCGGCGCGGCTTCTTGTTCGGTCGTTTCTGTGACAGAAATTGGCGTGTCCATGTTCGTTGTCAGTCGAGCCAGGCTGGCGATTTCCCCCGTTGAACGGACAATGTGATTAAGAATACTCTGCTGTTGCAAAAGGCGTCAAGTTGCCGGTTCGCAGTACCTTGACAGGGTCCGAGACCGCTTGTTATGGTGGCGCCCGTGCCGAGGTAGCTCAGTTGGCAGAGCACAGCCCTGAAAAGGCTGGTGTCGACAGTTCAATTCTGTCCCTCGGCACCATACCAACCTTCGGTTGAACGGCGGGCTCTTTTACGCTTTATCGAAATTGTTGCCCGCCGAGAAAACCCTCCAGTGTTTCTTCCTTCAGGTTCTTGCGGCGGAGTGGTACTTTGCCACCAGTAGAGTTCGATGCTCTGCTTCGCTTGAACCGCCATACCGCACTTCGTGTGATCCGCCGCGTTCGATCAAATGGGGGCGGATAGTTGTTTCGCCTCCAGTGGGCTGAGATTCGTCGCTTCCCCGAAGATAGCTAAGAGCTTATAGCTGATGGCGTATGGCTCGGAAAAAGCGGAACGTAGTCCGCGTCCGTCCATCAGCCATTGGCCATCAGCCATGTGCTCCTTCCCCTATTTATCTTCCCGGGGAAGTCCGCTGAGATAAAACATCGCGATCGCGGCGGAGGCCGCGACGTTCAAGGATTCAACGGAGCGATGCAGGGGGATGTGAAACCGGACGGAGGTCCGTTTCAGCGTCGCCTCCGACAGACCCTGGCTCTCGTTCCCCAGGGCGAGGATCGCGCGCGCGGGGATACTGGTCACGTCTTGTATTGCCCGGCTTGCTTTCCCCGGCGACTCGGCCGCCAGCAAGGCACAACCCTGTCGGTCGAACAAGCCGATGTCCGCGTTGTAGAAGACCGGCAGGGTGAGGATGCTTCCCGTCGTTGCCCGCACCACTTTCGGGTTGAAGACATCCACCGAGTCCGGTGAGAGCCAGAGGGCATCCAGCCCAAACCCGGCCGCGGTCCGGATGATCGTTCCCAGGTTCGCCGGGTCCTGGAGGCAATCCCCGTAGAGCCCCAAGAGATGCGCCTGTCCAAAGATCGTCTCTTGATTCCAGTTGGGTTGCTGAACCAGGGCGAGGATGCCGGAAGGCGTATGAACCTCGGAGAAGCGCTCGAAGAGCGGATCACGACAGACATACACCTCCGCCCGTCTCTGTTCCAAAGTCTCTCTGAGGCGCCGATCCACTTTGTTGAGCCAGGTTTCAGTCACGACGACTGTCCGGAGCGTCGGGGCTTTCGTGTGAAGCAATTCCTGGATCGGCTTGGCGCCTTCGATCACAAACGTCCCTTCCCGCTTGCGCGCCTTCTTGTTCGCGAGCAGGTCGCGGATCAGTCGAACCTTGGATGCCGGTAAGGATGGAAACCGATGCATGGGGCTCCTTCAGCTGGCCCACCCATATCGGGATGCGGGCTTCCTGTCAAGACGGCTTTGCTGGCACGGGGCGCCTGATGCATTTCCCGGAGCAACGGGTCCCCGGCACGAGGCATGGAGAACACCGCCGAGCGATGGGCTTTGATATTTTCGTGGTTCCATGCTACTGTGGCGTACTTATTGTGGTCTGGTCGCTGCCTGTGACCGCGAGAGATCCTGCAAGAGGGAGGAGGACCAAGGTGCAATCGCCAATATCTGCTGACACAAATGCTTGCCTGCCGTTCTGGAGAGACTGCAGGCATGCAGTTGCGACGGCAGGCTTGACCCTGGCGGTAGTGGTGCTCGGCGGGTGCGTCGTGACGGAGAGCAAGTACAAGGCGGCCCTTGCCGAGTCCGAAGAAATCAAAGCGGAGTTGGAGCGTACGCAGACGCAAACGAGTGCCTTGGAGCTGCAGATAAAGTCCATCAAGGATCAGACGGATAAACTGACCACCGAGGCAGCCGCGTCCTCCGCCGAGCTTCAGCAGCTTCAAGGCAGCCGCGATGCGGAGCGGGAGGATATGGAAGAGCATATCAAGCAACTGGAGCAGGAAGTCGCGAAGCTCTCCACCCATCACCGGTCGCTCCGACAGGAACATGCGGTGGTGAACAAGGAAAATGAAAGTCTCAAGGCCACGGTCGCCCGCTATCAGAAAGAGCTGAAAGATCGGGCCCAGGCTCCTGCCGTTGCGTCGAAACCGGCCGCAAAAGCCGGCTCAGAAATGCTCGCTTCCAAGCCTCAAGAGGCCCTGTCCGGTCCGCTTGCGAGCGTCAAGCCGTCTCCTGCCAAGGAGGGAGTTGCCGATGCGAAACCGCCAGCTCCATCGGCCGACAAGGAGCCCAAGCCTGTCGAAGAACCGGCTGGGTTTTGGGCCATTATCAAAAGGTGGCTGCTCAATCTCTGGCATTTGATTTTTTAGCCCCCTGGCGGTGAGCTGTGGGTTTTGAGTTAACTCAGCACTCATCACTCAACACTCTAACCTTCTGCCCCTATGACCATCGGCCCTACGATTCAAGCCTGGCGTCTTTCCCAACACCGGTCAACCTCCTCATTAGCCGAGCGGGCTGGACTCCAGCCTGAGTCGCTTGAGGCAATCGAAGCCGGTGAACTGGACCCAACCGCCTCTACCTTGGAAGCTCTCGCCCAGGCGCTAAGGATTCCTCCCTCCTGGCTTTACGGAGATCCGAAACACCTCAGCCTTCTGACGACCGATGCGGATGGAGAAAACATCTCGACGGAGGCTACGGATTCCGTCGATCCGGTCACCGAGCAGGTGCTGCTGAGTGTGCGGCGGGATCGCGAGCTCTATGTCCTGCTCACGGCCCTTCTTCAAAGCGGCGAGCCCAAACTGCTCCGGGCTGCCGAGGCCAGTCTCCGCAGTCTCGTCAAGCAGTCCAAACAGGCAACCCTACCCTGGCAGTCGCGGCCGCCGGGGCACTTCGAGCCTCCCAGCGATTGAAAAACCGTCAATCGTCATTGGTCATTCGTTATTCGGGTTACAGAGGATTTCTGTCCTTCACGAGTAACGGATGACGAGTGACGAATTACGCACGCTGCGCTGCGATACAGTAGTACCGAGACGGTGGTCAACGCGGCCACGCCCGGCCAGGCGCCGTGCGGCGGGTGATCGAACAGTTTGAACGGGTCCGCGCTCAATGTCGGCCAGAAGGCACTCAGCGCAATAGGCAGCGCGAGGACGATGCCCATCAGGGCCTCACCGGTTACCAAGCCGGCGGCAAAGAGAAGCCCTCGACTTGTTTCCTGTTCTTCCGGATACCGCTGAGCCGGTCGGGCCCTCTGTGCTAACTCGGTGATGAGACCGCCGACCAGAATGGCGGCGGACAGCTTCAACGGTAAGTAAATTCCAAGGGCCACGGCCAGCACCGGGAGGCGAAAGGAAGAACCGGCCAGTCCTTGCCGACGGTCGAGCAGGATCACGCCGATCCCGATAGCGGCGCCGAGCCCGACCAGAAGCCAGGGCAGGCTGTTGCCGAAGACTC
>VGXG01000061.1 GCA_016873395.1 Nitrospira sp. | reverse complement strand
GTTACTTGGCTACTTGCAACTTGTCAGCTTGATCCATTTGTCATTGGCCCGTTTCACGCTTCACGTTCTTGCGGATTTTCTCGACGAGCGAGGTGGTGGAGACCCCGGGGACCAAGGGAATGATCTTCACGGCCCCCCCGCGGGCCTCGACGGTCTTGCGGCCGGTGATCTGGTCTGGGGCCCAATCCCCTCCCTTGACCAGGACGTCCGGCTGAAGGTCGGCGATGAGGCGGCCCGGGTCCGGTTCGCTGAACAACACGACATAGTCCACGCAAGCCAGGGCAGCCAACACCTCGGCCCGCTGGGCCTCCGGGACGATCGGTCTCCCGTCGCCCTTGCTCAGGGTCTGCACGGAGGCATCGCTGTTCACGCCCACCACCAGCAGATCGCCCAATTCGCGGGCCGCCTGGAGGTAGCGGGTATGGCCGACGTGCATCAGGTCGAAGCAGCCGTTGGTAAAGACGATCCGCTGCTGCTTCGCGCGCCGCTGCGCGAGGAGACCGATCAACTCTTCTCTGGTTCTGATTTTCTGATTCACGGCTCCATTGTACCCTGGACGATTCCTGAATTCCTAGCAAAGCAGCTTTGTTCTCTCATGATAGAATGGTCAGACGCTCTCGCAAGGAAGGAACAGTTGTCAGTCTTCAGTTTTCGGTTCTCAGTTTCGTGACTGATGACTGAAAACTGACTACTCTCAGTCAAGCTTGGTATAGGGGAATCCATGGCCGATATCGAAGACGAAAAAGGGGGGAAGGCCTACGCGCTCTACTCGTCGCTCCGGCGGTTCTTCGAGCCGCTCAGGGAGCATTGGGAAAAGCTCACGCCGCAGGAGAAAGAAGTCGTCATCAAGGAAGTGGAAGCGTTTCTGAATTCCGTGCGCCCTCCGGGAAGCCAATAGAAGGTAGAGACCCATGACGGGCAAACGCTGGACATCCTGGTTTGCTGTGATCGTGGTCCTGCTCGCCCTGACCACCGGCCTGCTCACCTTCGCGTCAGCCGCAGAAACCGGGGACAAGCCTGCCGCAAAAGAAGGTGAGTCGAAAAAAGGCTCGCTTCGCGTCCAGGACCTTCCCAAGCCGATTCCGCAGGTCATGGACAAGATCAAGGAAGTCGGGAACGAGGTCGGCAAGGGCATCAGCAAGGCGGCCAGCGAGGGGGCCAAGGCCGTCAATAAGGCGGTGAAGGGAGATAAAGACAAGAAGAAGGAGAAATAACCCTGCTTTCTAGTCCCGGGGTTCTGTCGTCCCGCCTAAGCGAATCGCTTTCGCGCCGTGTTTCTCGATGATCGCGTCCATGGCTGCGACGGCTTTGCTGGTCCGCTGATCGAACAGGCTTTCGGTCGCAGGGCCGAGCTCTGAGAGCGAGACGCCGGCCAGCCGGTACAGGGTCCCCGGCCTGATCAGGCTCCGCAGCGCGGTGCGGATGTCCGGCCACATCGCCGGATCATAGTTCAACGGCTTCGAGAAGTGTCGTTGCCTGGTCGTCACCGTGAACGCTGCGTCTTTCAGCTTCACCGTAAAGGCGCCGGCCGCCAGCCCTTCCTGCCGCAACTCGTGGGTCAGGTCGCTCAGAAACCCTCGCAACGTCTGCTCCAGAAATGCGACATCGCGCGTGTCATGATCGAAGGTCGTCTCCTGCCCCAGGCTCTTTTGCGCCCGGTCCGGTTCAACCGGATCATGATCGATGCCTTGCGCGAGGGCCTGCAAGGCAGGGAAGCGTTTGCCCCACATGCGGCGCAGCAGCGGCTCAAAGCGCTGGTCCAGGAGATCACTGATGAGCGTGACCCCGATCCGGTCTAATCGCTCTGCGGTCTTGGGGCCGATGCCGGGCAAAGACCGGACAGGCCGGGGAGCCAAGAAGGCCGCTTCGGTCCCCGGCTGGATGACGGCGAGGCCGTCGGGCTTATGGGCATCGGCCGCCACCTTGGCGACCATCTTGCCGGTTGCCACCGCCACCGTACAGCACAGTCCCGTGGCCTCGAAGATGGCCTCCTTGACGGCTTGTCCCAGCGCTGTCGGATCGGGATGCAAGGTCTGCAGGTCCGTCGTGTCCGCGTAGAATTCGTCGATGCTTGTCCAGGCGCAGATCGGAAAGAAACGGTCCGTGACCGCGCGCATCGTGCTGTGCAGACGTTCGTAGAGGGGGCGGTCCGGCGGAACCAGGACCAGGTCGGGGCAGAGGCGCAGCGCCTGCGCCGTGGGCATGGCGGATGTCACGCCGTAAGGCCGCACGGCGTAGCTGGCGGCGGCGATAATGCCGCGCGGTGGAGGGCTGCCCACGGCCACCGGCTTGCCGGCAAGCGACGGGTTCGCCACGACCGCGGCGGATGCGAACATCGCGTCCACGTCGCCGAACAGAATCTGGCGGGGCCAACGGGCCATCGACGCTCGTCAATCGTCATTCGTCATTGGTCAATCGAAAGAGGACGCAGCATGCCGCGGCAGCACCCGCACCGGTGGCGGCTCGGCCTGATGGTGCGCCGCTGCCGCTGATAGACCTTACCGCATCCCAGGCAACGCCAGGCGTACTTGGCCAGGGCCAGCACGGCCTCGTCCAGTGCGTGGCTGATCGTCACACCGAGCCCCTCGCGATTCATCTCGACCATCTTCCGCCGGAAATCCGGACCGTGATTCGGCCGCCGCTTGAGGATATCGAACTGCCACTGGTGGATCATCTCATGGGCCAGGGTGCCGAGGAGTTCATGTTCGACGTCTCCCGACGATTGCTGAAGGAGCGGCACCGACAGCCGGATGCACCGACGGGCCGTTCCTGCGTCAGGAACCCGCGGCCCGACGCGGCTCGTGAACATCCCGGCGGACGAGGTCAGGCGCCGGCTCCAGACGACCTCAATGGAAGGCAGCGCGCCGCGAAAGAAACGGTGGTTGAATTCACCCCAGAGATGTTGCAGCCGATCGGTTGTGAAGACTGGTTGAGGGCAGGAGTCCTGGCGCAGCCGAGTCATCGCTCCAGTTCTTCAATCACGGCGGCGGCCAATAGCGGCACCATGATCTCGTGGTGGCCGATGAGCTGATATCCGTGGCCGCCCTTCTGGGTCGGCCGCCGGACGACGTTGGTCATAGGACGGTAGTGGGGCAGGAAATCCATGTTGACGGTGGTGATGTCGGTCAGAGCGTGGCCTAGGTTCCGGCCGAGCGAGACCGTCTTGAGAAACACCTCCGGGAGGATCACGGCGGAGCCCAGGTTGAGATACACGCCGCCCTCCATGCCGGCCACGACCGCCGCCAGTTTTCGGAAGTCCAACAGCGAGGCGGCTCCGATCGCCGCTCCGTCCGCCGAGGGATGCATGTGGATGATGTCGGTGCCCAGGGCCACGTGGACCGTCACTGGAATCCCCAGCTTGGCGCCGGTGGCCAGGATGCTGATCCGCTGGTTGGGAAACTGCCGCTTGCGCAGGGTGACGTACCGGCCGACCGCCTCGCCGAGCCCCAGCCCCTCCTTGGCCCCGCTCACGATGGCTTCGTTCAGCATCCGGCCCGTTTCCTCCGCCATGCCGAAACGGCCCGAGTCGATCTCCGCGTCCACTTCCTCCGATGTGTGCCCCAGCAGCGCCAGCTCGAAGTCATGGATGATCACGGCGCCGTTCATCGCCATGGCCGTCACGATGCCGCGTTCCATCAGGTCCACGAGGATGGGATTGAGCCCGACCTTGGTCACGTGGGCGCCCATCCCGACGATCACCGGCTTGCCGCGGCGTCGCGCGCTCACGATGGCCCGCGTGACCGCCCGCAGCGTCTTGACCGCGAGGATGTCGGGGAGGGTGGCCAGGAAGCGTTTCAAGGCGCCGCTGCGCTGCCAGGGAATGGCGAAATCCGACAGCCGCACCTTGCTGTGGCGGCGGCTCAGCGGATAGGTCTTGAGCCGTGACACGTCGATCGGCGGCACGGATTTCTTCTCAAGTCTTTTCAAACAGCTCTTCCTCGATCAGCTCGCAGAGGACGTGGCCGAGCGTGATGTGGCTTTCCTGGATGCGGGCCGTCACGGTGGACGGCACGATGAAACAATGGTCCACCACACCAACCAACTTGCCGCCCTTGCCGCCGGTCCAGCCGACTGTGGTCAGGCCGAGCGCCCGCGCCGCCTCCGCCCCCTTGAGCACGTTGGGTGAATTGCCGCTGGTGCTGATGGCGATGGCGATGTCGCCCTTCTGACCGTGGGCTTTGACCTGGCGGGCGAAGACCTCGTCGTAGGCGTAATCGTTGGCGATGCAGGTCAGCGCCGCCAGGTCGGCGCCCAGTGCGAGGGCCGGCAGGGGCCGGCGGTCCTTGTGGTACCGGCCCACGAACTCAGCGGCCAGATGCGACGCATCTGTCGCACTCCCGCCGTTGCCGAAGAGCAGCAGCTTGTGCCCATCGCGCAACGCGCGGGCAATCAGCCGCACGACCTGCTCGATGCGATCGGCGTGCTCGCGGACGAACCGGCGCTTGACCTCGGCGCTCTCCTCAAAGGCCTTGATGGCGCGCTCTTTCATGCAGCGGCATTGTAGGGCGAGAGCCGTGCCCTGTCAAACCAGCCAAGGCCGCATATCCGAGGTTGAGGGCGTGGATAGTGACGGGCGCAAAGCCGTATACTCGCCGGGCTGTGACGCGCCGTGACACAGTCTCGGTCTTTTCTTCTCCCTTACGCTCGGGCCGACTGCTGGCCGGCTGGATAGCCGGGCTGGGCTTGCTGCTTGTCTGGCTGTCCGGTCCTGCCCGGGGCCAGGAGTCGCTTGAAGACTATGAATTGAACTATTCACGGGGCGCTGTGGAGTTCGACCGTGGTCGGTATGAGTCGGCCGGGGCCTTCTTCCGCTCCGCTCTTCAGGCGAAACCGGACGATCCCGAAGCCGCCGCCTACCTGGGTCAGACACTGCTTCGGCGCAAGCAATACGGCGAGGCCGAGGTGGTGTTCCGGAGAATGCTGGCGGTCAATCCTTCCTCCGGTCGGGCCTGGCTCGGCTTGGGCATCCTCCAGTACCACCAGAAACGGTACCCAGAGGCCAAGGAGAGTCTCCTGTCCGCCGAGAAAGCATCCCCTGAAGACCCGCTGGTCCATTACTATCTCGGCTTGACTCACCACGAGTTGGGCGAGTTTGAGGAGGCGCCGGCGCGGTTTCGCCGGGCCATGACCCTGAGTCCGGACCTGGCTCCCAGCGCCCAGTATTACACCGGGGTTGCGCATCTTCGCCGAGGGGCGCCAACCGAGGCCCGGGAAGCGCTTGAGGCGGCGATCGCGGCGGAGCCGGAATCGGAGCAGGCTCAGTCCGCCAAGGCGCTCCTGGCGCAGTTAGAAGCGCCCCCTGCGCCTGAGAGCCGGTGGACGGTGAACGGTGCGGCCGGGATGGAGTATGACACCAACGTCGTCCTGCTGCCCAGCGGCACGTCGCCGCCGGCCGGCACCACCGGCATCTCCCTAGAATCCGACTATCGCTCGGTGCTGACCGGGTCCCTGGACTTTCGCGGCCTCCAGACCGATCGCTTGACCGGAGGCATCACGTACGGCATTTACCAAAGCTTCCATTCCCGGCTCAGCGGGTTTGACGTGGAAGACCATGCGCCTTCGGCCTACCTACGGTATCAGGATGGTCCCGTGGCCCTGAATCTACAATACATCTACAACTACACCCTGGTCGGGCGCTCCCCATACCTCAATGCGAACACCGCCCTCTCCGTCCTGACCCTCACGGAGTCCGTGAACACCGCCACGCAGCTCCAGTTTCGCTACATGGATAAGGTCTTTCGGAGCGGTCGTTTTCTCCTGAACCAGGCCCGGAACGGCAAGAACTGGCTTGCCGGCGTGACCCAATATCTCATCTTCTCCGAAAATAAAGGGCGGATGTGGCTGGGGTATATCTTCGACACCGACGTGACCGGAGGCGGATCGCCCCAAGTCGCGGCCCCGCCGAATACCCCTGATAATGCCGACTGGAACTACCAGGGGCATCATGTTTCGACAGGGCTTGAGGTGCCGCCGATCCTGACCCTAGAGTTGTCTCTTGCGTTCGACTGGATCCACCAGCAGTATTCGAACCCCAACTCCTATTCGGTCGACGGCCACACCAGACGGCGCGATAACATCTATAGCTTTACCGGGGCGGTGAGCCGGGATTTTGGCGAGAATCTCTCGCTCACGTTCCAGTATACTTATAACCGGGATGATACCAACGTGGATGTGTTCTCCTACGCGCGGAGCGTCTATTCTCTGATGCTGAGCGCGTCCTTTTAACAGTACAATATCAACGCCGTCAGGAGAAGACCGTGACGAAGACGACAGAGGGACAACGCAGCATCCTGTTCGACCTGCTCGGATTGCCCCTTGCTGTGTTGCTCCCCGTTTCACCCCTGTGGGCGGAGGAGGCCGGCCAGGGTGGGAGCCAGAGGGAAGGGCAAGGCAGAGAGATCGGTGCGATCACCTCTGTACAGGGCAAGGTCCTCATGGACCATCCGGACCCCGACGCCCCGTTTCAGGCCAAGACCACGGACAATCTTCAGTTCAACGATGTGATCGAGACCCATGGGCAGTCCCGGACCAAAATGCTGCTGCATAGCGGGAGCATCCTCACGGTGGGCGAGAACAGCCGTGTCGAGATCATCGAGCACGAGCACGACCAGGCCAGCGCTGAACGGAGCGTGACGGTCAGGCTCGTGCAGGGCAGTCTGCGCGTCTTCGTGGGGAACGCCTTTGCGACAGCCGGCTCGAAATTCGAAGTCCAGACGCCGACGGCGAGCGCCGTCGCCCATGGCGGCGTTTTCGTCGTCTGGGTTGACAAGGACACGAGCGGAACGGCGAACATCGGGACGTCCGGCTCGGTCGAGTTCACGTCGGGTGGGCAGACGGCCCGCCTGGCTCCGGGGGAGTACAGCCATGCCGCTGCGCGTAGCATCCCCGTGCCGGTGGCTCTGATCGAGGCCAAGGCGCATCCCGTGGTCCACGAGACGATCGCGGCCACCGACCTGAAGGAAAGCCTGCGGCACGAGGCCCCGAAGGACGCGCTGCGCGAGATCGGCGCGCCCCGCGCCATCGGGCTCGGTTTAGGCGGAGTAGGGGTCGCTGGAGGTGCAGGAGGTGAGAGCCCAGCGGGAGACCAAGGGAAGGCGCCGGACCAGAGCGCAGGCGTGGATGCGGCGCAGGGCGGCGGCCAGAGCGCCAGTAATACCTCTCCAACTCAGCCGAAGCATCAGGCCGGGACTCCCAATCCCAACCGGACGCCGCCCTCCGTCCATTCGGGAGCTGCCGACCGGCTCCTTCGTCCGCATGAAGGCGGCCCGCTCCGGGGCGAAGGCCGGATCAGGCGGTAGTCGAGCGCAGTCATCCAACACAACAGAGTCCCCGTCCATTTCGCCACCCTCCCCCCAACCGAGACTCCTGATTGATCGTGCCGGATCGGGGTGTTATAGTCCGCCGGCGATGGCTGTCGATGCTCCTGTCAGAGCCTTGTTGATCGCGGTCGGCGAGGATGCGCCGGCTGCGGTCTACACGATCAACCGGCTCAAGCCGGAGCTGCTCTGTTTTTTCGTCCCTGAATCGGCAAAAATCCTCGTCGAGACAGCCGTGCAGCCGCAGATCGCCCAGATGCCGCGCCGGTGGGATTGGCTCGTCACGCCGGACGCGACGCGCTTTCTGGCCTGTCATCAGACATTGGCCCGCGCCCTGCCCGAGCTGATGCGGACCTGGGAGGTGCAAGCCGGCGAGCTGGTCGTGGACCTGACCGGCGCGACGCCCGCGATGGCTGCGGCACTGTCCCTTGCCGGCATGCCGTTCACCTCGCGGGTGATCACAGTCGGCCGGACGGGGAGCGGGACGACCTCTGAAGGCGAAGCCGTCACCATTGACGGGCAGGCACGGATCTGGCTGCAGGGCAATCCCTGGGATGAAGCGGCGGGCCGCGTGCGCGCGGAAGGCTGCGACCTCTTCAACCGGGGGTCGTTCGATCCAGCCGTATCCCTCTTCCACCAGATCGAGGCACGGGTCAGCGGCGGACAGAAACCCCTCTACCGAGCGCTGGCGGATCTCGCGGAAGGCTACAGTCTCTGGGAGCGGTTTCACTATCGCCAGGCCTGGGACAAGCTCAAGACCTCGCTCAAGGCGCTGGAGATGGCCTCCGTCTGGGGAGGCCCGGCCGGCCTGAAGGCCGTCCTTCCCGCCATTAAGCAAAACGCGGGCTTTCTGGAAAAACTGGTCCTGGACCCTCAGGAAGTGAAGGAGGCCGTGGCCTACGATCTGCTGGCCCATGCGCGGCGCAGGGCCGAACAGAACCATCACCCCGAGGCCGCCGTCACGGCGCTGCTGCGGGCTCTCGAAGCTTCAGCGCAGCACCGGTTATTCAAGCAGTACAAGATCAAGACCTGGGACGTTCAGCCCGAGCAGTTGCCGGAGGCCCTCCGCGAACCCTGCCGGACCTGTTTTCTGGACGATATCGACGGCAAGTACAAGCTGCCGCTCCACGCGCAATTTCGCGCGTTAGCCGGCTTGGGCGATCAGATGGGACAAGCGTATTTGGCCCAGTGGCCCAAGATGAAGCCGCTCCTGGATGCGGCGAATCAGGCGATCCTCGGCCACGGCTTCGAGCCGGTGAAGCCGGAACGGTTCCATCAGCTCTATGACCTGGTGATCAAGCTGACCGGCGTCAGTGAGGCGTCGCTGCCTCGTTTTCCGATGCTGAATTTGTGAAGAAGCTGTCGGCATTCAGCTCTCAGCTTTCAGCGTCCCTTCTCAGGGGAAGCGGATGGCGGAAGCTGACCGCTGATGGCTGAAAGCTTCCCATGGAAGTTCGAATCTACTGACGGGAACAATAAAGTGTCCTGCAATGAAAAAGTGATCAAAAAATACGCGGTCCTGGTCAAGAAACTGGAAACGCTCAGGACCGAGCAAAAGTTGGAGCTGTTCTGTGGAGAGTCGAGACCGGATATCCAAAGGACGTGAACTACATCACTCCGACCAACCGAACCGCACACCTGAGGACACAAACGTCGGTTGTCAGAACACAACCGGAATACACGGGATCTTCGGAAGTTTCGTAAAATTTTTCTGGTGTTGATCGATGAGAAAGAGTTGGATCAAGGGCATAATCTTTCTTATACGCGTTTTTTAAGAGTTCTGTTTGGCACTGATGGATCAAGTAATTTCCTGGCACCCTCGGAGCCACATACCGGCAAATTTTTGGGGTCCAGTAACCCCACCTGTGCCAAAACGCTCGCTTGATCCCAGTAGATGTGCTCATGCGTTATCTTGTTGTCCTTCACACCGGCAATGACAACGACTGCAACCTCCACTTTCTTGCCTGTTGGTGCGATCTCCGGCAGTAACCAATCAATCACCGTGGTGTGTGTAAACGTTATGACTAATTCATCGACGATTTGAGTAGTGCCAACGGTTAGTGATACCCGCTTCATTGTCACATCAGGTGGAAAGAATTTTCCAACAAGATGATTTTTGTAGAAACTTCTGACGCCATCGTATCCGTTCCCCCCCATCATATTTGGAATATTATGCAGGTGAGGGTTGTCAGACATTGTTGCCATTGTTGTATCCAAGTCACCTTGTAGCTCAGCATTGACATGCTTCTCTAGAAGCTCGATCATTGCTAACTCGGATTCTGAATAGTGACTGTCCATGGTGGTCTCCGTAGTCGGACGGTTACGAATACTTGCGTGGGAGGAGTCTAGCCAGGACAGGGCAAAGAAGCAAGGGATGACGACGAGGCGTTGAGGCTGAGGGCTGAGCATGCCGAGCCGGCTGAAACAGCTTAGGCGGCGGGAAGCGAACGAGGGCGTGAGAGGAGCAACGAAATCCTTACGAATGAGGCGGTTCACAACTTTTTGCAGTATGCGTGAAAGCTCTCCAGAACATTAGAGAAACTGTTCTGTTTTGCTACAAGCTCAATTTACGTCTTGCAACTAATTTATATTGCAATGGAAATTCGCATCTACTACGAAGACACCGATTGCGGCGG
>VGXG01000060.1 GCA_016873395.1 Nitrospira sp. | reverse complement strand
TCAGCAAAGGCACCCACACGTACTCGGCTTTCACTGTCTCGTCCGGATTCTCAAGCAGGACATTCGGAAGATCGAGCAGGGTCGGATCAACCGCGGGCACCTTGGCCTGATCAGCAACAATCTTTTGACTCGGATCGGCCGGCGGACTTGCTTCATTATCCTGGCTTGGCTCAGGCTGTCTCTGCGAGAGGGCTGGCAGAGGCGGGCGGTCCAGAAATCGATGGACCGACACAGGGCTCCGCTGCGTCGCTGGCGGAACCAGACTCAAATTGTCCGTCATAACCATCGTGCCGGCGGGATCAATCCAACTGTAGAATTCTGCAGCAAACGAGGGGGTTGGGTGACAGGCCAGAACGGCTCCCAGCAGAGCCACCGCGAGGCCCCGTGCTTCTATTCCACGACGGACCCTCATATAAAAATCATAATGCCGGCAACGCCGACTTGTCAATGAACCGAAGCGGCTCTGATTGAGCCATGAACGTCGGATCGGCCCGCCTGCGCGTACTTGACAAGACCTGAAGCCCCTGTGGTACAAGTAGCAGCCCCACCGACTTCCTTGATCCTTGGATCGCATAACGCTATGAAAATATTTGCCTATGCCGACAATTTAAATCCCACCCAGTTGAAGCGGCGCGCCCCCGAGCATCAGTTCGTGTGCAAGGCCTATCTCCCGGACCACGCCATCCTCTTTTGCCGCTGGTCATCCCAGTGGCGCTGCGGCTTGGCCAGCGTCGCCCCTTCCCCCGGCGAACAGGTTTGGGGAATCGTGCTGGAGATCACGGAAGAGGACCTCAAGCTTTTCGACGAATTCGAAGGCGACGTACCCCCTGGCGCCTTCCGCCACCTCACCGTCACGGTTGTAACTGAGGAGGGAGAAAAGCTCTTGGTCACGACTCATGCAGCGGCGCCCATCGGAAAATTCAAGCCCAAGGAACATTACCTTGAATGGGTGATCAAGGGACTCAAACATTGGAAACTGCCGGACGACTGTATCGAGCAGTGGCGATTGTTCACGCCGAAATGAGGAAGTTGTCAGTCATCAGTAAACAGTTATCAGTCCTTGCTGACAGAAACTGACCACTGAAAACTGATAACTGAAAACTTGCGGTCCAACCAAGGAGAGACAATGCCGAAACCCAAATATCACATCATCGTCTGTACGAATACCAGGCCACCCGGACATCCCAAACCATCCTGCGGAGCTGCCGGCTCGCCAGCCATTCTGATGGCCTTCAACATGGGGCTGATGGAGCGGGGCATCATGCCCGGAGAGGTGCTGGTCACTGGGTCGGCCTGCGTGGGTCCTTGTGAACAGGGTCCGACCGTCGTGGTCTACCCAGATGCCACCTGGTACTCGCAAGTCAAGGAAGCGGATGTCGCCGCGATCCTCGACGAGCACATCGGGAAGGGAAAGCCGGTCGAAAAGCTCAAACCAAATTCGATCTGGAGCGGATAGAAGTAATCAGTTATCAGTGTTCAGTTAGCAGTATTCGGTCAAACCGAAAACTGAGAACTGTTTACTGACAACTTGGGAGCCTTTTCACATTGTGAGCGTCCCCGCCCATCATGAGCACAAGGCCCATGCGCCCCGTCACATCGGCTGTATGGTGATCACCTGCAGCGACACCCGCACTCCCGACGACGATGCCAGCGGCAAGCTGATCACGCACCTGCTGAAAGAACGGGGGCACGAGGTGATTGCCTATCACCTCGTCAAGGATGAACCGGCTCAGATCAGGGCCAGGATCGAAGAGGCCGTCAAGAACGAGGCCGTTCAGGCGGTCATCATTAACGGGGGAACCGGCATTTCACGGCGCGATTCGACCTTCGAAGCAGTGGATGCCTTGTTGGAAAAGCGGCTGGAGGGATTCGGTGAGGTCTTTCGCTACCTGACCTATCAGGACATCGGCTCGCCCGCGATCATGAGTCGGGCGACAGCCGGCCTCTACCGGGGACGGATCATTTTCTCTACCCCAGGCTCCGAAAGCGCCGTCCGCCTGGCCATGGAAAAGCTCATCCTGCCGGAGTTAGGCCACATCCTGCAGCAACTCAGCAAATAACGCATAGCGAGTGAGGTTTGGTTATCGCATGCGGCGACGCCGGGGGGGAGTTGATTGGAGACCGAATCGTTCTCGCACCTGCTTGATGTCCAGACCGCCTTCCTTTTCATGACGCACGCGCGCTCGCTCGATCAGCGCAAGAAAACGCGGGTTCGTGCTGAGCGTTGCTATCTCCACATCGGCATTGTCTATGGGCATTAGAGCCGCAACGGGCTTTCCCTTCCTGGTCACGACAACCGGCTCGCGACGAAGGGATCGCGTGTAGCGTGCGAGGGACTCGGTCGCCTTGGAAATGTCCAGTGTTTTCATAATCTGATCTCCTCATCCCCGATCTTGAGGCGATTCCGTTCCTTCACTCCCACAGCGCGGATCAACACGACAGGCTCCAGATCGTCTTGGACATCATAGTAGATGCGGAACGAGCCGACGCGCAGCTCCCACGGAGCAACAGGATTGGGACGTATCGGTTTTTTGTGCCTGGTCTCCTTCGTCGGTTCGTGTGCGAGTTGTCTCTCCACCGCATCCAAAATCGTCTTTCGGTTGCGTGCGGTGAATCATGCCAGGAGTCATTTCGCATTTTCCACATAAGGATGCTCAAAACGGTCAGCCAACGCGGCCGCAGGGAGCGAGGACCCTGAGGCGTACTGGAGAAGTACGTTGAGGGGTTCGAGCGACTGAGAACAAAGTTGGGGGCCGTTTTCAGCATCCTTCTAGTCTTGCGTGATCTTTGGCTCGGATACCCTCTTAAAATAAACTAAAAGGTCTCGCACTGATACAAGACCGACCAATTTCCCTTGTTCGGTTACGCCCAGGTGGCGGACTCCGAGGTCCCCCATCATGTCATGGGCATCCTGGACCGTCCGCATCACCTCGATCGAGGCGATCGGGCTGGTCATGATGGACTCGACCGTTATCTTGCCGAGGTTCTTATCGCCCGCGACGGCGCGCCGGACCACGTCCGTCTCCGTGACGATCCCAACCAGTTGCCCTCCCTTTTCGACCATGAGCGAGCCAATCCGCTCGTCCCTCATCCGCTTGGCCGCCTCCCGGACCGAGTTGTCATGGGCGATCTTTTTGAGTTCCCGCCGCATTACCTGCGCTAACGATGGCATGAATGATTCCCTCCTGTGACCGACTGTTGAGAAAGCTGACAAGTTGACAAGCTAACAAGTTGCAAGTCAATAAGGACGATGGACTCGAAACAGGTGGCAGCGAAAACCTGTCCTCCTGCCACTTGTCACTTGCTACTTGTCAGCACCTGGCATTGAGGCCTTTTTCAATATTTCCGTCAAAACATCAGTGCCCCTTCCAGAACCATGACCGCCTGTCCTCCGACCTTGACCTCCTGGATTGCGTCGTCATCCGATTCCACCTGGATCAAAATGCGCGAGGGACGCTCCACCTCATAGCCCTGCTCGGCAATGATTTCGGTTGTGGGCCCCACCGACACCACTCCGTTTTGAACCAGGTACGCTCCCAGGGCGCCGCTCGCGCTGCCGGTGGCCGGGTCTTCCATTACGCCGATCGGCGGAGCAAACATGCGGGTGTGGACGGTCGACAGTTCTTCCACCGTCATCGTGGTGAAGACCATGATGCCGTTGGCGCCATACCGGGCGCAGAGCTCGTTGATGGCCGTGACGTTGGGTACGATTGAGCGGACTGCGGTCAGCGTCCGCACCGGCACGATCATCACCGGCAAGCCGGTGGAGACTACCTCAACCGGGAACTTGGTCCCGGTGATCAGGCTCTTGGACAGGCCCAGCGCGTTCGCCACCTCGAACAGATCCTTGACCGGCTCGACGGTTCCCAGGAACTGCGGCTTCGGCTGCGACATAACCACCCGGTGAATCTCGCGCTTGCGAACGTGCAACTCGACCGTAAACAGACCGATATTGCATTCGTGCAGCAGGCGGGTGACCGGTTCTCTGAGCGTGAACCGCCCCAACTTTGCCAACACGAAGAACGCGCCGAGGATCGGGTGCCCGGCAAATGGGATCTCCTGCGTCGGCGTGAAAATCCGAATCTTGATCGACGCGGCTGGGTCACTTGGAGGAAACACGAAGACGGTCTCGGAAAGGTTCATCTCCCGCGCGATCTGCTGAAGCTCCTGGTCGTTCAGGCCGGCCGCGTCCGGCACCACGGCGACCGGATTGCCGCCGAAGGGCACGTCGGTAAACACGTCGGCCTGGTAAAACTTGAGGGTGCGTCGCTCTGGACTCATGACCAGTGCACCGTACTGTAGGTGAGCCGGAAACCTTTGTCAACGCAGAGCCGTGAGGCGTGAAACGTGATGGGAAGTGACGCAGGGACGGGGTGACGCGGCGATCCCCGCGTCGCCGCGTCTCCGTGTCGCCTCACGCTCCTTACGCCTCACCCCTCACGAGGGTTTTTAAAAGGAAGCAGCCAGCGGGGCGTTTCAGGCGGGGACCGGCAATGATTCGTAGGTTTGCACCAGCGGGTGCCGCAGGTAGTCTTCGACGTAGTTTTTGAGGAATCCGTGTCGGTAGAGTTGCCGGTTGGCAAATCCCGTGTCGATCTTGTGCAGGACTTTGACCTTGACCTTGGTCTTCCGCATGAACTCCTCCAGGGTCACTCCCGCGATGTCCCGATAAGCGCCTCGGCCGGACTGCATGACGCACTTGGGAATGTGCACCACCTTCTCGCCTGCCAGGCGGCGGGCGATGTCGTCGAAGGTCAGCAGGACCGTGCAGTCCGAATCCCCGCCGAGCGTGGCGTTCGGCACGTACAAGAACTTCGCCCGGCTCTTGCGATACATGGCAAGGATCCTGTGCACGCTGCGCGCCACCACGACCGTGTCCTTCTTGCCCAGCTCCAGCGAATCAAACAGGCTGACGATACGCTTGCGATTGAGAAAGGCCGTGATGTAGGCCTCCGTGTGGATCGTGGTCATATTCGGCAGCGCTGCGTCATAGATGCGCTGGGCTTCCCTCGACAGGAACTGACGGCCTCGCAGCATCAGGTCGGCCGTCTCCTGCTTCAAGCCCTTCACGGGCGTGAGACATCCCATCCAGAGCACGCATTTCTGGTTGATCTGCGAAATCGTGACGGCATCCTGCGACATGGTGTGGTCGTCGAAGGTATAAAAGTTGGCTGAAGAGACCGCCGGACCGTCCAGCACCTTGAGAAGCTGCTTGACCGACGGGGCGTGCGGCATGAGCCGTTGCCGGTATTCCCCGAGCGTGATCACCGAGAGCTCGAAGTTGATCCGCCCCGGATACTGCGCCGCCAACTGGTGGACCTTGGGCACGTGCACGAACCCCACCGTAAAGAACGTGAGATTCTTGTCCGTGTACTTGAGAAAATCCTCCACCCATTCCATCGCCTTAGGGTGCAGGAACAGGTCGGTCCATTCCATATATTCGTTGCCGCCGAGGCACCAGAACTGTGTAGGATCGGTCGGTTTCTTGTTGAGGTAATCCAGAATGAACTCCCAATCCTCCTGGGTCGTCTTGGGCGGCTCGAGGGTTTCGCGGTAGGAGTGGTCCGTTTCGTAGCAGAACTCGCACTGGACCGGACAGCTCTTGCCCAGGCTGATGGGGATCTTCCCCGCATCGAGCTCACGGCGGAGGACCTCGCGGTAGTCTTTGCCCGTAAAAATCTTGGTGGGCTGGAGGATGGGCAGCGGTGTACTCATGGAACGCCTACGCGGCTTGCGCGCTCACCGTGGTCACAGACGCACCGAACGTGAATTGACAGGGAGCATGCTGTTTGTCAGACTTGACGAGCGACGCTACGACTTCATGGCGACTGATGAGCAGCAGCCCCGCATGACACAAGCAGACCTCGACCGAGCGATGATTTTGTTCGGCTTGACCGAACCCCTCACCAGGGAGCAACTGGACGACAAGCGTCGTGAGTTGCTTGCCGCCTGGCACCCGCACCGCTACGCCAACCTGACGAACAACCCGCGGAAGTACATGCAGATGTACAAGAAAGGCGAGGCCATGACCAAGGAGATTCAGACTGCGTACGATCTGCTGGTCGCCCAGTTGGCCACGGAGCGGCAAGACAAGAGCTAATGGCATATGGCCTATGGTCAATGCGAAGAATCGAACACCTCCTGCTATAAGCCATTCGCCATACGCTATAAGCTCTTCGATGTCTACGAGACCGCATGGCTGACTACGCGGGTCATGGTCGGCTCCCCTTCTTTCCCTGCCTCGGCCTCCCCGCGCGCCACGGGCCAGGTCACCAGCCCGGCCACCCCCGTCGACGCGGCCGCCTCCCCCGCCTTTCGTTTCGCATAGATTTGCGGCAGCCGGTTCGTCCCGTACTTGGAAATATAGAGGAAGACGTGCTCGCGCGCGTTGACGCGCACAGCCCAAGGCTCAAAGTCGTTCTGGTAGAACTCCTCGCAGAGCTGCATGGCGTCCAGGCAGGTCAGGCCGACCGGCTCGTTGAGCGTATAGTAATAGTCCAGGGGAAGATCGTAGTCCTCCTGCTTGTGGATCGTGATCCCGAACTTCTCCGGAGTTCGCACCATCGGCGTGTGCCGGTACGCCACGAAGTAAAAAAGCTCGACCGAATGGATCGAGGGCTGATGGTCGAGGATGAACCGCCTGGTCTCTTCCGCCTCCTCCCTGGTCTCGCCGGGGAAGCCGTAAAAGGCCATGACGTGGTTCCAGATGCCGGCCGCCGCCGCTTGCTTCAAATTGTTTTCGATCACGGACTTTTTGACGTGCTTGTCCATCAAGCCGAGCACCCGCTCGTTGGCCGATTCCATGCCGTAGTAAAGGGTGCAGCAGCCGGACTTGGCCGCCAGCTTCCAGAGCTCGGGGTCCTGCAGGCTTTCCTCAAAGCGAATGAGCGTCGTCCACTTGATGCCGACGTTCTGCTCGACCAGTAACTGGCAGACTTTCTTCAAGAGCGCCGGCGGATAGGATTCGTCCGCAAACAGAAAGTGGGTCGCCTGGTACTTCTCTTTGAGCGCCTTGACCTGCCGGACCACCTCATGGGCCGGCATCCCCCGGTATTGATCGAAGTACCCCTGTCCGTGATCGCAGAAGGTACAGCGGCCCCAGTAACAGCCCCGCGTGGCCAGGTACGGCAGAATGCGCACCGGCGAGAAGTAAGAGTCCAAGGGTAGTCCGTCAAAATCCGGCAGGGGCAGCGCCGTCGTCTTCTCGGTGTAGATTTCCTTGTTGACGTGGACCCCCGCTTCATCGCGATAGATCAGGTTGGGGACCGCCGCCAGGGACCGCTCCCCGTTCAAGGCCTCCAAAAGCCACAAGAGCGCATGCTCCCCTTCGTACAGGATGGCGGAATCAAACACCGACGCGAAGAAGCGCTCATGGTTCGGCAGCTCTTCCTGCAGCCTCGTGATCACGTTCCCGCCGACCGTTACGTGGATATGCGGGAACGCCTCCTTGACCATCTTGCAGAAGGTTAACCCCGCCAGAAGCTGCATCTGGGTGCCGATCGAAACCCCAACCACATCGGGCGCCTCTTTGCTCACGGCGGGCAGCACCAGTTGCCGGCAGACATCCCGGTAGACGTTCACCTGGTCGTCGTCCAGACAAGCAAAGACTTCGCGCGACACGCCGGGACGATAGCCCAGGTTGCTTTCCATCGGATAGAACACGATCGACGCGGGGTAATAGGCGGCCGAAATGTATTGCATCACCTCGCGGAAGGTATTGAGCGCCCCTTCCAGCTTCTCCGCGTCGTAAAACTCCTCGCCCCGGACGATCCGCTTGGCGGACTCGGCCCGCTCGATCAGGCTGAAGAGGTCCAGGTCGAGCTTCGCCGCCAGGCAGGCTTTCTGGTCCGCCTCCTGCTCGGTCAGCCAGCCGGTCCGTTCTTTTTCCTGCAAGGCCCGGAACTGCATGGCCATCCGCGCCTTGACCCAGATCAGGAATGAGTCGCTGAAGAAGAGATCGTACATCTCGATGTTCACGTCCCTCTGCACGACCACATGCCCCTGCTCACGCAGGACGGCGGTCAAACTGGGGAGCGCCAGGTAGGGAGCCGTCGGAACCCACTCAGGAGGGAACAGGAGCATGGTCTTCAGTTTCCGACCCGAACCAATCGCTGCCTCAGCAACGGTTAATTCCTTCTTGCCGATGTGAATTAGGGTGCTCATAGCCAGAAATCAGGCGAGCGGCGAGGGGCTAGAGGCACGTGGTTGGATAAGATCATCTTCGATCTCACGCCGTCGCAACTCCCTCGCCTCTCGCCACTTGCCCCTTGCCTCTTGCCCATCAACAGACCTTCGCTTCCAGCGAGGACGGCGCACCGGCGCGCGCGGTTGCAAACTGCAGCGCCGGCAGTTTGTCCATGCCGAAGCGGGCGACATAGAGAAAAACGTACTCGCGGATGAAGATGCGCAAATCCCAATTCGCCGGATGGTGCTGCTCGAACTCTTCGAAGACGCGCTCCGCTTCCTCAACGCTGAGCCCCTGCTTGACCGTATAGTAATAATCCAGCGCCAGGTCCCACTCGGGATTGACATAGGGCGTCACGCCGAACTTCTCGGGGTTCTTGGCGACCGGCGTGTGGCGGCTCAGATCGAAGGTGCCGAACCCGACCGAATGCACAATGTCTCTGTTCTTCTCCAAAAACCGGATGGAATCCAACGCATCCTCGCGCGTCTCGCCGGGAAATCCGAAAAAGCCCATCGCATGGTTCCAGATGCCGGCCTTGGCCGAGAGTTGCAGGCTCCGCGTGATCACGTCCGTCGTCGTCGCCTTGTCCATCAGCTTGAGCACGCGCTCGTTGCCGGATTCGTACCCCACGTGCAGGTACTTGCAGCCGGAGTTCCTGGCGTCCTCCCACACAGGCTCGTCGAGCAGGCTCCTCTCGTAGCGCATGTGGGTCGTCCAGGCGATGTCCATGTGCCGGTCCACCAAGCCGCGGCAGAGCTTGCGGAACAGCGCCGGTGGATAGGACTCGTCCGTAAAGTGGAAGCGGCGGACCCGGTACTTGTCGCGGAGCTGCTGAATCTCATCCAGAATCTGCTGAATTTTCTTCGTGCGGTAGCCGGCCGTGTAGCCCTCGCCGTGGTCGCAGAACTCGCAGCGGCCCCAGTAACAGCCGCGTGTAGCCAGGTACGGCAGAATCTTGTCCGGCAGGAAGTACCGATCCAGCGGGAGGCCGTCGAAATCCGGCGGCGGCAACTCCTCCATGTCCTCCGCATAGGTCAGCGACGAGGTGTGCACGCCGGACGCATCGCGGTAGAGCGTATTGGGCACGCCCTCCAGGCTGCGCCCGGCCCCGACCGCTTCGACGAGCTGGAGGAACGCCGTCTCGCCTTCGTAGAAAACCGCGCTGTCGAAATAGGCAAAGAGCGGCGACCGGGGCAGCACATCGCGCAGGCGCGTCACCGTATTGCCGCCGATCGTGACGTGGATGTTCGGGAAGCGCTGCTTGATCAGCGCGCAGAAGGTCATGCTGGAGAAAAGCTGCTGCTGGAGCACGATCGAGATGCCGATCACGTCCGGCTTCTCGGCCTCGATGGCCGGCTTGACGAGATGCTCGAACACGTCGCGATACACGTTGACCTGCTCGTCCTGGACCGCGTCCATTACTTCGGCCGACACGAAAACCTTGTAGGAGAGATCGGTTTCCATCGGCGGCATGCAGATGCGCGCCGGCGCGTAGACCAGCGAGATGGCGGCGGTCACTTCGCGGAACGTGTTGATCGCCCATTCGAGCTTGTCGATGTCGTAAAAGTCCGGGCCCCGGACGATCCGTTTGGCGTCCTCGGCTTTCTTGGCCAGCTCCGCGATGCGCTCCCGCGTCAAATCGCACAGGGCCAGTTGAACGTCCCGTTCCCAGTCCGCCAGCTCTCGTTTCTTCGAGAGCTTCCGCAGCCGATCGAGCTGCTGCGGAACCCGCTTGAGCACCCGGCGAAGGAAGTCCCCGCTGAAGAACCAGTCATACATTTCCAGGTTGACGTCCTTCTGGATCACCTGATGGCCGGCGGCTCGAAGGACGGAGGTCAGGGTCGGAAGGCTCAGGTAGGGTTCGGAGGGATACCAGTCCGGCGGAAAGATCAGCATGACTTTCGACTTCCGCCCGCCGGCGGCTTCCGAGGTCCGCCGATGGAGCTGTATCAGTTCGGGGGTCGCTTGCGCCCCCTTGGAATAGGCGATTTTCATCGGTCACAGGCCTCTTTCCACAGATAATGGGCCATTGTATGGTCCCTGATCAAAGCTGGTCAAGCCTTAACGGCCAGCCAGGCGGACACCGGAGGCCGGCGTCTTTTTCATTCTCCAGCCTCAGGGGCCCGCAGCCGGCGCGACAAGCTCGCGATAAT
>VGXG01000059.1 GCA_016873395.1 Nitrospira sp. | reverse complement strand
CCGTGTACTGTCTCAGTAAGGCAGTCAGGCGATCAAGCGTGAGCGTGGGCAAAGTCGAGAGCCTCCGCAAATTGACGGTACAAGCGGTCGTCAATGAAGCCGGTATCTTCGGGGAGGGGCTTGCGGGGCACGAGCGTGGAAACGAGGGTGCGGTACCTTGTGTACCACCGGCAGGCCGTCCGATAGGCGTCATGGACCAGCGGATGCGTCAACGTCTCCCAGGCGATGGCATCATTCACCAGAATTTCGAGCCAGAGGATGCGAGTGATACGCGGATGTTGGAGCGCTTCGTCGAGAGAGGCCACTCCCAGGTAGGCAGGCAGCAATTTCAACGGCCCTGAGGGCGACAGCGTGGACATGGGCGTCAATTGTATACGGAACGGGTCGAGATGCCAACTTGCCGACCCACCCTGCACGGCTGGCACCTGAGGTGTCGAGCGCTGCTCAGGAGCTTCCTTGCTGACCATACAGGCCCTGTGCGTAGTTCCGGCGCACCATCAGCATTTCGCTCAGCATCGAGAGGCCGTCCTTCAGCACCCAGACCTTCGAGCCGGGCTGGTCGGCCCAGTTGATCGGGACTTCGGCGATGCGGTAGCCGCGCCGCTGCGCAACGTAGAGCAATTCCAGGTCGAACCCGTAGCCGTCGATGCAGGCGACGGAAAAGAGGTCCTCGGCCGCAGCTTGCGTGAAGAGCTTGAAGCCGCACTGAGTATCGGCGATCCCCCTGATGCCCAGGCGCTGGACCATCCAGTTGAAGAGATTACCGAGCTCGGAGCGGTGCCACCGGGCCTTGACCGTGTAACGGGGGTCGCGCGAAGCCAGCAGGCGCGAGCCGATGGCGAGGTCGGCCCCTTCGCGGAGGGCCGCCTCCAGCCGTTCCAGTTCAACGATCGGCGTGGCGCCGTCGGCGTCGGCCATCAAGCGCAGGCGTCCACGCGCCTGCTGCATGCCGGCGCGGACCGCGCACCCCTTGCCTCTGTTCCTGGGGAGGCGCAGGAGCTGCACGGCCGGGTTCTCCGTGCCGACCTTCTCGACCAGGGAGGCAGTCTGATCCCGGCTGCCGTCGTCCACGACCAGGACTTCGCAGGAGTGGTCCCGACGCCTCAGGTAGGTTGTGATGCTGGTCAGATATGGAAGGATCCGTTCCGCCTCGTTGTAGGCGGGGATGATGATGGAGAGGTGTGGACTGTCACCCGGGCGAGGCGCCACGCAGGCTCCAAGGGTCGATGCGGCCGTTCGGCATCCGGCCGGCCACTGTGGGCGCCAGCCTACCTGCAAGATATGGAGATTGCAAGATTTCTGAAGCCACTTGACAGATCCACTGTTCAGGCATGATCGTATAGTTTATAGAGAGCACCGATAGGCTCCATAACTTATGAGGTAACCGATGGGTTCTGACCAGATGCCTCCCGTTCGGCTGAGCGGTTGTCTGAGAAAGTGGGGCCACACCTCTTGCCTCGCACTCTTGTTTCTCGGCCTGCTCTCCGGCTGCGCCTCCTCGGTTCCTCCGAGCCGCTTGGGTGAATATGTCGGCCCGCAGGCGCTGAGCGAAGGGGTTGCGCCCGTATTGCTGCCGGAGCGGGGCGGGCGGGCAGGGCTTGTCTTGATCGCCGATACGACGGCTGCGGATGCAGCGCCGGCCCTGCCGGACGAGGCGCTGAATCAGATGGCTGAACGGCTGCAAGAGCAGTTCAGCCAGTTTCTTCCCATCCGGATCGACACGATCGTCCCGGCTGAGGGGATTCAAGCCGGAGGTGACGGAGCCCAATTTGCCGCGCTGGGCAAGAAACACGGGCTGGATTACCTCGTCGTTGCCGTCGCTTCCAGCACCGAGGTGGAATATCCGATCACCGTATTCCTGATGTGGACGACCCACGCGCAGCCGGGGTTGCGGCGCGACAACTGGTCATTGGTAGAAGTCGCCCTGATCGACGTGAAAACGGGACAGTCGCTGCTCCATGCGGAAGGGCGTGGCTGGGCGACGCTGGATCGGCCGACGGCACCCGGCATCAATCAGTGGTATCCCGTGATCTGGAAGCGTCCGCTGGAGCCCAACTGGCGCTGGTGGCCGCCTTCTTATGAAGGGGCCCCGCACACGTTGCGGATCATCGCGATGCAAGAAGCGGTCAAGCGCCTGGTTCCGAACATGCAGGATGCCTGGTTCAGGAAGCGCGAGGCCGAAATGGCCGCGCTGGGCGGATAGGAACCTGCCGTTGATTGCGGTCGGGCTCGCTCCAGGCGCTCGGTCTCTTCTAGTTTAGGAAACTTTTCCCTCCATAGCCCCTGCCGGGCCGGCTGATAGGCCGCCGGCAGGGATTTTTGTCTTTGAAGGAGGGAGAGAGCTTAGTGTAGAATAAGTCGCTTCGCTCTATGCAGAGGGCAGGCCAGGAGCCGAGTTTCATGCGGGCGAAGGACGCAGGCTGGTGCGCGAGAGCGGTAAACGGGCAGGGGGGCGAAGGTCGTCAGGGCATCATCGTGCAGATGAGGAAGGGGTCATGATGAATCACCGGATTGTATCACGTCACGCAGTGTTCATGGTGAGTGGGGTCATGCTCACGGCCTTCGTGGGTTTTCTGGGCGGAGCAACGTCGTCGTCGGCTGACGCAGCCGCTCCCGCCGCATTGGCCCAGGGGTTTTCGGAGATCGTGAAAAAGGTCACGCCGGCGGTCGTGAATATCGCCGTGACAGGTGGAGAGGGGGGGCGACGGGAACGGGGGCCGAGACGTCCCTTGCCGCCCGGCCCGTTCGGAGAGCCGCCCGGCGGGGGTCCCCCGGGAGAAGAGCCGCCCGGCATGGAGCCGCCGATTCCACCGCCCATCCCAGGCCCTCCAGGCCGTCCTGAACAGAGCGCCGGGTCCGGCGTCGTCATCGATGCGCAGGGCCACATCGTCACGAACAACCACGTCGTCGAGAATGCGACGCAGATCACCGTGACGCTGAGCGATAAGCGTGAGTTCCAGGCCAAGGTGGTGGGGACGGACCCCAAGACCGACTTGGCCGTCATCAAGATCGATGCCCCGAACCTGCCGGCTCCGCTCAAGTGGGCCGAATATGAGAAGCTGCAGGTGGGGGATCTGGTCCTGGCGGTCGGCAGCCCCTTCGGGCTGAGCTCCACCGTCACGCTCGGCATCATCAGCGCACTGGGCCGCGGCAACGTCGGGATCGCGGACTACGAAGACTTCGTCCAGACCGATGCCGCGATCAATCCCGGCAATTCGGGCGGAGCCTTGGTGAATATGAACGGCGACCTGATCGGCATCAACACGGCTATCTTCTCGAGGACCGGCGGGTCCGAAGGAATCGGGTTTGCGATCCCCAGCAGCATCGCGTTGGACATCGTGGACAGCCTGCGGAAGTCCGGCAAGGTGGTGCGGGGCTGGATGGGCATTGCGATCCAGGAAATTACTCCAGCGCTCGCCAAGTCATTCAAGATCCCGGAACAGCGCAAGGGCGTGCTGATCAGCGATGTCAACGAAAACGGGCCCTCCTCGGCGGCCGGTCTCAAGCGAGGAGACGTCGTCATCGGGTTCGACGAGAAGGAGATCCAGAACGTCAGCCAACTCCGCAACATGGTGGCGCGCACGATCGTCGGCCGCACGGCCAGGGTGAAGGTGCTGCGGGACGGGAAAGAACAGATCATCATGGTCAAGGTCGGCGAGCGGCCGTCGGATGAAGTCCTGGCTCGCCGAGAGCCGGCGCCCGGGTCGACCCCCGAGGCGGTCAAGCCGCCGGACAACGTGCTGGCGGCCTTGCGGGTGGCGCCCATCGATCCTGCTGCCATGAGCCAGCTCAACCTGCCGGCCAAAACCGCCGGGGTCGTGATCAACCAGGTGGAGCCGGGAAGCCCCGCGGAAGCGGCGGGTTTGCAGCGCGGTGATGTCATCCAGGAAGTGAACCACGAGACCATCAAGAGCCTGGAGGATTACCAGAAGGCGTCGGCCAAGATTAAGAAGGAGGAAATGGCGGTGCTGCTGCTCAGCCGGCAGGGGAACAACCTGTTCGTGGCGGTGAACCCGAAATAGGAAAGTGTGAAGTACGATCCGGTGATTTCGTGAAGTAGACCCAACTTCGCCAAATCACCCAATCACCAGATCGCCAAATCGCAGAACAACAAATTCATCGGCCGAGAATGGCTGACTGGAAGACGTTCAAACAGTGGCTGCAGGACTCGGTCTTCACGCCGCTGGAAGACAAAAAGATGCCGGTCATGGAGCACTTGGTGGAGCTCCAGGTCCGGCTGACCCGTGCGGTCGTGGTCGTGGGGATCGTGTTCGTCGGGACCTTCTTCTTCGCCGACCAGTTGGTGCAATGGCTGCGGGTCCCTTTGCAGAACATGTTCATTCCCGGGTCGCTCACGTGGGTGCCCACCGACCTGCCGCTGATTCCGTTCGTCTTTCTGGCTCCCGCCGAAGCGCTATGGCAGAACGTCAAGGTGGCGGGTCTCTTCGCGCTGGTGCTGGCGACCCCCTACGTGCTCTGGGAGACCTGGCAGTTCGTGGTCCCGGGGCTGCACGTCCAGGAGCGGCGGTTCGTCGGCCCCTTTGTCCTGATCAGCACTCTGGCCTTCTACGCCGGAATCGGTTTTTCCTTTTTCTTCGTCCTGCCGTTCGCCTTGAATTTCCTGATCTCCTACGGGGTGAACGCCGGGTTCATTCCGCAGATTTCGATTGCGCAGTATGTCGGCTTCGCCCTCTGGTTTCTGCTGGTCTTCGGCTTGATTTTCGAAGTGCCGCTGGCGATCACGATGATGGCCAAGCTCGGGTGGGTGGATGCGCCGTTCCTCAAACGCTACCGCAAGTGGGCCTTCCTCGGCGCTTTTTTGGTGGCGGCGATCCTGACGCCTACGCCGGACCCCTTCAACCAGTGTTTGATGGCGCTGCCGATGTACGTGTTCTATGAGGTCGGGATCGTGAGTGCCGGCGTCTTCGGGAAAAAGAAGCGCGCCGCCGATGTCGGGACCGAGAGCGCCGCAGCGGGCGCCTCGGCGGCCGGGAAGGGGGGCCTTGCGCCGGCGCCGGCCAAGCCGGCGATGGCGGCTGGCGGCGAGTATGTGGGCGTCCCCAGTCCGGGCCGCAGACACTGACCGCGGCGCATGAAGGTGGGTGTGGGAGGGGCACTTCCGAGTGGGGCCCCCTCCCACGCTGAATCAATGAAGGTTGCGATTCTGGTGGTCAGCAGCAAGATCCTGTCGGGAGCGGAGCCGGACCAGGGGCGGGAAACAGTGGAGCGGATGGTCACGGAGTTGCCCGGCACGCCCGGGGTGGTTGTCGCCTACGAAGTCGTCTCCGATGATCGCCAGACGATTCGAGACAAGCTGATCCATCTGTGCGAGGGGGCGCAGCCTGACGTGATCTTGACGTTGGGGGGGACCGGCGTCCGTCCGACCGACTGGGCACCGGAGGCCACCCGGGACGTGATCGACAAGGAAGTGCCGGGGATCGGCGAGGCTATGCGGCTTGAGAGCCTCAAAAAAGTCCGGACGGCGATGCTGTCGCGCGGCACCGCCGGCATTAGGGGGAGCACGCTGATCATCAACCTGCCCGGTAGTCCCAAGGGGGCGAAGGAAAATCTGGCCGTCATCCTGCCGGTGCTGGAGCATACGGTGGAGAAGATTCACAAACGTGACGGGTGACAGGTGACGCGTGACGTGTAGGAATCCATTGACCGCACCCTCAACGCTTGTCACCTGTCACGGGTCACTCGTCACTGGGAGTTGAAGATGCCGAAGGAACTGAACATGATCCAGCCATCCGGCTCCGGAAGCGGCGACGCCTGCACCTACCTGTGGGCCTGCGCCATCTGCGACGAAAACGAGACCTGCCAGAAGGACAAGGAGGGGCACAGCCGCTGGCTGGTGGCGAAGCGGATGGAGCGGATCGAGTACAAGGTCCTGGTGATGAGCAACAAAGGCGGGGTGGGCAAGAGCACCGTCACCACGAACCTGGCCGTCAGCCTGGCCTTGAAGGGACACGAGGTCGGCATCTGCGACATGGATATCCACGGTCCCAACATCCCCAAGATGGTCGGGGCCGAGGGGCAGAAGCTGAAGGTCAGCACCTCGGGGGGCATCATCCCCTACCAGGCTTATAACCTCAAGATCGCCTCCATGTCCTTCCTTCTGCAGAATTCGGACGATCCCATCATCTGGCGGGACGCCTATAAGTATGAGTTCATCAACCAACTGCTGGGCGGGGTCGAGTGGCAGGACCTGACCTTCCTGCTCGTGGACCTGCCGCCCGGGACCGGCAACGAGTCGGTCACCACCATTGATCTGATCGGGAACGTGAGCGGCTGCGTGATCGTCACGACCCCGCAAGAGGTGGCGCTGCTGGACTCGCGCAAGTCGGTGTCGTTCGCCCGCGACAGCGAGATCCCGATCATCGGCATCGTCGAGAACATGAGCGGGCTGGACTGTCCCCACTGCCACCAGCACATCGAAGTCTTCCGGAAGGGCGGCGGCGAGGCCGCGGCTCTGGACATGGGTGTGCCGTTCTTGGGCCGTATCCCGCTGGACCCCGATGTCGTGACGCAATGCGACGCGGGGGAACCCTTCGCGATGTTCTACTCCGATACGGCCACGGCCGAGGCGTATCACACGATCGCCAATAAGGTGGAAGCGTTTTGCCGGAAAAGCGGATCGCTGCTGCGGATCGGGCCGAAACGGCATTAAAAACAGTGATGAGTGATGAATTTTGAGTGCTGAATTGCTCGGAACTAAGAACGGAAAACTTACCACTGACAACTAGGTTCAGCATGCAAGGATTGACGTCGTTACAGGACGCGCAGAAAACGGTCCTCGCCGCGACCCAGACGCTCGGGGTGGAAAAAATCGGGCTGCTGGAGGCGCTGGGCCGCGTGCTGGGAGAGGACATCATCGCCTCCAGGGACAATCCCCCCTGGGATAATTCCGCCATGGACGGCTTTGCGGTCCGCGCGGAGGACATCCGCCAGGAGCATGCCATCACCAAGCCGGTCGTGCTGACGGTCATCGAAGACGTGCCGGCCGGGAAGATGGCGACCAAAACGGTCGGTCGCGGACAGGCCATCCGGATCATGACCGGCGCGCCGGTGCCGAAGGGCGCCGACACCGTCGTGAAGGTGGAAGAGACGGAACCTTCCGGCGATACGGTCCGCATCTTCAAGCAGGAGCCGCGCGGGTCCAACATCCGTCCACAGGGGGAGGACGTCAAAAAAGGAGACTGCATCATTGCCAAGGGGACGCAGCTTCGCCCGGCCGAGATCGGCATGCTGGCCATCCTGGCCAAGTCCTTCATCCTTGTGCATCAACGGCCGCGAGTGGCGATTCTGTCCACCGGCGATGAACTGGCCGATCTCGACGAGCGGTTCGACGAGGAGAAGATCATCAATTCGAACAGCTACGGGCTGGCGGCGGCTGTGCAGGAAGCGGGCGGGATTCCGATCCTGCTCGGTATCGCGAAGGATGAGCCGGCGGCCTTGAAAGATAAAATCGCGCACGGGCTGAACGCCGATGTATTGGTGCTCTCCGGCGGCGTCTCGATGGGCGACTATGATTTCACCAAGGCAGTCTTCAAGGAACTGGGCGCGGAGATGAATTTCTGGAAGCTGGCGATCCGGCCTGGGCAGCCGCTGGCCTTCGGCAAGATTCAGGGCAGGCTGGCCTTCGGGCTGCCCGGCAACCCGGTCTCCTCCATGGTCACCTTCGAGCAGCTCGTGCGGCCGGCCATGCTGAAGTTGTCGGGGCAGCGGCGCTACGGGCGTCCGGTCGTCCAGGCGCTGTTTCAAGAAAAATTCTCCAAGCGCACCGACCGTCGCCATTTCCTGCGCGGCATCCTGAGCCGGGAGGACGGCCAGCTCAAGGTCCGGACGACCGGCGAGCAGGGCTCCGGCATCCTGACCTCCATGGTCAAGGCCAATTGCCTGATCGATATCCCGCAAGAAGTAGAACGGCTGAATCCCGGCGACACCGTGACCGTCCAGGTATTGAGTGCCGAATTGTGGGACCGCGAAGGGGCTCAGCCGCACACCCACAGCGGCAAGCTCTCTTGCTGTTGAGATGCTTGTTTCGATTCACGAGTAACGAATAACGAGTAACGTTCCATGTCCATTCCCATCCTCTGCTTCGTCGGGCGGTCCAACAGCGGGAAAACGACGCTGATCGAGCGGCTCATCCCGGAGCTGGTGAAGGCGGGCTACCGTGTGGCCACCGTCAAGCACGCAGGCCACGGCTTCGATCTGGACACGGAAGGAAAGGATAGCTGGCGACACAAGCGGGCTGGGGCCAGTACCGTGATGGTGCTCTCGAAGGGCAGTCTCGCCATGTTCTCGGATGTGTCGGATCAGATCAAGGTGGAAGAGCTGCGGGACCGGTTCATGGACTCCTCGATCGATCTGATCATTGCGGAAGGCTGGAAGAGCGAGGGCTACCCCAAGATCGTGATCTTGCGGGACCAGCTCGGCGAGGTACCGGTCGCTCCGGACGGGTTGCTGGCGGTCGTGTCCAACAAGCCGGTCGATCTTGCGGTGCCCTGTCTGCACGCCGATGACATCACGGGGCTGAGCGCACTCATCATCCGTCATTTTCCGAAATGTTCGGAGGCATGACCCGCACCAAAGCCATCGTGATCGCGGCGATCGTCGCCGGCGCCGTGGCTTTGGGCGGGGTTGCCGTGCCGCTCACCAGTCACCCCAAGTTCTGCGCCGCCTGCCACAACATCCGTCCCTCCTACGAGAGCTGGATCGTTTCGTCGCATAAAGAGGTCACCTGCGTGGATTGCCACGTCAGGCCGAGCGTGGAGGGGTACATTCAGGACAAAGCCATTGCGGGCCTCAAGGACGTCGCGATCTATCTGTTCGGGACACCCACCGACGCGCATAACCTGCAAGCCACCGTCTCATCCGAGGTCTGTCTGAGTTGCCACCGCGCCATCTTGCGTGTGTCCGAAGTGGCCGTCCGCGATCTCCCGCCGCCGGTGAAAGAGGTCGGGCTGATCATGAGCCACAGGAAACACATCGAGGCCTTCGCCAAGCGGGGCCAGGGCGAGGGCTGCACGACCTGCCATTCACGGCTCGTCCATGAGAAGCCGATCAAGGGCTATCCGATCGTGATCCCGCGCGGGCACGTGGCCGTGGACAACAAGCCCTACGACCCCGACCATCCCGAAGGCTCAAAGCTCCGCGCCGCGGCGCTGAACGACTGTTTCCGTTGCCACGACGGGAAGGCCGAGCACGAGGGCAAGGTGCTCAGCAAGAAGTGCGAGACGTGTCATCTCCCCGAAAAAGTCAGCAACTACTTGTTTGATTGAGAGTAATCAGTTTTCAGTAAACAGTTATCAGTGATCAGACCGAAGCTTGAAACTGAACACTGAGCGCTTAACGCTATATACTGTCCATCCACGATGCAAGACTTCAGAAAGTTACGCGTATGGGAAAAATCGCATCACCTTGCGTTGTCGGTCTATCGGGCGACGGTAACATTTCCCAAGGAAGAACTGTATGGACTGACAAGCCAGATTCGACGAGCTGCAACCTCCATCCCTGCCAACATCGCTGAGGGTTGTGGTAGGGGCGGGAAAGCGGACCTCGCCAGGTTTCTTCATATCGCAATGGGCTCAGCAAGTGAGCTACAGTATCATGTGCTGCTCGCACATGATCTCGACTTGCTGAGCAATGCGGATCACAAACGCCTCACAGGCGAGGCAATAGAAGTGAAGCGAATGCTCGCCTCGCTTATCAAAAAACTGAAAACTGACAACTGACAACTGATGACTGATAACTGTACGCTCTTCATGTCCTCTCCCATTGTCCAAGTAAGCAATCTAACCAAACGTTTCGGCGACTTCACCGCCGTGGATGGGGTCTCCTTCGAAATCCGCCAGGGAGAAATCCTGGGCCTGCTCGGTCCGAACGGGGCGGGGAAGACGACCACGATCCAGATGCTGCTGGGGATGATCACGCCGACCGCCGGCTCGATTCGCATGTTCGGGCTGGACCTGGCGACGCATCGCGAGGAGATTCTGGGCCAGGTGAACTTCTCCTCCACCTATATCTCGATGCCCTATTCGCTGACCGTGGAGGAAAACCTGAAGGTCGTGGCGAAGCTCTACGGGCTCTCGGATGTCTCGCGGCGCATCGACGAGGTGGTCAAGAAGCTGGAGATGGAGGAGTTTCGCTTCAAGGTCACCAGAAAATTATCCTCCGGCCAGATGACCAGGCTCACGCTGGCCAAGGCGATCCTGACGGAGCCCAAGGTCCTGTTCCTGGACGAGCCCACCGCCAGCCTGGACCCGGATATCGCGCATAAGATTCGCGGCCTGCTGAAAGAGGTGCGCCGGTCGGCCGGCTTGAGCATCCTCTACACCTCCCATAACATGAAGGAAATGGAAGAGATGTCCGACCGCATCATCTTCCTCCAGAAGGGCAAGATCGTGGCCCAGGGGACGGCCCAGGAGATCACGGAGCGGTTCGGCCAGCGGGATCTGGAAGAAGTGTTTCTGAAATTGGCACGAGGCTAGGGGCGAGCGGCGAGAGGTATGGGAAAGAGAAACAGGTTTCCCTCTAGCCCCGTGCCCCTTGCCACTCGCCGGTGGTTGAGATGAAGATTCACCGCATCGCCGCCCTCGTCACGCGCCATCTCTACCTCTACCGGCGGAGCCTGCCCCGCCTGATGGAGATCTTCTACTGGCCATTCCTGGACTTGGTCGTCTGGGGCTTCATCACGGTCTACCTGATGCGATTCCAGGGGCAACTGCCGGGCGTCGTGACCTTCTTTCTCGGCGCGTTGATCCTCTGGGATGTGCTCTTCCGCGC
>VGXG01000058.1 GCA_016873395.1 Nitrospira sp. | reverse complement strand
GGACCACAGAAACCCAAAGAGCAGGAAAAATGAAACATGGATGCGCTCGACCAGCGCTCCAGCCACCAGCGCCAACGCGAGAGCGGCGCTCATCATCTGGTAGGCCAGGAGCGGCGAGACAGGACCGAACCGAGCGCCCGTTCCCCCTCCAGGAGCCACAGCCAGCAGATCGCCTCCCACCAACCACAGGATCGAGACCAGCACCAGTGCCAGGAGCGGAAGCCCCATCGTGTTCAGCACGTTCTTCTTGCGGACCATGCCGCCATAAAACAGCGCGACGCCGGGAAGGGTCAACATCACCAGCGTCGTGGAGAGCAGCAGCCAGACCGTGCGATCCGAGTCGGTCATCAGACTTCGAGGACTTCGCTCCGACTGAGCGAAGCTTGATAGTCGCCCCGGTTCGTGCGATGCAGGACAACCCCGCCTGATCGGCTCAGCCGGTCGATCGCCAGGAATACCTGAGGCCAACTCACATCGGGAAGCTCGGCGGCGAGCTGCTCCAGCGTTTTGGTGCCGCCCGCATGCAATGTCGCCACAATCCGTTGCTCAACAGGAGGCTGCTTATCCCGTCCCACTCTCTCCAGGCTGACCCGGTCCGTCACTGTGATCATGACGCTGTCTCCATACCAAGCTTGCTAGAACCGCTCACTTCGATCAGATGTGAGCGGATAGTTTTTGTGCCTCCGGGAAATATTATGGCTCCCGGCAACCATCAAGCAAGGCGCTCTCCGAAAGGGAAACGACCCGAGAGGGATAACAGCAAGTTCGATGCCACGGAGACCTGCTATTTTTCAGTGGTTCTTACGTGCTCGCATAGGCCCTGCGACAATTTTGTAGGAACCAGCACAAAATGGGCGTGGCGACAGGGGTTGCAGCGGACCCCGGAAGGGAAGCGTCAAGGCGAGGCGCCTGCGGCGGACTGTCACCGCAAGCGCCCCGGTGAGCCGATCTTATTTAATGCTATGGCGACCAGCCTTTAACCTTTCGAGAGCAGTCAGAATGTCTTGTACTCCAGCCATTTGCCGTTGAGTGTGATCTTGCAGCGAGCCTCCCCCTGGCTGCCGGTAACCCGTTCCATATCAAGCGTAAAGTCGATCGCGCTCATGATCCCGTCGCCGAACATCTCGTTCGCCATGTCCCGCAGGGCATCGCCATAGACTCCGATGATTTCCAGGAGTCGGTACTTGAACGGATCGGTCGTGTTGGGAAAGTCAGTCCGGACCGGAAATTTACTCAGGAATGCAGTGGTCTCCTTGTCCAGTTCCAGTTCCTTTCCGACTTTCTTGGCCTCCTCATCCGTCAGACGGTGATTTCCGGCCAGAGCCGCCGCCACAAACGTCGGATTTTTGCCGACCGTCTTGGCCAGTTGGGCGATCGTGACCTTCTTCTCGAGGCGCTTCGCCTTGATAATATCCCGAGGCTTCTTCCCTTCCATCGCACCCTCCTTGTGTTTGAAGTGACATGCCTCATTGACTGAGGCATGCATGTCAAAACTTCACAACCAGCGGGGCCGCCCCCCCGGCTTGCTCCGCTCCGCTGCCGGCGTCCGTCTCGCCATGGGACGCATGGCGGACGAGAAAATGAATGATGTGGTTCCTGATCTTGTAGTAGTGCGGGTGCTCAATGATCGTGTCCCGCGAGCGTGGCCGCGGGATCGTCACATCCACAATCTCCGCGATCCTGGCCGAGGGGCCGTTGGTCATCAGCATGATCCGATCCGAGAGCAGGATCGCTTCATCCACGTCATGGGTCACCATGAATACGGTGTTGCGGGTGGCGTTCCACATCTGGACCAGCTCCTCCTGGATCACGCCCCGCGTCAGCGCGTCGATCTGCGCGAAGGGTTCGTCCAGCAGCAGGACCTTGGGCTCGATGGAGAACGCCCGCGCGAGCCCGACTCGTTGCTTCATCCCCCCGGACAGGGCCGTCGGCCGCTTGTCTTCCGCCCCCTTGAGCCCCACCAGACTGATGTACTTGTGAACGTGCGCGGCGATCTTTTCCCTGTCCCAGTCCGGGTAGGCCGCCCGGACCGCCAGGCGGATATTTTCAAACACGGTCATCCAAGGCATCAGAGAAAAATTCTGGAACACCACCATCCGGTCCAGCCCCGGGCCGGTCACCTCCTTGCCGTTGAGGATGATGCCGCCCTCCGTCATCGTTTCCAGCCCGGCGATGATGTTCAGCAAGGTGCTCTTGCCGCAGCCCGAGTGGCCGATGGTGGTCACGAACTCACCCTTCTCGATTTTGATGGTCGCATCCTTAAAGATGCAGACCTGGCCGGACCCAGATGGGCTGGGAAAGTATTTGGTCACGTGGTCGATCTCGAGAAAGGCCATGATGGACTCCGTATAATTGGGCTTTCAGTAATCGGTTCTCAGTTTTCAGCTTGCGATTGAGGACAGCGCCGTCTCTACTGGTGGACGGCTGACAGCTTCTCGGCTTACTCTTGATACGTCACAAGTCCGGCCAGCTTGTTGAACCCCGAATCCAGGACGACCCCCACTACTCCTACGACCAGGATGGCGAAGATGACCCCCGCGATGTCCAGGTTGTTCCATTCGATCCAACTGAGATAGCCCACGCCCAGCTCGCCCAGCAGCATCTCAGCCGGCACCACCGCTACGAGCGCGCTCCCGAACGAGATACGGAGACCGTTCACGATGGTCGGCGCCGCTCCCGGCAGGATGACCTTGAACAGGCGCTTGAACCAGGACAATTGGAGGATGGCGGCCACGTGGAGATAGTCCTTGCGCAGGGAATTGACCCCGAAGGCCGTCGTGGCCAGGGTCGGCCAGAGCGCCGCCATGAACACAACCAGCACGGCGGTCCATTTCGGGTCCTTGACCGTGTAGAGCAGCAAGGGCATCCAGGCCAAGGGGGAGATCGGCTTGAGGATCTGAATATAGGGATTGACCGCTTGGAACAGCACCTTATTGAGGCCGAGCAAGACGCCCAGCATGATGGCCACGACCGAGGCGGCTAGGAAGCCGGCCCCGAAGCGCGTCACCGTGTAGAGCACCAGATAGGCGATCCCATGGTCGTTCGTCCCCTTGATGACGAAGGCCTCTTCCAACTCGGTCCGAGCCTTCTCCAGCACCGACAGGGGACCGGGGACTCCCTTCACTTTCTCTTTTTCAGGATTCCAGACATACCCGCCGTCCGACGTCCGCACGATGTCGCCATTGAACTCCATCGTCATGAGTTGATCTTCCGTGAAACCTTTGGGATCAAAGTCCTGGCGAAGGGTAAACAGGTGCCAGGCGACCAGGAACAGGGTCAGCAATGTTCCTGAAATCAATAAGGCGTCCTTCTTCGTTGCCATCGGTCCTCCGATTATTGTTTGCCTTGCGACCCTGTTCTTCGCTTCCTACGCCATGCTGTGGATTTTGAAACTCTTCACATACGCCTCGGCCCGATTCGGATCGAACACCTTGCCCATGATCGTATGTGAGGTCGAGGTGGCTTTGTGGGTCTGATAGCCCAGTTCCTTGGCTATGCGATCGCAGTCCGCCGCCAGATAGACCTGCTCGGCCACTTGTTTGTAGTTCACGGCTCCCTTCAAATGCCCCCATCGCTTCATCTGGGTCAAGATCCAGACCGCCATCGAGTGCCAGGGGTAGGGATCGAAGTCGATCCGGTCCGGCACCTTTTTGATGGCCCCGAGCCCGTCTGCGTAGGTGCCGGTCAGCACCTGCTCCAGGACGGTCACCGGTTGATTGAGATAGTTCGTGGGCGCGATCGCGGTCGCAATCTCCTTCCGGTGCGCCGGGTTGGAGGCATAGTGCGTCGCGTCCACGATCGCCCGAAAGAGCGCGTTGAACGTGTTGGGATACGTCGTGGCAAACTCCTTGGACACGGTAAAGGCGCAGCAGGGATGGCGGTCCCAGATCTCCTTCGACAGTTTGAAGATGAATCCCACGTTCTCGTACACCGCCCGCTGATTGAACGGGTCAGGCGCCAGGTATCCGTTGACGTTTCCCGCCTTGAGGTTCGCGACCATTTCGGGCGGCGGCACGACGCGAATCTGCACGTCCTTGTCCGGGTGGATCCCGCCCTCCGCCAGGAAGTAGCGGAGCAGATAGTTATGCATGGAGTAATCGAAAGGCACGCAGAACCGGAAGCCTTTCATGTCGGCGGCCGTCTTCGCGTCCTTGTGCTTGATGTGCAGGGTGATGGCCTGCCCGTTGATGTTCTCCACCGCCGGCATGTAGAAGGGAACGGGCACCGAGCCCGCACCGAGCGTGATCGCCAGCGGCATGGGCGTCAGCATATGCGCCGCATCCACCTCCTTGTTGATCGCCCAGTCACGGATCATGGCCCAGCCCGCCGCCCGCTTCACCGATGCGTTCAGCCCGTGCTTCTTGTAGAAGCCCAACGGCTCCGCCATGATGATCGGCGTCGCGCAGGTGATCGGGATGAAGCCGATGCTGAGGTCCTTCTTCTCCGGCTTGCCCACTGGATCAGCCGCAAAGACCTTCAGCCTTCCCAGCGGAAAGACTTCTGCGATCAGCGTCGCCAAGGCCGCCCCTCCCAAGCCGGCGAGGAATTGGCGCCGCGAGGGCCCGGCGGCTCGCAACACTGCTGAGACGACCGCCTGCTCCACCGTCCGGTCAAAATACTCCTCTGAAGTGGGCCGGTGCTCAATAACACTCTTTTCTTCTCTGTGCATGACAGACCTCCATACCAAGCTAGGTCCGCTGCGTTCGATCAACTCGCAGCGGAGAGGTTTTTTGCCACCAGTGAACTATCTGACTCCCTACATTTCACGGCTCACGCTTCACGCTCGCTGATCCCATACTTCTTCATTTTGTACGCCACCTGCCTCGGGGTGAGCCCCAGGGCTCTGGCCGCTTTCGCCTGGACCCATCCGACCCGTTCCAGGCTGGTCAACAGGCGACGCCGCTCGATCTCCTGCAAGCTCTCCCCGAGCGACTGCCCTCCCGCCCAATCCTTCCCGGCTCTTCCCAGAGAACCGCCGGTCACCTGCCGCATGTCGGAAAAGTATCCGCGCAAGGACGGCGGGATCGTGTCGAAGGTCACGAGGCCCTGTCCCGGCTCCACCATGACCACCAGCCGCTCCACGCAATTCTGCAGCTCGCGGACGTTGCCGGGCCAGTGATATCGGCTCATGAGTGTCAGGAGATCACGTCCCAGACGCACCTGCCGGCGATTCTCCCGGTTGAATCGGGAGAGAAAATGCTCGATCAGCAAGGGAATGTCTCCTGCCCGCTCCCGCAGCGGCGGCAAGGTGATCGGCACCACGTTGAGGCGGTAATAGAGGTCTTCCCGGAACGAGCCGGCCCGGACCATCGCCTCCAGGTCCCGATGGGTGGCGGAGATCACCCGCACGTCCACCGACAGAAACCGGCTGCCGCCGACCCGCTCGAAGCCCTTCTCCTGCAAGACCCGCAGGAGTTTGACTTGTGTGGCGAGCGGAATGTCCCCGATTTCGTCCAGAAAGAGGGTCCCGCCGTCGGCCTGCTCGAACTTTCCCTTGCGCTGCGCCACGGCGCCCGTGAAGGCGCCCCGCTCATGTCCGAACAATTCGCTCTCCAGCAACGTCTCCGTCACGGCCGCACAGTGCAGCCTGACAAAGGGTTTCTTCGCCCGTTCCCCGCCCAGATGGATGGCCTTGGCCACCAGCTCCTTGCCGGTCCCGCTCTCCCCCCGGAGCAGGACGGTCGCCTGGCTGTAACTCAGCCGCTTGATTTCCCGGTAGACCTGCTGCATCGCCTCGCTTTGCCCCACCAAGCTGGCGTGCAAGCCCCGGTAGAGGTGCTCCCCAGGCACCCGCTCCGCGGCTGCGCCCGCCATGTCCGCTTCGTCCAAGCCTCCCTTGCCCTGAACCAGCTTGGATTTCACGACCAGCAAGCGATCGCGGATGAGTTGTTTTACCAGATCGAGCCGCTGCTGCTCACCGCCAGGCCCGGCCAAGGCCCCGGCGATCGCCTCCAGCGCAGCACATTCGTCCGTCAGGAAAGCTCGCAGTGAATCTCTCACCTGTTCGCGCGCATCCATTACAACCATTGGAACACCATCGTCGTCGTCCGTGCCCACGCAACAAAACGGCGCCAACAATCGGCCGAAGGGAAGCCTTTGGCTTCTCCCAGCAGAGCTGCTGGCGCCGTTGCCAACTGAACCGTTGCGTTCTGGAAGCAATGGACGCATCGCCCGACGACGTTGTCGGGCTGTCATCACTATCAGCTATTAGCTTTCAGCCGTCAGCTTCCTCGCTGATGACTGACTGCTGACCGCTTTCCGTTACACGTCGTAGTAGAGGAAGAACTCAAAGGGGTGAGGACGCAGCCGCAACTGGTCCACTTCCTTCCCACGCTTATACGCGATCCAGGTCTCGATCACATCCTCCGTGAACACCCCGCCCTTGAGCAGGAATTGATGGTCCTTCTCCAGGTTCCGGATCGCGTCATCCAGGCTCCCCGGCATGGTCGGCACCTTGGCCGCCTCCCTGGGCTCCAGGTCATACAGGTCCTTCTCCATCGGCTCACCCGGGTCGATCTTGTTCTCGATCCCGTCCAACCCTGCCATCAGCATGGCCGAGAAGGCCAGATAGGGATTGCAGGCCGGGTCGGGGAACCGCACTTCGATCCGCTTCGCCTTGGGGCTGGGGGAATACATCGGGATCCGGATGCCGGCAGACCGGTTGCGGCTGGAATAGGCCAGCAGCACCGGTGCTTCGAATCCAGGGGTCAGCCGCTTGTAGGAATTCGTCGTCGGGTTGGTAAACCCCGCCAGCGCAGGGGCATGCTTCAGGATGCCGCCGATGTAGTACAGACAAAGTTGCGAGATGCCGGCATATTCCTTGCCCGCAAACAGCGGTTTTCCGTCTTTCCAAATGCTCTGGTGCGTGTGCATGCCGGAGCCGTTGTCCCCGAAAATCGGCTTGGGCATGAAGGTGACGGTTTTGCCGTGCCGGCGGGCGACGTTCTTGACCACGTACTTGTACATCATCATCTTGTCGGCCATCGTCACGAGCGAATCGAACCGCAGGTCGATCTCGGCCTGGCCGGCCGTCGCCACCTCGTGGTGATGCTTCTCGATCGGGATGCCGGCCTTCTGCATCTCCAGAATCATCTCGCTCCGGATGTCCTGCTGGGTGTCGGTCGGGGCCACCGGGAAATAGCCCTCTTTGTGCCGGATCTTCGAGCCCAGGTTGGCCCCCTCTTTCCCCGCATTCCAAATCCCCTCATCGGAATCGATGAAGTAATAGCCGCTATGGCTGTTCTGATCATAGCGGGCCTGATCGAAGATGAAGAACTCGGCCTCCGGCCCCCAGTAAGAGACGTCGCCGATCTTGGTGCTTTTGAGATACTGCTCGGCTTTTTGGGCGACGTGCCGGGGGTCGCGATCGTAGTTTTCCCTGGTGATCGGGTCCACCACGTTGCCAACTAGGCTCAAGGTGGGCACCGCCGTGAAGGGGTCCAGGCAGGCCGTGACCGGATCGGGCACCACCAGCATGTCGCTGTTGTTGATCGCCTTCCACCCCCGGATGGAGGAGCCGTCCATGCCGGACCCGTCCTTGAAGGTCCCTTCGTTGAGTTCCTCGACCGGAATCGAAAAGTGCTGCCAGGTGCCAAGCAGGTCCACGAACTTCAGGTCCACGATCTGCACCTTGTTCTTCTTGGCAAATTCCAATACCTCGCGGGGATTCATTCCACGCCTCCTTTCAGGTCCGATTTATGATGATCCTGATGATACGCGTTCCGGCGCATCAACTTGCTGGTCCAGAAACCGATCAATCTCCTCTTCGATCACCGTGCGGATCGCCTCCAAGCGCGAGGGGACCTCGATCTTCACCCCCTCCTGGTTCGTCACGTAGAACACATCGGCCACCTGATCCAGCCTGGTTGAAATCCGGGCCGCATGGACCGAGAGACCGAGCTGAAAGATGGCGTGCGTGATGACATACAAGAGCCCCTGCTTGTCATCGGCAAAAACATCGATGATCGTGAACCGATCCGACGTCTCGTTATCGATTTGCACCTCGGTCGCCTGGCGGCTGGTGGGCAGCCGTCGAGCCGACGGCAGGCGGTTGCTGCGGCTTATCAACCGCTCGACCGCTTCCTCGCCCTTCAGGACCTTGACGATGGTGTCAGCTGTGGCTGCCAGACGCTCGACTGGGGGAACGCCAGCGTAGTCGGGATCTGAAACCTGGAAGGTGTCCACCACGACCCCGTCGTGCCTGGTGATGATCTGGGCATCCAGAATCTGAAGCCCCTGGGCCGCCATAACGCCAGCGATCTTTGAAAAGATCCCGGGGGTCAGATCATTGAAGGTAATCACCGTGTACTCGCAGGCGCCTCGTTCCTTGTTGAAGCTCCCCTCGGCCAGCGCCTCCCCGACCTGCAACCGCTTGATCGCCCCCAGATGGGCCGCGATCCGCTTCGGAGCAGTTCCGTACACATAGCGCAAGGGGAACTGACCAAGTTGCGATTCGATCCAGCCAAGACCCCCTGCCGCAACGTCCGCAAGCTCGCGCGCCACCTCGCCGGCCAGCTTCTTGATCCGATCAGGCCCGGCTGCCTCATCCCGCTCGCCCGACACCTCCGGCAGCGTGCGAAGGTAGAGTTCAATAAGCAAGGACTCTTTCCACTTGGTCAAGACGCCTGGTCCCACCGCAGCGATATCGGCGGCGGTTAAAACCAGCAGCTTCCTGAGCACCTCCGGCGTCGCCACCGCTCGCGCGAAGGGCAAGAGGACCTTCTCGTCGTAGGGATCGCGCCGGAAGGCCGTATGGGCCATGAGCAGGTGCCGGTGCACGAGAAAAACCAAGGTCCTGGTTTCCTGCTCGTCGAACCCCAGCCTGGCCGCCGTTTCTTCCGCGATGGCTTTGCCTACTTCGCTATGGTCTTCTTCCCGCCCCTTTCCCAGATCGTGCAGCAAGAGCGCCAAGTGCAGGAGGTCGCGGCGCCTGATCTCCCGGCAGACCTCGCCGATGACGCCCGGATCTTGGGCCAGTGCCTCGGCCTTGGCCACGGCCAAGAGGCTGTGTTCGTCCACCGTGTACTTATGGTACTGGTTGAACTGCATCAGCCCTCGGACTGTAGCAAAGACCGGAATGAGTTTTTCCAGCAGGTGGGCGCGATGCATCGCCTCGAGCGTGCCGGCCACCGCCTCCGGTCCCGCCAGGATCTTCAGAAAGACCCGACTGACCTCGGGAGCTCGGAACGCCTCATCCGACACACCATCCATATGGCGGTGGATTTCATCCAGCAGATCGGTGTCGATCTTGAGGCCCCGAGCCCGCGCCATCTCGAACAGGCGGAGCAACAGATCCGGACTGTCCAGCACCCTCGTCCGCAACTCCGAGGGAACGGTCAAGCGCTGCCCCGCCACCTCGAAATGGCCGTCCACCTTGGTGGCCGGCAAGAAGCGGGTCAAACGACGCCACACAGGCACGGCCCGGCACCGGTCCACAAACCGGACCGAGATCTCATGGAGCCCCATCGTATGCCGATAGTACTGCTGCATGAACTGCTCCACCCCCAGGAGGTGAGGGCGGTCCTGGAACCCGTACAGGGAAGCCAGCCGGATTTGTTCGTCGAACGATAGGATTTCCTGCGCCATGTCGGCCCCAAAGTGCAGAAGGGCCCGCACGCGCCAGAGGAACTCCCTGGCGTCCGTCAGGGAGAGGAAATCCTGCCGGGAAAGGATGCCGCGGCCCGCCAAATCCTGCAGCGTGGCAGCCTGGAACCGGGCCATGCCGGCCCACTGCAACATGTGGAGGTCCCGGAGGCCCCCTTTGCTTTTCTTGACGTTGGGCTCGAGGAGGTAGACGGTCTCTCCGAACTTCTCATATTCTCGACGGCGCTCGTCCATCTTCTGCTCGATGAACCGGTCCGTTCGACGACCAACCACCTGCCGGAAGTACCGGCGATGAAACTCCTGAAACAGTTGCGGGCTCCCGGTCAAGAATCTGGCTTCCATCATAGAGGTGCGGATCGTGAGATCTTTCGCAGCCAGTTCGGTGCAATCATGGATCGTCCGCACGCTATGGCCGACCTGGAATCCCAGGTCCCAGAGGTGATGCAAAACCTCGCGGGACAGGGCCGGTGCCGCCTCCCCGGCCTCCTCGCGATAGAGGAACATGACGTCGATATCGGAATAGGGAGCCAGCTCCCGGCGGCCGTAGCCACCCAGCGCCACCAGGCAGCAGTGCTGGGCTCCTGCCACCTGCGCCTCCTCCCCGGCTTGCCGCATGACGTTGCGGTAGCGGCCGATGATCAAGCCGTCCACGAATTCGGTCAGGGCCGCCATGACCTCGGCCCCCGAGGCGCCCTCCATCAACCGCTGTCGGAGCATCTGCCGGTGCTCAGCCAGCGTGGAGGCTGCGTCGCCCTCCGTTTTTCCCAAGAGGCTCACGAGCGCTCCCCTGTCCGGCACCATCATCACAACGCCGTTTCCCCCGTCTCCCCCGTCCTGATCCGAACCGCCGCACTGAGGTCCCGGACAAAGATCTTGCCGTCCCCGATGCTGCCCGTCTTTGCGCTGCGCGTAATGGTCTCGAGCACGCGCGGCACCAAGCTGTCCGCCACGGCCACTTCGACCTTCACCTTGGGCACGAACTCGATCGTGTACTCGGTACCGCGGTAGGTCTCCTTATGCCCCTTTTGACGGCCGAATCCCTTGACCTCAGTCACCGTCATGCCCTGCACGCCGATCTCCAGCAGGGCGTCCTTGACCTCATCCAGCTTGAAAGGTTTGATAATCGCCTCGATCAATTTCATAACGCCTCCAGAGCAAATGACTGATAGCGTAAGGGAAAAGAGCATATGGCGTATAGCGTATGGTCAGATCCGGTCATGCTATAA
>VGXG01000057.1 GCA_016873395.1 Nitrospira sp. | reverse complement strand
AAGTTCCGACCTGCATGAATGGCGTAACGACTGGAGCGCTGTCTCGGGGAGTGACTCAGCGAATTTGTTGTTCCGGTGAAGAAGCCGGGTGCCCGCAACTAGACGGAAAGACCCTGTGCACCTTTACTACAACTTGACATTGGGTGTTGGACGGGTATGTGTAGGATAGGTGGGAGGCTGTGAGGCGGGGGCGCTAGTTCCCGCGGAGCCAATCTTGAAATACCACCCTTACTTTTCCGATATTCTAACTCGGCCCTGTCATCCAGGGCGAGGACAGTGTCTGGTGGGTAGTTTGACTGGGGCGGTCGCCTCCCAAAATGTAACGGAGGCGCCCAAAGGTTCCCTCAGGCTGGTCGGTAATCAGCCGTCGAGTGTAAAGGCAGAAGGGAGCTTGACTGCGAGACTGACAGGTCGAGCAGAGACGAAAGTCGGGCTTAGTGATCCGGTGGTTCTGTGTGGAAGGGCCATCGCTCAACGGATAAAAGGTACGCCGGGGATAACAGGCTGATCTCCCCCAAGAGTTCACATCGACGGGGAGGTTTGGCACCTCGATGTCGACTCATCGCATCCTGGGGCTGAAGCTGGTCCCAAGGGTCGGGCTGTTCGCCCGTTAAAGCGGTACGAGAGTTGGGTTCAGAACGTCGTGAGACAGTTCGGTCCCTATCTGTTGTGGGCGGAGGAGATTTGAGAGGGGCTTTCTCTAGTACGAGAGGACTGAGAAGGACGGACCTCTAGTGTGCCGGTTGTCGCGCCAGCGGCAGTGCCGGGTAGCTATGTTCGGTTGGGATAACCGCTGAAAGCATCTAAGCGGGAAGCCTGCCTCAAGATGAGATCTCCCGGGGCGCAAGCCCCCTAAAGGCCACTCGTAGACCACGAGTTTGATAGGCTGGGTGTGGAAGGGCCGTAAGGCCTGAAGCTAACCAGTACTAATCGGCCGTGCGGCTTAACTTACTACCTTTTGCTCCTGATAGACATGGTCTTCAAATCACTGAAGAGCATATGGCGTATGGCATATAGCTGATAGCAAGAGCGCGGACAGCCGGTCCAACTTCTTGCCATAAGCCATAAGCTATTAGCTCTTATCTCCATGAGTTCCCGGTGGCCTTGCCGGAGGGGTTCCACCCGTTCCCATCCCGAACACGGAAGTTAAGCCCTCCAGGGCCGATGATACTGCCGCCGTGAGGCAGTGGGAAAGTAGGACGCTGCCGGGGTATAAAAAGAGCCTGCTGGTCTTAATGATCAGCAGGCTCTTTCTTTTTGAACAGCGGATCGGGCGGCCTGGGTAATCCCCTTGCTCGCGCAACGCGCGGCCTCAGAAGGCCCTCGTTGGACGCGCGCAGTTGGGGATCACCCAGACCGCCCTTGTCTTTCCCCCTCGCCCCTTGAGGGAGAGGGCTGGGTGAGGGGTGATCTGGACGGCAGCGTCCGAAAGAGGGAGAGTCGCCGGTCGCCATTTGCTGTCGCATGGCGACCGGCTGTTGACAGAAATCAACGGGAAAAGTAGTCTGTCCCGACAATCCTCGTCCCCTGCGGGATTGCCGCACTTTCACTGGGCGTATTGATTTGCTTTGGTGCCTCGATCAGACCGATCCAGGATGGTGCACAAATGGCTGAGCAGCGTAATAAAAAGATAGAGACTTCCGAATGGTCGGAACCCTATCTTCTTACGTCAGGCCATCATCTTGCCGTCGGAGATCGTCCGGGCGTCTACCGGATACGCGCTTTCTCCTTAGAGGGAAATCCCATTCCGATTGGGCGAGTCGACGGTGTAGATCCGAATGCAATCTTGCACATTGGTCAGTCGGTGAGATTAGGTACGAGGGTGCGCGAGTTTAAGCAAGCAGCAGAGGGCAAACGAGCCCAGCACCCTGCGGGGAAACAGTTCTACCGCTGGGGGTTTCAAAGGATGTTCCCCTTGAGGCAGTTACGTTTCGACTATGTCTTCGTTCAAGACGTGGAAGAGGCGATCAGACTAGAACGTCGACTGCACGAGGATTATCGCCGCCAATATCTTGACAAGCCTCCACTCGATGCACAGTCAGGCCGGTCCGACTAGGGGGACTAAAGGGGAGAGTTAGGAGGTCACAAGAAGCGGAGAGGGGGTGTCGGAAAACCGATTCGGAGTCATCCGTTAGGCTTCGGAGGTCGTCTGTGGCAACGGCCCTGTATCCACTAATCGAGAAGTTAGTCGAGGACGAGTGGGTCAAGCTAGAGCGCGACCAAATCACTCCATGGGCATTCATGACAGCTGGCCCGCCGTTTCGGGTGAAAGACTTCTACTGGAGAGAAATCTCATACCAGGGCATCGAGTTCGAAGGCTCGCCGTGTGAGGTCTTCTGGGGTAGGTATATCGAGCCGTTCCTTGAAGACATTGTGCAACGGAGGGAATTTAAGGGGACAGGCTACTTTTCCAAGCCGGCGTCCAGGCTCGGATCGAAACTAGGATCTTGAAATTGCCATCTGCCGGCGGAGCGGGGCAGGGCGCGCGCGGATGGCGACTTTCGCGCTCTCTGGCCGATTCAGCGGTCAGCGCGGCTCAGCCAGCGAACGACTAGAGGTTTCTAGGTCCGGTTCATTTAGTCAGTCCGACGCAGGTTGATGAAGAGCCCACAGACGATGATGGCGACTGCGGCAGCGCCATACCAAGGTGTAATAGCCCAAGGATTAGTATCTCCGTCCACGTAAGTGACAATCCAATGGCCGGCGAACACGAGCCCTAGGACGATCAGGGCGGCGACCGTGAGACTTCCTCCTCGAAATGGCTGATCGGTAGCCATAGGTCAGTTGTTCCCTGGTGATCTTATCGGCACACCCTCTCGCGCAGCCACCGCGACCTTCAAACAGTGTATTGAAGTCAGCTTGCGCGGTCAAGGCGAGTAGGCTAGGGCCAAACCTTGCAATGCCACATTGCGGGGCGGGGCGCGCGGTTTCTTGGCTGAAAATGCCCCGTTTATAATCCTTCCTGTTGACACTATCCCCTTGAAAAAGTAGCCTGTGCCTGGTGTGTCCCCGTCGAGAGGAGAAGGTCATGACGACAACGGTGAAGGTGTGGCTGGTGACGCTCCTGATCGGAGTTCCCGCGTTCCTGATGGCGCCGGCGGCGCCCTTCGGCCCCGCGATCTGGCCGGCACCCGTCCCGCTGATGCCGGCGCCGACAGGGGGCCAGGTTAAGCTGTTGATGATCTTCGGTGCATTGGAGGCCGCGGCCCTGGGACTGGGAGTCGCGCTGGTCATCCTGGGCTGGCGGCTGGTGCGGCAGGCAACTTCGGCCGACAAGGGCCGCGCCCTGGCGATGTACCTCGGCACGGCCTGGCTGCTCGGGAACTGGTGGCTCCACGACAGCCTCCACATGGTCAGCGGGATGAATCCCGGAGCGCTGGTCTGGATCGAATGGGGGTTTCATGGAACGCTGATCGCTGCTGGCGTGGCGCTGGCGTGGTGCTTCGCCACGCTCGACTGGCAGCGGGGCGCGCGCGGAGAAATCTGAAGGAGTTGTGTTAGAAGCCGCTTCGGTGGGAGTGGTTTGCCAACCAGAGGACGGTCGGAATCCCGACGAACGCCGGAAGGATGATCAGGAGCGTCACGTAGCCTACCGCCATCCAACCGCTTTCTCTCATTTGCCCGATCACTCTGCTCATTGTCTCACTCCGTAAACCAATTTTATCATTTTTTTATCATTCCTGTAACTTGCTGATTTATCAGGAGAAGTGGCTGAAGCTTGCTGGTTTGGCTGGCCCGGGTTTGACGACGTTGGTAAGAAGGAGTACTCTCCCCCCCTCGACTACCTGAGGGTTACCAGGGTCCGTTCGGTTGATGGTCTCCGATGTCCCGCGAGGTCGTCATGGGGTAGTAATCAGGACGATTTCATCTCACTCCCGCCTCCTTGCACACGTCGCTCCGTTGACCCGACGCGCCTGTTATCGACACCACCGCCCTGATGATTCTGTTTCCGATAATCTCTTCGTGCTTAGGAAGGAGGGTTGCCATGTCGCAGGACAAGTCAGCCAGCATGTTCGGATCCAGAGAGTCGTCGAGCGGGACGGTCTTAGTCGTGGAAGAGGACCTAAGTATCAGAAACAGGATTCGTCTCACGCTTGAGAAGGAAGGGTACGACGTCCTTGAGGCAGTGGATGGGCCGAGCGCCATCGACACGATTCGGAGCGGTGAAAATCCACTCGTGGTCGACGTCGCACTCATCGATGTCGACATGGAGAAAGGAATGGACGTTGTGGCCTTCTTCAAGGACCAGTTCCAGCGTGTTTCGTTGATTGTCATGACCGGCGTGCCGGATGAGAGGGACAGCGGGGAACGGATCAAGATCGCCATCTGCGGCGCCGGAAAGGGAGGCTCCGCTCTCCTTGATATGTTCAGCCATGTTCCCGAGGTGGAGGTTGTCGGGATCACTGACAAGTATCCCTCCGCCCCTGGGCTGAAACGTGCCCGGGAGTTGAACATACCGTGCGCGACGGACCCCGTCGGATTGATTGCCCGTACCGACACGGATCTCATTGTGGACGTGACCGGCGACCCGGGAATGCCAACGGTCATCGCAAAGCATAAGTCGCCTCGTGCGGAGGTCTTGGGCGGCGCGGCGGCTCGGCTGCTCTGGACTCTGGTTCGTCACGAAGCTGAAATGCAGAAGCACGTATTGAATTCCGAGAAGCTGGCCAGCATGGTCAAGGATGGGATTACCAACTACGTCGTCAAACCGGTGGGGACGGAACGGCTGATCGGTGCGGTGGCCTCTGCGATGGAGCGGCGGGAGATCTACAAACTATAAGCTCAGAAGCTGTTCCTCCATCCGAACGAAGGTAGGGGTCAGGGAAGAAAAGGGGACATTCTACTTTTCCATTGATCCATTCCTGGGCGCTCTGCTAGGTTCTCCGCATGCCTCGCACGGCCCGCGCGTCGGTGGGCGGTCTCTGCTATCACGTGATCAACCGCGGGAATGCGCGCGCGGACGTGTTTCGGAAACCTGAGGATTATGCAGCATTTCGTGAGCTCCTCCAGAAGGGGGCCGATCGTGTGCGGATGCGAGTCCTGGCCTACTGTGTGATGCCCAATCACTTCCATCTCGCTGTCTGGCCTCGGGGTGAGAGTGATCTTAGCCAGTTCATGCAATGGCTCCTGACGTCCCATGTGCGCCGTTACCATCGGCACTATCAGTCGCGTAAGAAATGGGGACATTCTACTTTTTCTGGTCTGACCGGATTTGAAGGAGGGGCGGGGAGGATGCTGGCCTGCTGCTGGCCCGCGCCGGGGACGAGGTGCTGGCGAGGCCTATACTCTGGTAGCCGGCGTGCTATTCAAGGACGACAACCGGAGTTTGGAGCCGCACTTGTGACCGTGGAAGAAAGACGCAGTGTTCCCGACATGATGCAGAATCAAGACGGCCGCACGTGGCGAATCATGGCATCAATCACCGGATTGGTGTTCTCGGTCGAGATCACGATGGCCGGATAGCGCTTGGCGAACACGCGGAACACCTCATCGGCAAAGCCTTGCCCCACCGATTTCACATCTCGAAAGTCCAACACAATCTCACGGAATTTCTCAAGGTTCGCCATGAGCCTCCTGGCTTCGGACCGGGAGACATAGTCCTGCTGTAACAGCCGCACGAGCACTTTCGTCTTCTGGAACTGGAAATCGTATTCCTCGGGCGCGTATTGGCTGAAGACCTCCTCCAATCGGCGCCTGGTGCTGCGCTGAACCCGGAAGCGCACCTCTGTGCCACCCAGGAAACGCGGCTTGGAAACAAACACGTCGTCCTTCGCCCGGTTCCATTCAATTTGAATCCGGTGGGATCGCAGCACGAACTGATCCGCCGCTTTCGACGTAAAAAAGATCCCTTCGCCTGTGTGGGCTTCGCGCATGGTCGTGGTCCTTCCTTTTAGGAGCTCGACCAACGCCGCCACCTCGTCCGGCAGGTGCAGTTTGGAGGCGATTGAGTGGAATACGCCGATTCCAGGATCGCGGACTTCGAAGGACACCGCGCCGGCTTCGAGACTGAAGCGGATGGTACATCGGTCGGACTCCGAGTGTTCGATCGCGTTGTTGAGCATCTCGGTGAAGGCATAGCGCACGATGGCCTCCACATTTGGCCTCAGCACACGCTGGAGGTTGAGGCGGGTGGCGAGGTTATCCCAGACGCGGTCTTCGTGAAGGCCCCGTATGCGCAGGGGGCGCAAAATGACCGCCGCCGCCGGAGCACGGCTCGGTAACATGTATCGAGCGCCTCGGGTTGTGCCGACACGGATCACCTTTCCGGCCTCGATGAGGCTGCGGAGGTGGATGCTCAAGGCCTGCCGACTGAGGCCGAGGTGGGTCTTGAGCTCTCCACCGGTTGCGGAGTCCCGCCGTGAGAGGTAGGCCAGAATCTTGTGCTTCCGATCCACACGGGACCCATAGCAGTTTGTCAATCAATTGTCAATGTTTGTAACATAATATTGTCAATGCATGAAAAGGTGAGTGCGAGCGATCGTCCACACATTGTCAATCCAACGTCCAGACAATTGTCAAAGACTGTCGAGTGCGACCGCGCGGTCCATTCCAAGCCAACAAGCTCGGACCGCCTCCGGTTTTTTGACCACCACTCTGGAACCCCGGCACACCGTAAAGATTCCAACTTATCAAACCGATAAGACGGACAGAGGGCTATGCTCTTCATACCATTCAACCGATATTCATACGGAGGATTTATGGTCCAGTGGGACTGCCCGCCGCCGGGTGTCACACCATCGGTCAGGGCATCGCGACCAATGAGAGTCAGAGTTGGGGGCAGGTATAAGTATTGATCCAAGCAGTCAGAGGTGTGGACTGTGCCTGTAACAGCCTGGAAAAGAAACGGTCGCCCGCTGCGGCCTTTGCAGAGGGTGGAGCAGCGGCGGATCCCTGCCGGGCATCTCGCCTTGCTGGATGAGGAAAAGGGCCCGGTCTCCCTGACCCAGGGACGGGTCCTGATCGTGGACCAGGACCGCCATGTCCGCCGGCAGCTCCTGGACCTGCTGGACGAGCAGGGGGTGCAGGTGGATGCGGTGACCACGGCCGAGACGGCGCTGAAGCGGATCAAGGCCCGGGCCTACGATGCCGTCTTCCTGGATCAGGAGGCCCCGCGCATCGGCGAGCCCGTGCTGATGATGCGGATCCTCCGGATTCGCCCCCGCGCGTCCGTGGTGTTGATGGCGGCCTGCAACAGCCGCGAGTTCAGCCTGAACGCGATGAAGCGAGGGGCCTTTCACTGTCTGGCCAAGCCGGTGGGCCCGGGGACACTGGAGATCGTCGTGCGGAGCTGCCTGGAGCGCTCGCACCTCCTGCGGCAGAACGCCGAGTTGCAGCGGAAGACGATCCAGGACGATTTGACCACCGCCTTCAACCGCCGGTACCTGGATGCCTATCTGGATGAGGAACTGGAGCGGGACCGGCGCTACGGGCGCACCTTCTCCATCCTGTTTTTCGACCTGGACCACCTGAAGGATGTGAACGATCGCCACGGCCACCCGGCGGGCAGCCGGGTTCTGCGCGAGGTGGCGCAACTCATTCAGGGCAAGCTGCGCAAGAGCGACCGGATCTTCCGCTACGGCGGTGACGAATTCATTGTGACGTTGCCCGAGACGGGGACCGAAGGTGCCCTCTGCGTGGCCCACCGATTGCGGCGCGTGGTGCGATCGCACCGGTTCCTGGCGACGGCGGGTCTGGCGGTCAACCTGACGGCGAGCTTCGGCGTTGCGACCTTCCCCCAGGACGGAGCCTCACAGAAGGATCTAATCCGCGCCGCAGACCAGGCGATGTACCGCGTCAAGACCCAGACCCGGGACGGGGTGGCAAGGCGAGAGCGGGAATGAAGCGGCTGGCCATCCTGGGCTCCACGGGCTCCATCGGGACGAACACCGTGGAGGTCGTGGCGGCCGTCCGGGTCGCCTCCAGATCATGGCCCTGACCGGTTCGGGCCAATCTCGACCGCTCAAGTTCATAGACCCGCAAGCCGATATCACAGTCAATAAGCATGCTCACCGGCTAGACGAGCCTCGACAAAGGAGTGTTCTGTGACACGAATAAGGCGGGCACTCTTCCGGATCAGCATTGCCCGTGAGGGAACCGTTCGGCGGGGATCGGAGGTTGCTTCCTGCTTCATCACCGAACTGACCACACTAGGGATGGGGCTCAGCACCGATCTCTGCGTCTCCAAGGGAGACCAACTCGAGGTGACGTTCGCACTCACCGGCGGGGATCCCATCTGCTGTCAGATTCTCGTGACTCATGCCATCCCGCCCAGTCTGGGATCACGCATTATCTCCATCTCCGCCGAACACTACAGCCAGCTCGCGCGTTTCATCGAGCAGCATGCAGCGACCACACTTTCCCCTCTCTAACCGCTGAAGGCACGCGGTGACGACACCCGCCTATCCGGATGTCATCAAGACTCGCATCGACGCGCTCAGGCTGAAATGAAAGATTGACGGCAGGGGTTGCATGCTGTATAGTGTGCCTACATCATCATCGTAATAGTCCGGCGGTGATGATGCTCAACCATAACGGACTTCGCGATCGCATCGCGACCAGGTCCTGTTTGGAGCGGACTCCCACCTGATTCTGTCTCCCCTCGGTTCTCTGATCCCGTGACAATGCGATCATAACGGAAGGATAGTTCTGTGCAGACGACTGCCATCAACAGTTTTCACGCCCTTGGTTTGTCCGAACCCCTCTTGCGGGACATTGCCAGGGCAGGTTTTACCGAGCCCACGCCGATTCAGGCGCAAGCCATTCCCTATGCCCTGCAGGGGCGGGATGTAGTGGGATGCGCCCAGACCGGCACGGGAAAGACCGCCGCTTTTGTGATCCCTCTGATCGAAGGCCTGGCGGCAATGCCGAAAGGGTCTCCGCGTGCGTTGATTCTGGTGCCGACCAGGGAGCTGGCCATCCAGGTTCAGGAGGTGATCGACACGCTCGGTCGCCAGATGCACGTCAGTGCCACGACGATTGTCGGAGGAGCCGACATGCAGGCGCAGGTCAGAGGACTTCGCCAGCGTCCCGATATTCTCGTCGCGACGCCAGGGCGGCTGCTGGACCATATGTGGAACGGCACGGTCAATCTGGTGCCGATGAAGATCCTCGTGCTGGATGAAGCGGACCGCATGCTCGACATGGGGTTTGCCCCCCAGATCAATCAAATCCTGGATGCCATGCCGGGGGAGCGGCAAACCCTTCTGTTCTCCGCCACCATGCCGGCCGATCTGGCCAGCCTGGCGCGGGCGAGCGTAAAGAATCCGGTGCGCGTCATGGCGGCGCCTCCGGCGACGACGGCCGACGGGATCACGCAGGCGGTGCACCATACCACCCATGACAGCAAGGCCAATCTCCTGGTGTCGCTGTTGGGGGAGAACAAGGACTCCGTCCTCGTCTTTACCCGCACGAAGCATCGGGCCGACAAGCTCGGCCGCGTCCTGGGCAGCGCCGGGCACAAGGTGGCCGTGATTCACGGCAACCGGAGCCTCTCGCAGCGTCGCGCGGCGCTGGAGGGCTTCAAACGCGGCACGTTCCGCGTGCTGGTGGCGACGGATATCGCCGCCCGCGGCATCGATGTGGCGAGTATCGGTCACGTAATCAACTTCGACATGCCGAATTGCCCGGAGGACTACGTGCATCGGATCGGGCGGACGGCCCGCATGAACGCGACGGGACGGGCCACCAGCTTTGTCACCGCCGAAGACCGCGGGCAACTGCATGCGATCGAAAAACTGCTCGGGCAGCCGGTGCCTCTCGCCGCAGGGAGCCAGGCTCCCGCATCTCCCGCGTGCGGCTCCGAACAGCCGACGCGCCACCGGTATGGCAACGGACGGCCAGGAGGCCGTCAGCATGCAGGGCGTGGAGCCTGGCAAGGGACCCCTCGTCATTAAGATCCTATAGCCGCGAAGCCCCAAAGGATTCAGGGGTACGTGAAAGCCTGCCGGCCACAAGCCGGCAGGCTTTTTATTTGCTCAGATCGACGGATCAGGCGGCCTGGTTAATCCCCTTGCTCGCAGAAAGCGAGATGGGAGGGCGTCCTGTTGGTCCTGTGCTCCCGGAGCGCGCACGATCAGAATGTGCTCGCTCGACGGCCGCAGTTAGACCAACAGAGGCGCCCTCCCAGGGGTGAAGATGTCGCTCGATGCGCGCAGTGAGGGATCAACCAGGCCGCCCTGCTTAATTGGCCGGCAGCGTTTGGAAGGAGGAAGGGTGGCCGGTCGCCATAAGCCGTCGCATGGCGACCGGTTCACACAAAGGAGTTCTGACCTCTGCCGGGTTGCGGATTGCTGGGAGAGTAAGCGGGGCCTTGCGGACTGCTCGAATATAGTATATACAGAATACGGTGTTCGAGTGGGACTCCAAGAAGGCAGGCAGTAATGAGGCCAAGCACGGAGTTTCTTTTGAAGAAGCGAGCACGGCATTTTTCGACCCTGGAGGATTAGACGGTGAGGATCTTGCGCATTCGGTGAGGGAAGAGCGCCGATTTCGAGTGGCGCTATCGTCAGCCGGGAATGTTCTGGTCATTGTCTATACCGTAAGGAGCCACGGCCATGAAAAAACTATCAGACTCATCAGTGCAAGGCTGGCGAATCGCAAGGAAAAGAAGCGCTACCAAGAGGCGAAAGATTGATTACTCAGACATTCCCCCGTTGTCTGACGAGCAATTGGCTTCCATGCGTCGGGTTGGGCGACCGCCGTTGGGAGACGAGCCAAGGCAACTGATTGCCATCCGTCTCGATCCCACGGTGCTCCGCTGGCTGAGGGCTGTTGCGGCGAAACGGCGTGTGCCTTATCAAACGCTCATTAACGACCTATTGGCGAGTGAGATGAAGAAGGTCGGATAGTTTGAGTGTGTACTAGGGTTTCCAATAAAGACGATGGCTGAGTGCTTCATTTGTTCGCATTGGGTGAGCCGTGATAGCGGGGAAACACGGGCGAGGCTTCTCTCTGCGGATGGATACCGTTCAAGGGCTGCCTACCACGATTTCCTAGAAGAAACAGAACACGCCGCTACCTGGAGGGGAATGCAGCGCCAACAGATTGAAGGAATCCAACCTGAATGGGAAGCATTTAAAAGAACCTCGTTAGAACAACTTGCCT
>VGXG01000056.1 GCA_016873395.1 Nitrospira sp. | reverse complement strand
AGCTTGAGCGACTTCAACTCCAGGCAGGCCTTGTCCGGCATGTAGCGCAGGCGGATGGTGCCGAAGTCCGGAAGGCCGGTCTTGGGGCAGATAGCGGTGTACTCCGGAATCTCAATCGTGATCTCATAGCCCTTGTACTGGTTGGGCCAGGTCTCGATCTCCGGCAGGCGCGCCAAAACGCCGCTCTTGGCATGCTGCTCGGAGTATCCGAGTGACGAGGCTGGCTGAGTTTTCTTTCCCTTATTCCTCACGCCTCACCCTTTCCCTCACCTCTAAGCTGACAAGTGGCAAGCGAGCAAGCTGACAAGTAACTCCTTCTACCATACCCTTCACCTTTCACGCTTCACCGTTCACTGCCTGATCAGACTTGTTTCATCCATTCTACTTGGCCGATTTTTTCCAGCTCAAAATACAACGTGACCCAGGGACACTGCATCTCCGGGTAGACCTCGCAGAAGCCTCCCTTGCGGACGCCGCCGCAAGGCCCGTGGCTCATGAACTTGGGACATTCGGCCTTGAGGGTGCCGTCGGGGATCGGAGGGCGGTTATGCACGCCTCCAACGTGGTGTTGCCCGTCCTCTTCGCCGGGGATGATGACACGCAAGGGCATGGAGAGCAGTCTACACGGATTCCATGAATTGGGCAATTTCGGACAGTTGCAGGCCCTGGACGGCGATTTCAGGGGCATAAACAACTTCGTCCGCCGCCCAGCCGATGACGGGCCTGGCCTGTTTGGTGATCCCGAGAAGGTTGGTGAGCAGGTGGCGGATATTGCCGGTGATCCGGATGCTGTTGCCCTGGATCGGCGCAGCGATCCGGCCGTCCTTGATGAGATAGGAGTCGCCGACCACGGTGCAGGTGAAATCCCCGGCCCGCAGGCCGTTCATCGCGTAGGTATACCAGACGCGGCCGACATAGACGCCGTCGCCGACCAGACCGAGGAGGCTGTCCCTCGTGTGGGGGACCGACCCTTCGATGAACACGTTGCTCGCGGCGATCGAGGGCGGGGCGTCGAACGAGCGCCCGCCTCGGTTGGACAAACGGAACCCGTTCCTCGGCGCGAGCACTTCCGGATGTTCCTGCGGATTCACACCGAGCTTTTCTCTTGCGCGCGGGTCCCGCCCCAGGCGCTGGGTCTCATAATGCGAGGAGAGCAGCCCTTGCAGCACCCCTCCCGTGATCAGGTTGGTCCGGCCGGTGGGGAGCCCTTCGCAGGTCAGGTTCTTGCTGGCCACGCAGCCTTTGGCAGAACCATGATCGTAGATCGTCAACAGGTCCGAGGCGACGGAGCGGCCGACCTCGCCGAGAAAGGCCGACTGGCAGCTATAGAAGGCATCGGCGCTCAAGCTCGGCAGGATCAGATTGGTCATGAGGTCGCTGACCGGCTGGGGGCCCAGCACGACCTTGTAGATCCCGCCGGGAATGCGCCGGCCCTCGGCCGCCTTGATCGCGTTGCGCGCCGCCTCGCTGCCGGCTTCGCCCTTGAACTTGGCCACATGAGTGGTGGCGGCATAGCCGCTCCCCTTGGCCTGCTTCCGTTCCACCATGGAGGTGATGTAGGACGTCACGGCGGTGGACTCGTCCGTCTGGACCCGGGGCATCCTGGTGGAGGCAACGGCCATCCGCTGCTGGGTGAGGCTGACGTCCCCGCTGACGATGAGGCCCAGGCGCGCCAGCTTTTCCTGTGAGCCGGCCAGGCGCGCGAGCTCTCCCGACGAGGCAAAGGTCTTCAAGGCCTCGGCGAGCACCCGCCACCCTGCCTCGACGAGCTTGCCGTCGGGCAGGCCCATGACGGCGGGATCATGGTAGCGGACTGATCGGCTGGACTGGCGGTTCTCGGTCGGCGGAAGCGAAGGGAACGAGATGAACTCCGGGTCGAGCACCGCATTCTGCCTGGCCTTCTCCAGCGCGCGCCGGATACCGTCCGGCGAGAGGTCGCGCGCCTCGCTGCCGAAGCCGATGCGAGGGCCGTCGGACCCGGCAAAGACGGCGCGGATGCCGATGCCGAAGGTTTCAGAGGACTTGGGCTCTTCGACTCCATGGCAGGGGATTTCGGAGGTGTAGTTGAGCCGGCAGAGCAGGTGTCCCGTGCTGGAGGCGTAGACTTCCGCCTCCTGGACATCCTTGGCGCGCGCAATGTGGCGGAGCGCCCGCTGGACGGCGGTTTTGAGGGGGGCCAGCGCTATCATACGCCGGTCAGTCTGGCGCGACTGCGCATGGTGGGCGCGCCGTTGCCGAGCCGTTTGGTCTGCATGGGTTGGCCCTTCCCGCAGTTGGGGATCGGGAAGAGGCGGAAGTCCCGTCCCACCGCATCGACCTTCATCAGATAGTCTTTGGTGTCGGCGGTCATGCCTCCGCCCCGGTAGAGTTGCCCGATCTGTCCGTTGCGGATCTCGTAGACTTTCTGGGCCGAGATGCTGAAATTCTCGCGGGACTCGGCGATGGAGGGGGTCCGGTGTCCTACGAGGTAGTAGCCCCGATCGACTTCTCCGATGATCTTCTCGGGATCCTGTGTGCCGGCTCCGAAGACCGTGTTGGACATGCGGATGAGCGGGACCATCGACGCCTCGATGGCTTTATAGGAGCCGTTGGGTTCCGCCCCCAGGATCGCGGCGGTCTGCCGGCTGTTCATGAACCCTTTGAAGATCCCCTTCTCGATGTGGACCACTTTGCGGGCCGGCGTGCCTTCATGGTCGTAGGCATAGTGGCCGAGGCCCGGCAGGCCGGGGTCGGAGTAGGCGGTGACGAGGGGGGAGGCGATCTGCTTGCCGACCTGCGTGCGGTGCAGGGTCTGCAAGAGCCAGCTCCGTCCGGCGTAGCCTGTTTCCATCTTGAGCGCCCGGTCCAGCTCGGTCGGGTGCCCGATGATCTCATGGGCCTTCAGCGTGTTGTAGTGGGGGTCCGTGACCACCACCACGTCCTTGTCTGAGGCGCGCAAGGACGGTGCGTCCACCAGCTTGAGGCAGTCGTGCGCCAGGCTGGTGGAAAAAGTGAGCAGATCCAGGTGGCGGATCAGCTCGCTGCGCGTGCCTTCGGTGATGACTTCCCAGCCGCGTTGGTGGCCGATGTAATCGCTGAGGGCCTGCTGAGCCTGGTCGTTTTCGGCGACCACCGAGCAGAACCCCAGCGTGGTGGCGAACGACTGATCGATCACCGCGCCTTCCGAGCTGACGAACAGTTCGCGGCTCACGCTGGTGGTGGCGGCGATGGAGTTGAACCGGATGCGCGGTCCCAGTCCCCTGACCGAACGGGAGGTTTCGGTGCAGTAGCGCGCGATTTCCGCGAGGGGGACCGAACGGGGATCGATGGCATACTCGGCCTTGACCGTATCCTGCCGCACCTCGATCGGGGCCAACTCCAGCGCGGCCAGGCTGTCGCCGAGCCCCTTGAACCGCTTGCGCAGCTCGGCCTTGTGTTGCGCGTTGGCGATGGCTCGGTCGTACGCGTGCCGCAGGCCGGCGCGCAGGAGGGAAGGCAGCCCTCGCATGTCGGCGTTGCCGAGCCGGTGCCCGTAGTAGCCGGGCGAGGGCAGGGCGTCGCCGGCCAGGACCCGGATGCCGAAGCCGAACCCATAGTCGTCTTGGGCCGACTTGTCGTTGCCGTTCTCGGCGCGCGCGGCTTTGACTTCGATGATTTCCAGGCGAAGGTCGGCGTACCGGCAGTGACGCAGCTTCTTCTTGGCTTCGCGGACGAGGTCCGCCGCGAGGCGTTTGATCCTGTCGAGGCTTTCAACCGTAAGGGGTTTGACGCTCAGCGTGCGAGCCATACCGACCAGCCTTATCGAAACCGATTGCTTACGAAACCATTACCCGACCGTCCCTAGAGCTATTGCTGATCTCGGCAACGAGCTGTTTTTCCGTAAAGTTTTGTCATTATAGGGGGCCTTGTCTGGAGCGTCAAGGGAAGCCCTGAAATCCCCCAATGGCCCTCCTCTTCGCTGCGGCATCGGCCGAGACGGTTAGGGCCAATGGCCTACCAGCGTTCGGCCTGGTAGGCCTTCTTTCGGGTGGGGTGGGTCTTCTGCCAAGTTGCATTAATATCCGGCATGTTATACGGTTTGGCGAGTCTCGTGGAAGCCTTGTGGATGGGGCACTTTGCAATTGACAAGCTTCCGAGGGCTTTGCTAGACTCGACCACGCGAAAGTCCAGGGAGGCCTAAGCGTTTCAGCCTTTGCTGTTTTCTGGCCTGCAGAATCTTCGAAAGCACTGAAGTACAGCGGAATTTCAGGAGATTGCCGACAACTGGCTAGCCCAACATAGCCTAATGGCTGGCATATACAGGGAGGCCCCAAGATGAGTCTCGATTATGTGAAGTTTTCACCAGGCTTTGAGAAGTTCATGCCCAAAGAATACAGGGACATGGTCGAGCATGGTCCCTTCGGGAAAAAAGTTTCGGTGTCGCAGATGGGCAGCTTCAAGGAAATCCTGGAGGAGCATCCCATGTGCGCCGGTTGCGCGATGACGCTCTTCATCCGGCTGTCGATGATTTCCTTCCCCAACCCGGAGGACACGATCACCGTAGGGACGGCGGGATGCGGCCGGTTAGCGATCTCGCAAGCGGCGATTCCGTTCGTCTACGGCAACTACGGAGACCAGAACGGGGTGGCGAGCGGGTTGTCGCGGGGCCTGAGGCTCCGGTTCGGCGACAAGCCAAAGGATGTGGTTGTCATGGTCGGCGACGGAGGCATGGCGGACATCGGTTTCTCAGCCACGCTCCACTCGTGGTTCCGGAAGGAAAAGTTCACGACGATCATGCTGGACAACGAAGTCTACGGCAACACGGGCGGCCAGGAGAGCGGCATGACCAATCGGGGGGCGGTGCTCAAGATGGCGCCGCTCGGCAAGAAGTTCGAAAAGATGGACATGGTCGGGATGGCCAAGATAGCGGGCTGCGCCTATGTCGCGACGGTCGTGCCGAACAACCCGCGGCGGGTGGAGACCGTTATCAAGAAGGCCGTCCTGATCGCCCGCGAGGTCGGTCCTGCCTACATCCAAGCCTATACTTCCTGCAACATCGAGTACGCCATTCCCACGGACAAGGTCATGGAAGACGCCAAAAACGTGGAGGGCGATCGCTACCAGTTCTCCGAGTACATCACCGACGACGCCAAGCAGTATCTCGCCGAGCGCTACGGCTACAAGGAGTTCCTGCCCAAGCCGGCGGCTGCCGTGACCAAGGCCTGAGCGAGCCAGTACGGTCGCAAACGATCAAGAGCGAAGGAGGAAGCGATGGCAAAACGCTTCAACATTCGGATGGCCGGGGTCGGGGGCCAAGGGGTCGTCACCGGCTCGCACATCCTCAGCACGGCGGTCATCAATGCGGGCGGCGAGAGCACGATCGTCCCCTTCTACGGGTCGGAAAAGCGCATGGCGCCGGTGGAAAGCTACGTGCGGGTGTCCGATGAGCCGATCTACGAGATCGGGGAGATCACCTTCCCGCACATCATCATCATCTTTCACCCGCAGGTCATCACGCACGGCAAGTCCTACACGATGCCGTTCTACTTCGGGCTGAAAGAGGATGGGGTGTGCCTGATCAACAACGACGGTCCCATGAAGCTGCACAAGGACCAGGCACGCGAATTGGAAGAGCGCCGGGCCCGCATGTTCTACTTGCCGGCCACGAAAATCTCGCTGGAAGTCGCCGGGATGGACCTGGCCACCAACATGGCGCTGATGGGCGCGATCGGCTGCATCACCGGCCTGACCACCATCGCTGCGCTGGAACAGGCCGTCAAGGATCGGTTCCTCGGCAAGGGGTTTGTGGTGTCGGGCGGAACGGCGGCCCTGGACAGCGTGGTGGAGCGGAAGTTCAAGAAAAAGCAGGAACTGATCGACAAGAACGTGGCGGTGATCAAAGCCGGCTGGGATTTCGCGGCTCAGAACGGCTGGGATGAAGTGAGCAAGGCCGCCAAGAAGGCGGAAGCCGTCGCGGCTGCTGCAGCGAGAGCCTGACCGCCCGAGAAAAGAGGAATCCATGTATCTTGTGGCCGATATCAACGTTGACATCTGCGCACAGACAAGCTGCAAGCTCTGCACCCAGTTCTGCCCCGAGGCCAACACGATCCTGTACAACGACCAGGCGGGGAAGGAGAAGGGCTACAAGTACGGGGCAGCCTACGTCGCGGTAGACCGCTGCAAGGGCTGCGCGCAGTGCGTCTGGGTCTGCGACAACATGGCCAAGCACCATGCGATCACGATGATCATGATTGACCAGTTGCCCAAGGCGGCCATCACCGACAACGTGACCTACGGCGAGAAAAGCACGACCGCGCTGTTGGCCAGCCCGGTTGTTGGGTAGAGGGAGAGCGATCTCGTGGAGACTACGCAGCAGCAACAAGAACGGATCATCGTGCCCGGCCCGGCCGGGTTTCATCCTCCCTCAGCCGCCCAGTTGGGAGTCGCGCTGCCTGACCCAGACCAGGGGCTCATGTACGGGATTCTGGAGCCCAATGAGGATAAGGTCATCGAGGAGATCGCCCGCAAGATGCTCACCAGCCCGAATGCGACCATTTTCCCGGGTCCGATGGTCCTCTGGGCCTGGAACGAGCATGCGGTCGAGAAGGCCAAGGCCTTGCTGGAAATCGCGGCCCAGATTCCCGAGGTGTTGATCATCCCGATGCCGGACTACCGGCCCAAGTATCCGAAGATCGATCCGGAAGAAGTCATCAACCCGAACCATCCGAATCTGACGATCTGGGGGAACAAGATCGAGGCCTGCATCTTCGTCGGTGTCCATTGCCATTATGCCAACCTGACGTTAAAGATGATCCGGGCCGGCACAAACTGCTGCACGAGCGCGATCTGCGCGGAGCAGGGCCATGAAGACGCCATGCTGACGATCCGGGATGCGGATAAGGCCAAGCTTCAGAAAGTGGCCCGGATCTTCAAGCGGGTTCGTGAAGACATGAAGATCAAGCTGCCGGCGGGCGGCGAGAACGTGCGGTTCACCGGCACCCAGTCAAAGGTGCATGGGGGCAAGACCCACACGAACCCGTTGACCTTCATGCCTGCGGCCGGGAGCACGGCCGGCGCCGCGGCCTTCGGTCACAAGCCGGAACAGATGCAGAGCGAAGGATAAAAGTCAGGTGAGAGGCGAGCGGCAAGAGGCAAGGGGGTTTGACCGGATTATGGCGGAGGTGGTCAACCTGCCGCTAGCCTCTAGCCACTCACCCCTTGCCTAAAAGAATAGGGGTGTCATCATGAGCGAATCCCTGGAAACCGCAGTCAAGACCAATCCGCAGGGCGATCCGATCACCAGCGTGGCGGCTCCGAAACCCGCGGCGGTCCAAAAAGATCCCCACGCGGAAGCCAAGAAGCAGCGGGTGGTGACGCCCGAATACATGTTCTTTGAGGCACCGAGGACTCGCGAATTCATCACCGGGAGCGAAGCCGCCAAGGAGGCCGTGCGGCGTTCGAACGTGGACCTGTCGATCGCCTATCCCATCACGCCGCAGAGCGAGACCATGCAGCTCATCGGCGTGCTGTACGGTGAAGGGTACGTGAAGGAGTACTACCGCGGGGAAGAGGAGTACGGCGTGATGTCGGCCATCGCCGGCGCCTCGCGCGCGGGGGTCCGCTGCTTCACCGCCACGGCTGGCCCAGGCACGCTGCGGGGGCTTGAGCCGATCGCGTCCTGGCCAGGCCATCGCCTCCCGGCCGTCGCCATGTTCACCTGCCGCGTCGTCAACGCGCCGCTGGCCATCCAACCCGACAACATCGAGATCTCGTACCTGCTGAACTGCGGGATGATCGTCTTTCACGCCGAGAACCAGCAGGACATGTTCGACTTCATCATGAAGGGGTTCATCATCAGCGAGATGAACGATGTGACCCTGCCGGTCGGGGTCTGCTGCGACGGGTTCTTCGTGACCCACGCCCGCGGCTACGTGCATATGCAGGAGAAGGGGATCAAGCTGCCGCCGCGCGAAGCCTGGCGTGGCGCGGTGCCGGTGCTGGACGCGGAGAACCCGCCGGCCCGGCTGTCGCGTGATGCGCCCGTGCAGAAGTCCAACTTCATGGCCTACAACATCCACGCGGTCTGGCAGCAAGAAGTCTGGGCGGCGGTGGAGCGGTCTCGGAAGTATATCAACAAGCTCATGGGCGGGCTCTGCACCGCGGAGAACGTGGAGAACGCGGATGCCGTGATCGTCGCGTCAGGCAGCGCCGCTGCGCAGTCGCGTGAAGCGGTCCGGCTCTGTGCCGAGAAGAACATCAAGGTCGGGCTGATCAAGATCCGGTCGCTGCGTCCGTTCCCCACCCAGGAGCTGCGGCAACTGTGCAAGAACGTCAAGCTGATCGTCATCCCCGAGTTCAACTATGTGGGGTGGCTGGCCAAGGATGTCGCCACGGCCATCTATGGCCATTCCAAGGCCAAGATCATCGCCGGCCCGCACGTGTACGGCGGCCAGTCCATGCCGGTGGAGTTGATCGTGGATGAGGTGGAGTCCGGGCTGACCGGCAAGAAGTCCACCAACGTACCCCTATCGGCGATCATGGGCACGGACGTGGATCAGGCGGCGGTGGCTCACTTCATGCAGAATATCTGATCGGCCAGCGAGGCCTGAAAAAGCAAGAGCCCAATCCTGCACAGGATTGGGCTCTTTTGTTTTCCGCTGGCCGGTTTTCAGTTTACCGCTCTAGCCCTGCAGCTCGTCCTGGATCATCTCTTCGCTGTCCGGCATGCCGTAGGCGATGAACTTGGCGTAGGACAGGTAGATGGCGCTGCTGTCCCGCATGGCCTTGGCCCCGTGGGTCATCCGCTCCAGTTTGGTGGCGTCGGAGGCTTCGGATGAGCGCAGGGCCACGACATGGTCCTCGAGCGCCTGGTTGTACTGTTCCATGGCGCGTTCGACCGCCAGATAGGCTTGCATGATCGTATCTGTCATGGTGGCAACTCCAGGGTGGTGAGTTAGGATACATCAGGGTCTTTCAGGTGGTCAACCCGACCGATGCCGCATCCAGCCGTCCTCTCTGAGCCGGTACTCCGTGCGATCGCTTCCGTGGCCAGGCTGTCCGGGGGCGATGCAACCGCCCCGGTGCCGGATGACCTGTGCCGGCGGGTCACGGAGCTCTCGCAGCTCTTTACCAGGGAGCGCAAGTCCCTGGCCTCGTCCTACCTGGATGACGAACTCAGCCGCCTGGCCTATTTGGCCTATTTTCTGCCGGTCAACCTGGCCAAGGTTCAGGTCCTGCTGGACGAGATGCCGGCCCCTACCAGGCAGAAGGATGTGACCGCCAGGCCCTTCACCGTGCTGGACCTGGGCAGCGGGCCTGGCACCGCCTCGCTGGGGGTGCTCGACTGGGCCAGGCGATCCCCTTCGATGCAGTCAGTGCCGCTGGAAATCGTCTCAGTCGATCGCTCCTTCCAAGCCCTTGAAGAGTGCAAAAATCTCTGGAATGCCTATGCCAAAAGCGAGCGTGTGGAGGGGGCGCGTCTGACGACAGTCAAGGTTGATCTGGAGCGATGCCACCCACAGGCCGATTTCAAGGGCCGTGCTGCTCACTCCTACGATGTGATTATCCTGGCCAATGTGCTGAACGAGCTATATCCCGCCGGGCGCGATCCAATTCATAAACGGGCTGAGTTGGTGCGGGATCTGCTGGGCTTGCTGGACCAAAACGGAACCCTGATGATCATCGAGCCGGCGCTGCGTGAGACTTCCCGCCAACTGCACCTCGTGAGAGACCGCCTGCTGGAAGACCAGCTCTGTACGGTCTACAGCCCCTGCCTGCACGAGATGCCCTGCCCGGCCCTGCTCAAGGAGACGGACTGGTGCCATGAAGAGCGGCCCTGGACGCCGCCGCCGCTTGTGGCAGCGATCGACCGCCAAGTCGAGTTCATCAAGGATGCGTTGAAATTTGCCTATCTGCTGCTCCGCAAAGATGGGGAGAGCCTCGTGCGGCGGGCCCCCAATGTGTACCGGGTGGTGAGTGAGCTGCGCTCGATGAAAGGAGAGAAGCGGGCCTGGTTGTGTAATGAGGCAGGGAGGCCGGAAGTGGGACGACTGGATCGCGCGCGGTCGGCGACGAACGAGGCGTTCGATGAGTGGCATCGGGGAGCGATCGTGAGGATTGATGAGATTGTGAGGAAGGAACGCAAAGGACGAGAGTCCACGATCGGACGCATTCCAGCCGAAGCCACCGTCGAAATCATCAGGCCAATTTGATACAAGCGGGTCCTGTCGCCGAGCTACCCAACCGTGCTCGCTCCACCCATCCCCCCGTGGGACCCCTTACGCTGCGCGCGGTTGGGCGCCCGCTCGACGCCACCCGCTCAGTACCCACCCCTTCCATCCGAGGCAAAAAGAAGAGGGTGGCGGGGACCGACCGCTTGTAGGCCGGTCCCCTTGCTATGAGATGAAAAAACGCATAGGATTTTGGTGTACGGGGACTGTTGATATGGGGGAATTTAAGGGGACATTCTACTTTTCTGCGAGGGGCACTGCCGGCGGTGCTGTAGGTAAGCTCGCGGCTTGGTGGCCAATAGCCAATAAGTTGAGCGTTCCCCTTTTCCCCCGTCGGCGGGTTGGGGCCGAATCGGATATATTTAGTAGGAGGCAAAGCTATGATCAGAACGGTTGAAGCAATAATCGATGAGAAGGGGGACGTGCGGCTGTTGGAACCCGTCCGTCTTCCCGCAGCCCGGCGTGCGCTCGTCATGATTCTGGAGGAACGTCCGACTGCAGGCGTGTCGGAAAGTGCGTTGCTGAGTGAGGCGGCACTTGCGGAGGACTGGAACCGTCCAGAGGAGGACGAAGCGTGGGCGCACCTGCAGTAGGTGCGGTAGTGCTTGTCCGGTTTCCGTTCTCGGACCTGTCGCAAACGAAGTTGCGTCCAGCCGTGGTGCTGGCGGAGGCCGGTCGTGGTGATTGGATCTTGTGCCAGGTGACGAGCAAGTCCTACGGCGATGTCAGGGCCATCAAGATTGAGAACGCAGACTTTGCCGCCGGCTCGCTGCGCGTCACGAGCTATGCCCGTCCCGGCAAACTCTTCACCGCAAATCGCGAGCTGGTTGCCGTCGAAGTTGGAAAGTTGAAGACGGAACCGTTCACCCGGATCGTTGATGCGGTTGTGGACCTTCTTCGATCGGGGCGCGCTCAGTAGCCAAGCCTTCTCCCCTATCTGCCTGCTGCGAAAGATACCGCCGGGCCGTCATTCGCTGAATCCACTGGCGTACCCCTTTCGCCCGTTCAGCACTCAGCGGTCATCATTCAGCATTAGAAGTTACGGGCTGTTCAAAAAGGCCGTCCGGTGAGGCCGCGGACGTACCCATCTGCAAATTCATCACTCATCACTCAGCGTTGGTAGGCTAG
>VGXG01000055.1 GCA_016873395.1 Nitrospira sp. | reverse complement strand
CTGCTCGACCACGTGCGGAGGGGCCGGCTGGAGAGTCCTTGCGTGACTGGCTCAGCCACGGCGATCTTGCAGTTGGCTGGATGGCCGATCCGGATGGGTGGCTTGCCGGGAGGTTGAGCGATCTGGGCGTGGGCCGTGCCATTGTGAGATCTCCCCATTCGGCCGATTGCCGTGCGACCCATCAGGCAGACCGATTTATGGAGACAATACGGGAAACTGTGTCAGCCGGTCCCCGGGCATGGCAGCTCAGGCTTCCCGACGAGGTGCATGCGACGGACAGAATGAGGCTGGAAGCAGTCGGGGCCTTGAGGCAGCCAAGACAGCCGCTGGTGTTCATTCATCCAGGCAGTGGGAGTCCGCACAAGTGCAGCGAACCCGGTTTGGTCGCCTGTCTGGTAGGGAGGCTCCAGACTCAGGGCGCCATTCCGATGCTTGTCGGCGGACCGGCCGACAGTGAGCAGCTTGCGAAAGTTGCGGGTCTCTGCGCCGGGCGCCCGCCGATCTTTGATGGCCTCGACCTGCTCTCTGCAGGAGGGCTGTTGGCCCAGGCTGACTTGTTCTTCGGCCATGATTCGGGCCTGACTCACCTGGCCGCCACACTTCATGTTCAGACCATCGCCCTCTTCGGGCCGACTGACTGCAACCGTTGGGCTCCGACCGGCCCTCACGTGACGGTGCTGAACGGGGCTCCTTGCTCCTGCCGTGAACAGGGTTGGCGCGCCGTGCAGCAGTGTCGAGACAAACCCTGTCTGCAGGTTCCGGCGGAGCGCCTGGCTTTTGTCTGCCGGCAAGGACTCCAGCGGTCCAAGGGGTGGTGTCGCGGGCAGCCGGCGAGGAACCCTGCTCCTTGTCATGCTTAGTAGGTTATGCTAGATTGCAAAATTAGCAATTTTTCCGCCGACATGGAAGCCGTGGAGAAATGAGTGTCACACGCGATCGTTCAAGATAAGGTTATTGATGCTCTGCAGGGTGCCTTGCACCAGGCGAAGCGCAAAGGGCAGTTGAAAATCGATTCGTTCCCTGCCCTCACGCTGGACCAACCCAAGCGTCCTGAATGGGGCGACCTGGCCTCGACCGTGGCCATGACCCTGGCCCCTTTGGAGCAACGCCTTCCTCAGGATGTCGCCCAGATCATCCTGGAGAACATCGCGCAGCGAGAGGCGATTTTCGATCGCGTAGAGATCGCCCGCCCCGGCTTTTTGAACATGACCGTCAAGCGGGAACTCTGGCTCAAGGTTTTGACCGAGATCGAAGGTCGGGGAGAGACGTACGGCAGGGCTGATGTCGGAACGGGCACTCGGGTCCTGGTGGAATACGTGAGCGCCAACCCCACGGGACCTTTGCACGTCGGGCACGGGCGGGGCGCAGCGGTCGGACAGGCGATCGCGCGCCTGCTGTCTGCCGCCGGCTATGACGTCGTGCAGGAATATTACGTGAACGATGCGGGGCGCCAGATGAAGCTGCTGGGCGCGTCCGTCTATGCCCGCTACCTGGAACGGCAGGGGCGCGCTGCGTTGTTCCCGGAGGACGGCTATCGGGGCTCCTACATCGAAACCATAGCGGCCCATATACAGGAACGAGTCGGGGCGTCGCTTCTGGCCCTCCCGGCCGAGCAGGCGGAAGAGCGGTGCCGAGAGTTGGCCTCTGAGGAGTTGTCGGCATTGATCAGGAAGGATCTGCGCGCCTTCGGCATCGAGTTTAACTCGTGGTTCAGCGAAGCCTCGCTGCTCGCGTCGGGCGCCGTCCAGCAGGTCTTGGAGGATCTCAAGAAGCGGGACCTTCTGTTCGAGCAGGATGGGGCCCTGTGGTTCCGCTCTTCCTCCTTCGGCGACGAGAAGGACCGAGTGGTCCGCAAGCAGGAAGGGGACTACACCTACCTGGCCTCGGACATCGCCTACCATCGGGACAAGCTGCTGCGCGGCTATGGCTTACTCATCGACGTGTGGGGCGCGGACCACCACGGCTACATTCCCAGGATGGAAGCGGTAGTCCAGGCCTACGGCCACCCCAAGGAGCGCCTGCGGGTCGTGCTGGTCCAGATGGTCAATCTTCTGCGGGGCGGCCGCAAAGTGGAGATGTCCAAGCGGGCCGGCGAGTTCATTACCCTGCGGGAAGTGCTGGACGAAGTGGGGGCGGACGCAGCGAAATTCTTTTTTCTGATGCGCCGCTCGGATTCGCACCTGGATTTTGATCTGGAGCTGGCCAAGCAGCAGTCGGCCGAGAATCCGGTCTACTATGTCCAGTACGCGCATGCCAGGATTGCCAGTCTCTTTCGGGTCGCTGAAGAGCGGGGCATCGCGGTGCCGAAGCCCAGTGAGATAGATTTAGCACTCCTGAGCGACCCGGACGAGCTTGGTTTGATCCGTTGCCTCTCGACCTACCCCTCCATCGTCCAGGCCGGTGCGGCCGTCCTGGAGCCGCATCGACTGACCTTTTACTTGCAGGAGTTGGCTCGTCTGCTCCATACCTTTTACTACAAGCACCGGATCATGCCCCCGGCGGCGGAAGCGGAGCTTACCAGTGCCGAGCGGTTCGTCAAGGAGGCAGAAGTCCTGTCGGCGGCGAAGCAGCGGGAGCCGATCACGCCCGGCCTGACGGCTGCGCGGCTGGCGCTGATGCGCGAGGTCCAGCAAGTGATCCGAAACGGGCTGGCCATCCTGGGCATCACGGCACCCGATCGGATGTAGGAAGCACCGGCGAGCAAGCAACATGGTGGACTTTTCCGTCCAGAAGACAGATTTGAACAGCCTGGCAAGGCGGGGGGTGCTCCGGACTTCCCATGGGACGATCGAGACGCCGGCCTTCATGCCGGTTGGCTCCCTCGGGACCGTCAAAGGGCTTGATCCAGACGATCTGCAACGGCTCGGGTACCGATTGATCCTGAACAACGCCTACCACCTTTACCTGCGGCCTGGCCATGAGGTGGTGGCTGAGCAGGGAGGGCTCCACCGGTTCACCTCCTGGCCTGGGGCCATCCTGACCGACAGCGGCGGGTTTCAAATTTTCAGCTTGGCTAAGCTCTGTAAGGTGACGGATGAAGGGGTGACCTTCCAGTCTCACCTGGATGGGTCTCTGCACCATATCACGCCGGAGCGGGCCATGGAGATCCAGGAGGCCTTGGGGGCGGATATCATCATGGCCTTCGATGAGTGCGTGGCCCTGCCCTCGCCGCGCGGCAAGGTCCTCGACGCCGTGATGCGGACCAACCGGTGGGCCCGCCGGTGCCAAGCTGCCCGCCGCCGGAGCGATCAAGCCCTGTTCGGTATCGTACAAGGGGGGCGCGACACGGAGCTGCGGGTTCAAGCGGCGCGCGAGCTCGTGTCGATCGGGTTTGACGGGTATGCAGTGGGCGGGCTCTCCGTGGGGGAAGAAAAGGACGTCATGCACAGGATGCTTGATGCGACGGTGCCCGAGCTGCCGTCAACCCGTCCCCGTTACTTGATGGGGGTCGGCATGCCGGAGGATCTTGTCGAGGGGGTGGCCAGGGGCATCGACCTCTTTGACTGTGTCGTGCCGAGCCGGCACGGACGGACCGGCTGGCTCTTCACCTCCTTCGGCCGGGTGCTCATCAAAAACGCATGCTACAAGCGGGACGAGAGGCCCATCGATCCGGCATGCCGCTGCTGGGTCTGTACCCGCTATTCCAGGGCCTACCTGCATCATTTGTTTCATGTCAAGGAAATGCTGGGGCTGCGGCTCAACACCCTGCACAATCTCTTCTATTACGCGAACCTGATGCAGCAGATCCGGCGGGCGATTGAGGAAGGCACCTTTGCCTCGTTTCGACGGGAGTTTCATGCCCAGCGGGCAAGCCGGGCCGGAACGATCATCGGAGAGTCTCTGGTCGGGGAGGGCGAAGACGTCACGGTTGGAGGAGGCGAGGAGGTGGAGGTGACCATGCCGAGGAAAGGACGATTGTGATGGTCATGGCTTCGGTGGCCTGGGCCCAGACAGGACCAGGCGGAGGCGGCGGGAGCGGCACGTTGCTGTCCCTGGTGCCGTTCGTGCTGATTTTCATTATTTTCTATTTTCTGTTGATCCTTCCCCAGCAGAAGCGTCAGAAGAAGCTCAAGACGATGCTGGAAGCCCTGAAGAAGGGAGACAAGGTCGTGACGTCGGGCGGCATCTGGGGCACCGTCACCAATCTTGGGAAGGAGACGGTCACGCTCCAGATTGCCGACAACGCCAAGATCAAGATTCAACGCGAGTCCATCGCCCGGCTTCGGGCCGACGATGAGGAGAAGGAGTAGGGAGCGTTCAATGGCGGAAAGGTTGAGATCAGCATGAAGAAGGTCGCGGGTCGGTTAACGCTGCTTGGTTTGGTCCTGGTTCTCTCCATCGCGTTTTTTCTTCCTTCGCACCCTCGGCTGCACCAGACGCTTCCCGACTGGGCGAAGAGGGTGCTCCCCGCCAAGGGGATCACCTTGGGGCTCGATCTCCAAGGCGGGATCCATCTGGTGCTGGAGGTGGAGGAAGAGCGGGCCGTCGAGATCGCGGTGGATCGGTCCGTGAACGCGATCCAGGATCTCTTGGTCGAGAAAAAGATTCCGGTCGAATCGATCAAACGGACCGGCTCGGCCCAGATCACGCTCTCGTTCCAACAGGGAAGTCTCAAAGAACAGATCCAGAAGATGCTCGAAGATTTCCCTTCCTTCTTTGAGCTGACGGAAGCCGGCACGGCCAACAGTTTGGTCTATGAACTGCGCGAAGGGGAGATCAAGCGGATCAAGGACTCCGCGATCAACCAGGCCCTGGAAACGATCCGAAACCGGATCGACCAGTTCGGCGTGGCCGAGCCGCTGATCCAGCGTCAGGGACTCAAGCAGGTCGTCGTCCAGTTGCCCGGCATCACGGAGCCGAAGCGGGCCAAGGACCTGATCAAGGAAACAGCGCTGCTGGAATTCAAAATGCTGGACGAGTCCAGCAAGCTGGCGCTGGAGCTGCCGCAGCGAATCCCCAGGGGCAAAGAAGAGGAGGTTCTCCGGCAGTTCCATGCGCAACTGCCGGAAGGAGACCAGATTCTCTTCGAAAAGATCGTGGAGAAGGACACGGGCCGCGAGTTCCGCACGCCCTATCTGGTCAAGAAGCGCGTGATGCTGGCCGGAGACGTGTTGAGCGACGCCCGGGTTTCGATCGGGCAGTTCAACGAGCCCTACGTGTCGGTGACCTTCGATGCCAAGGGTGCCCGCGAGTTCGAGCGGATCACGTCCGAAAACGTCACGAAGCGCATGGCCATTGTGTTGGACAACACCGTCTATTCCGCCCCCGTGATCCAAGAGCGCATCGCCGGCGGGCGGGCACAGATCAGCGGGACGTTTACCATGCAGGAGGCCAACGATCTGGCGATCGTGTTGCGGGCCGGCGCGCTGCCGGCTCCGCTGAAGATCATTCAGGATCTGACGGTCGGTCCCTCCCTCGGGCGGGACTCGATCGAGAAGGGGATCCGGTCCACGCTCTTCGCCGGCGCCATGGTCGTCCTGTTCATGATGATCTATTACCGGCTCTCCGGGGTGATCGCCGACTTTGCTCTCGCGCTGAACCTGATCTGCCTCATCGGCTCGCTGGCCGGCCTGAATGCCACCCTGACGCTCCCCGGCATCGCCGGCATCATCCTCACGATCGGCATGGGCGTGGATTCCAACGTCCTGATCTTCGAGCGCATCCGAGAGGAGCTGCGGCAGGGGAAGCCGGTGCGGCTGGCCGTGGACGGGGGTTATGACAAGGCCTTGTTGACGATCATCGACTCGCACGTAACCACCTTGATCACCGGGTTGGTCCTCTTCCTGTTCGGCACGGGTCCGATCAAGGGCTTTGCGGTGACCCTGTGCCTCGGCATCGCCATCAACTTGTTCACGGCCTTGGTCGGCACGAAGGTGGTGTTCGACATCATCAACCAGCGGCGCAAAGTCGAGCAACTGAGCATCTGAGAAGAGCGTTCAGCTCTCAGCGGTCAGCCTCAGAAGTCAGCATCAGACGCTGATGGCTGATTGCTGACGGCTGGCAGCGAGCTTCGAAAGGGATTCTATGTTGGAAATTCTGGGGAAGACCAATGTCGATTTCATGGGAAAACGCAAAATCGCCTTCGTGTTTTCTGGCGTCCTGACGCTGTTGGGGCTGCTGGCCGTGGTTCAGATTGGGCGTGGAGCCGCCAATCTCGGGATCGATTTTGCAGGCGGGACGGCGGTGCAGTTGAAGTTCGACCAGCCGATCCGCATCGACGAGGCGCGCAAGGCTCTGGAGTCGCACGGGCTGGCCAACGCGGAGCTCCAGGAATTCGTGGAAGAAAACAAGATCCTGATCCGGGTCAAGGCGGCGACGACCATCGAGGAAAAAGTCGCCGATCGGGTCGTCGCGGTCTTCAGCCAAGAGTTTCCCACCAATAGATTCGTGGTGAACTCCTCCACCGAGATCGGCCCGACGATCGGCAACAAGCTGCAGCAGGATGCGCTGATCGCGATTCTGGTCTCCTTCGCCGGGATCATCCTGTACATCGCCGCCCGCTTCGAGTTCCGGTTCGGCGTGGCCGCTGCGGTCGCCACGTTCCACGACGTGCTGGCTGTGCTGGGGGCCTTTTACGTCCTCGACAAGGAAATCACGCTGCTCGTCGTGACCGCGCTGTTGACCCTGGCCGGCTATTCGCTGACGGATACGGTGGTGGTGTTTGACCGGATCAGGGAAAACCTGCGCGTTCGGCGCCGCGACGACATCGAGACGGTCATCAACAATGGGATCAATCAGGTCTTGAGCCGCACCATCGTGACCAGCCTCACGGTGATCTTGGTACTTATCCCCTTGACCCTGGCCGGCGGCGAAGTCCTGCACGATTTTTCCCTGGCGCTGCTCTGGGGAGTCATCTTCGGAACCTATTCCTCGATCTTCGTCGCCAGCCCCCTGTTGTTGATCTGGCCGGGCGGACCAGGCCGGCTGCTCAAGCGGGGCTGATCGACCAGTCTGGTGCGTTACCGATTCTTGACATTCCGTGGAATCCAAATGAAAATAGGCACATAGAGAGTTTTTGGTTGTTACCGAAATGAAACTCTGGAGTCGGTCACACAGCCTCCAGCGCAAGATCATCGCGGCCATCGTGATGGTCGGCCTCCTGCCTCTGACCTTTTCCCTGATCCTCACCTATGTTGAAGAACGGAGGGCTCTGCGTGATACCACCGGGGCTAACTTCAAAGAAATTGCGGTTGAAACGGCCCGCCGGGTGGAAATGCAGGTCACGCGCGGGATCAACGAAGCCCAGCAACTCGCCACCACGCCATTCCTGCGCACCGCCGTCACGGAGGCGAATCGCAGCTACGGAGGGAAGGATGAGGCCAGTATCCAGTCGATGATCAAGGACTGGCAGCAGCGGTGGCGCGAGCGGGGGCGTCACAATGAATTTCCGCTCTTCATCAACCGCATCGTCACCAACCACCTGATCCGGTGGCATGACGTCCGCCGTTCCGATTACGTCGGCATCTTCGTGACGGACAGCCGTGGGGCCCTGGTGGTCAGCTCCATCCCCCAGGTCGAGTACTTCTATGGGAAAGCGTCCTGGTGGCAGGCGGTGTTCAACAAGGGGCGCGGGCAGCAATACGTGAGCGATCTCTACTTCGACCCTTCCTTTGGCACCCGCGTGCTGAACGTGTCGGTTCCGATCTTCGACGAGGACCAGGACAGAGTCATCGGTGCGGTCACCATCCTGTTGCGCCGGGACACGCTGTTTCAGTCCATCTCAGCCGTTGCCATCGGCGCTACCGGCCACGCCATGCTGATGAGCTCCGACGGGACCCCCATGATCTGCCCCGTGCTGGCTCCCGAGGAACATACGGTCACGCCTGCGCTGGTGCAGGAAGTCACGCGCCCGCAGGCTGGGTGGGTTGTGGTGCCTGAGGATTCCCACGGAGGCCGGAACTCGATCGTGGGATTTTCGCCGGTCCGTCTGGGGAATCAACTTGCGCCGGACAGCCTGGAGGGGAAGCGATGGGTGACCTTCGTCCGGCAGGACCCGGCGGAGACCTATGCTCCGCTCAATCAACTTCTGGGCAAGGTGGCGGCCTATGGGGTCCTTGTCTTCGCCGTGCTCTGGGGGACCGGGACGGTGGTGGCCAGGCGGCTTGCCCGTCCGATCCAGGTGCTCTACGAAGGGGTTCAGCGTATCGGGGCCGGCAGCCTCGATCACCAAGTGGCCGTGCAGACGGGCGACGAGATCGAGCAGTTGGCGGAGGCTTTCAACGGCATGGCCGCGAACCTGAAGCGGTCCTTCGGTCAGCTCGAACAGCGCATGGCCGACATCCACCGCCTGGAGGAAAAGTACCGGGACCTGATCGAGAACTCACCCGAGATGATTCATCAGCTCAACAAAGCCGGCCAGTTCGTCCACGTCAACAAAACCGAGCTCGAGAAGCTCGGCTACTCCCTCCAGGAAATGCTGAACATGCGCCTCTGGGACATCGTCCCAAAGGGGAAAGAGCCGGAAATCCTGGCCTACCTGGAGCAGCTTATGGCGAAGGGGCGGGGCACCATCGAGACGGTGTTCCTGACCAGGGACGGTCAACCGATCGATGTGGAAATTCATGCCACGGCGCTGTTCGATGCCGAGGGCGGAGGATTGGTCTATTCCCGGGCTTTCGTGCGGGACATCACCCAACGCAAGCTTCTGGAGCAGAAGGTACAGCGTTACACGACCCAGCTGGAGCAGGAGGTCGCGGAGCGAACCCAACAGCTCTCGCAGTCCCAGAAGCGCTACAAGGCACTCTTTGACCTGGCGGCCGATTCGGTCTTCATGGTCGCGCCGACGGGACGCATTGTTGCGGTGAACGAGCGGGAGGAGCAGGCGCTGGGCTACGCCGAGGCCGACGTGGTGGGCTGCTCCTTCCTGGACCTTGTGCTGCCCCGGCATCGCGAGAGCGCCGGCGGCCTCATTGGGAAGATCATGGAGGGGGAGCGGCAGGTCCCCACCCAGGAGATCGAGGTGACCGACCGATCCGGATGCGCCATGCCGGTGGAGGTGGATGTTATCCGGATTGAAGACGGGTCCACGGTATCCGCGATGGTCCAGCTCCGCGACATCAGGGAACGCAAGCGCATGGAGCAGCAATTGCAGGAATACAGCGAGGAATTGGAAGCCAAGGTCCGGGCCAGGACGCGCGAAATCGAGGAAACGAAGACCTACCTCGAAAGCCTGTTGGAAAACGCCAATGACGTGATCTATACGCTGGACACCGAGCAGCGCTTTACGTACGTCAACGGCAAGGTGGCAGCCTGGGGGTACCGCAAGGAGGACTTGATCGGCCGGCCGTACCTCTCGCTCCTGTCGAAGCGGCACCGGGGCCGGCGGCTGAAGAGCACGCTCGATATCGGCACCAAGCAGGTCTACGAGGTCGAGGTCGTCTGCCGAACAGGAGAGGCCAGGGTGGTGATGGTCAGCGTGTCCCCTCTCCGCGACGCGGAAGACCGGGTGCTGGGGGTCTTGGGGATCGCGCGCGACATCACGGAAACCAAGAAACTAGAGCAGCAGATCCGGAACTCGGAAAAGCTGGCGTCGATCGGCAAGCTGGGCGCCGGGGTGGCACATGAGATCAACAACCCGCTGGGGGGCATCCTGAATTGCCTCTACAACCTTCGCAAGGGGACCCTTTCGCAGGCGCGGCAGGACGAATACCTCGCATCCATGGAGGACGGGTTGCGGCGGGTCCAGAAGATCGTCCGGCAACTACTGGAATTCTCCCAGCAGCACGAGCCGGAGCTGTCTCTGACCGACATCAACGGGGTGATCGAGCGGGTTCTGGTCCTGACGGACCACGCGCTGACGGCGGGCCGGATTCGACTGGAGAAGCGACTCCAGCCGGACCTGCCGGCCGTGATGGCGGATCGGCATATGATGGAGCAGGTCTTGATGAATCTGATCCTGAATGCGATCCAGGCGATCAAGGGAGGGGGGGAGATCACGATCAGGACGCGGGCCGAGGAAGAGACCTGCACGATCGACGTGCAGGACACAGGTTGCGGCATCCCGCCTCAACACCTGTCCCGCGTCTTCGATCCCTTCTTCACCACCAAGGGCGTGGGGGAGGGCACGGGGTTGGGACTTTCCGTCAGCCTGGGGATCGTGGAGCGACATGGAGGGCGGATCCTCGTCGAGAGCGAGGTGGGGAAGGGCACCACCTTCACGGTCTGCCTCCCGCTCTCGCGTGATCGGGCGACCGTCGGAAGGACTTCATGAAGCCGTTTTCCGTCTTGATCATCGACGACGAGCCCTTGATGCGGCTCTCGATGCTCGACGCGCTTAAAGCCGTCGGCTTCGGGGCCCAAGCCGCTTCGACGGGGGACGAAGGCCGCGAGATCCTCGGCAAGGAAACCTTCGACATCGTCGTGACCGATCTGCGGCTCCCCGGGATCGACGGGCTCGATCTCTTGCAGATCTGCAAGCAGCGGTCGCCCCGCACGGAGGTCATCGTCATCACGGCGCATGGTTCGGTGGATACCGCGGTCGAAGCGATGAAGCGGGGCGCCTACGACTACATCATCAAACCCTTCTCGATGGATGAGCTGCTGCTGATCGTCGACCGCGCCACGAAGGTGCTGGCCCTGCGGCAGGAGAACCTCCTGTTGCGCGATGAGCTGGAGGGCCGGTTCAGCTTCCAGGGGATTCTCGGCAAGAACGAAGAGATGCGGGAGGTGCTGGAGAAGATCAAGCTGATCTCTGCGACGGACTCGACGGTGTTGATCATTGGGGAAAGCGGGACCGGCAAGGAGTTGGTAGCCAACGCACTTCACCGCCACAGTCCGCGTCGGGATCAGGCCCTGATCAAGGTCAGCTGCGCGGCCCTGCCGGAAACGCTGCTGGAAGCCGAGCTCTTCGGGCACGAAAAGGGAGCGTTCACCGGCGCGCTCAAACAGCGCCGAGGCCGTTTTGAGCTGGCCCACAAGGGCACCCTGTTCCTGGATGAAATCGGCGAGATCTCCCCGGTCGTCCAGGTCAAACTGCTCCGGGTGCTCCAGGAACGGCAGTTCGAGCGGGTCGGCGGCAACGAGACCGTCGAGGTGGATGTTCGGCTGGTCTGCGCGACGCAGAAGGACCTGAAGCAAGAAGTACAGCAGGGACGGTTCCGCGAGGACCTGTACTACCGTTTGAACGTGTTGCCGGTGCGGTTGCCGCCGCTTCGCGAGCGCCGTGAGGACATCCTCGTGATCGGTGATTCCATGCTGCAGGCCCGTTCCGGCCGAATGAACAAGGTACTCAAAGGGTTTTCACAGAAAGCCCGGGAAGTGTTGCTTCGCTACTCGTTCCCGGGCAATGTCCGCGAGCTGGAGAACATGATCGAGCGAGCCGTGGCGCTGGGGCGCCCCAGCGAAGAGGTGCAGCCCTGGGACCTCTGCGGGTTCCCCTCCTGTCCGTTCCTAGGCGG
>VGXG01000054.1 GCA_016873395.1 Nitrospira sp. | reverse complement strand
CCGCGCCGCCGGCCTTTCCGGCTCCGGCCGGTCCGCCAGGCGGATCAGGCGGGGCGTGACCGCCTCGCCGGCTATCGTCAGCAGGCCCAGCCCGCGGGACAACATGAACCGTTTCGGTCCGGCGGAGCTTGTGTCATCCTCTGGGCCTCCAATTACTGACCATGAAATTCGAACGTCAAAGTTTCGATTTTCATGGCAATCCTTGATTTAACTCTACTGGTTGTTTAAACTGGTTTATTGGACAGGCTTGCAGGAGGTTCAGCATGAGCGGCAAAGCAGCCGAGGTCAGTGCGTTTGAGGCCAAAACCCGTCTCTCGGAATTGCTGCGAGAGACCGAGTCCGGTAAGTCCTTCGTCATTCGTCGGCGTGGCAAGGCCGTGGCGCGCTTGATCCCTCCGGCGAAAGAGGCTCCGAACGTGGCTCTTCCCCAGGTCCTCGCTTCCTTCCAGCAGATCCGGAAGCGCGTGCATGGAACCGTGAACATCCGCGAGTTGATCGAGGAAGGGCGCCGCTCCTGATGCGCTACGTGCTCGACTGCTCCCTGGCCCTCGCCTGGGCGCTCCCAGACGAACATTCAAAGCGGGCGGAGCACCTCCTGGCGGAAGTCAGCGGAGAGAGCCAGCTTTGGGTCCCGGCCTTGTGGTGGTACGAGCTTGCCAATGCGTTGGTAATGGCGCACCGCCGACACCGCTTGACCGAATCTGACAACACCCGCCTGCTTGAGCTCTACGGCTCCCTCCCCATTCAAACCGATGCGCACCTGAACCCCGATACCCTCCGGCGCGTTCACGCCCTGGCTAAAGAGCATGCCTTGTCCGCCTATGACGCCGCGTATCTTGAGCTCGCTCAGCGAAAAGACATACCCCTCGCCACTTTGGACCGACGCCTCACCGGAGCTGTGAGGAAGGCCGGGGTCGAACTCGTGCACCTGTAAGGGTCGCCGCGCTTTTTCGAGTCCTGCCGAGCTGCCTGCCGCTTGCGATCGATTCAGGTCGGTCCGCCAGGCGGATCAGGCGGGGCGTGACCGTTTCGCCGGCGATCACGAGCAACCCCAGCCCGCGGGGTAGCGTGAAGCGTTTCGGTCCGGCCGAGCCGGGGTTGAAGAGCAGCGTGTCGCCGTGCCGCTCGCATGTAGGACGGTGCGTATGGCCGAAGATGCAGACATCGGGCAGTTCACGTTCCAGAAACGCCAGCCCTTCCTTGGTCAACTTGCCGCCCTCGTAAAGGATGTGCCGAATCGCGATCCGTTTACCGGCCAGTTCGATGACCGTTGCTCTCTTGAAGCCGCTCCGTCCATACCCGTCCACGTTCCCGGACACGGCCGTGACCGGCGCGATCGCTTGCAACGCGCTGATGACCGAACGACCCCCGATATCCCCGGCATGGATGATGTGATCGACGCCTTGGAAATGGCGCAGGATGGCCTGATCGAACAGCCCATGCGTGTCCGCAATCACGCCGATCTTCATGGTCAGAGCCCCGCCTGCACGGCAGCCCACTCGAAGGTGAACGGCTCCGCATCGCCCTTCGGCAGCGACGCGGCTTCCGCCTTGAGCCGTTCGGCGCGCGCCGCGCTCATCGGGTGTGTGCTCAGCATCTCCACCTGCAGCTTGTCCGACTCGGACAGCCGCTCGAAGAACCGGATCATTCCTTCGGAAGGAATCTTCGCACGATGGAGCAGTCGGAGGCCGTTGAGGTCCGCTTCCGTCTCCTGCTCCCGTCCGAACTTGAGCGTGACCAGCTCGATGCCCAACTGCTTCGCCAGCCCGACCAGCCCCTGTTGATCACCGACGACGATCGTCACCACGGCCACGATGCCTAAGGTCTTCACGATCCGTTCCAGCCCGTGACGCAACAGCACATGGTTCAGCTCGTGGCCCAGCACCCCCGCCACTTCATCAGGGCTTTCGGCCTTTTTGAGCAGGCCGGTGCAGACGATTACAGAGCCGCCCGGCAGCGCAAAGGCGTTGACGACGTCGCTCCGGACCACTGTGACCTCAAACTTGTAGGGGCTGTGTGGAATCGAACCGGCGAGTCGCTGGGTAATCTCCTGGACCGCCGCCACAGCCGGCCCCTCTTTCACCACCTGCTGTCCGGCCAGGAACTGCCTCCGTGCCGCCTCGCCGATGGGCTGCTCCCACTCCACGGGAATATGGCTCACCGCCATTCTGACGAGAACATCGGACGCCGCCCACAGGATCAGAAGCAAGCTGAGGAGGGAGCCGACCGCGATTGCCAGCCAGGCCCGGCGGCTCACTCGGGCGCGGCGCACATGCTTCGCCGTCCGTTCCAGATGGGGCATCAGGTCAGGCGGCGCGGACCGGCGGAACGACCGGATGATCTCCGGGTCTTTGAGGTAGACCGTCCGCGCGGTGCCGCCGGCGGCCCACTTGACGACCAACTGATCATGGTCAAAGCCGCCCGCCATCACTGAGAGCTTGGCAAAAGGGATGATCTCTTCAGGTGCGCTCGGGAATGTCACGCGCAGGCCGTTGGCGGAGACTGATACTTGGCAGGGCGTCCCCGCCGCCGGCAGGTCGTCGCCGAAACACAGCGCGTTCGCAGAAACATTCACGGTGAAGGTTTACCGTCCATAAAGTCTGTAAAGTCTAAAAGTCATCAAGTCAAAAATTTCTTGACGCTTCGACGTTCAGACTTTTTGACTTTCAGACTTGATGACTGTCGTTATTCCGAGACTGGGATGAACTGCCTGATCCAATTCCCGAATCCGCTGGGGTTGCGGCTCTGGAGATAGACGATGCCGGGACCCCTGAAGCGGCAGACGAAGCCTTCGCCCGACGTGAAGCTGGCAATCCAGCCGGCCGCCGCCTTCTCGATGTTGTAGGACGTCGTGGCGGTCCAGGCCACCAGGTGGCTGTTGTCCACGATGTACTCTTGATCCGGCTTGAGCTCGACCTTGTGAACCGCCCCGAAGCTGTTCAGGATCAACTGGCCCTGCCCGCTCATCCGGAGGATGAAGAACCCCTCGCCGCCCAATAGACCCCGGCTCAGGCTCTGCGTCCGTGTCTCGATTTTCACGCCCTCGGCGCCGGCCAGAAACCCGTCCTTCTGCACCAGATATTCATTCACCCCGTCCAGCTCCAGGACCACGATGTCGCCTGGCACGGTCGGAGCCAGCAGCGCTTCTCCCGGCCCTCGGCTAGCCCTGAGGGTCTGGAAGAAAAATTTCTCCCCGCTCAGCATCTTGCGCGAGAGGGCGCCCAGGAGCCCTCCTTCCATTTTGCTTTCCACATCCACCGTCGGCGAGCAGGCCACCATCGCGCCGGACTCCGCCTTGACGCTTTCGCCCGACGCCAGCTCGATGCGCACCATCGGAAACGCCCCGGGATACAGAATCTCACTTTTCATTGCCAACCACTCCTTCTCTGATGCTCCGATTGTTCACCGCAAAGACCTCCGACCCTTACGCTACGGCAAGCTAGTCTGATCGGAACACAAAAAGCAAGACAGGCATGTTTCGGCCTCGCCGAGCGCACCCCTCGCTCTAAAAGAACGGTTTCTGGCCCGTCCATCTTTTCTATACCCGACAGAGAGACAATGTGCCAGAATTCCAGATCATGGCACCGACGCTCTGGACCATCGGCCATTCCACGAGGCCCATCGACGAGTTGATCGAGTTGTTGAAGGCGCATGGGATCGCTCTTCTGATGGACGTCCGCACGGTCCCACGCTCGCGGCACAATCCGCAGTTCAACAGCCAGGCGCTGGCGGCGAGTTTAACGGACGCAGGAGTCACGTATCATCATGTGCCGGAACTCGGCGGGCTACGAAAAAGCCGGCCGGGTTCGATCAACACAGGATGGAAGAACGCGAGTTTCCGAGGCTTTGCGGATTACATGCAGACGGACGGGTTCTCAAGAGCATTGGAAGAGTTCATGGCTTATGGCGAGAGGGAACGGACCGCCGTCATGTGCGCGGAAGCCGTGCCCTGGCGGTGCCACCGGTCCTTGATCGCCGATGCCCTCGTCAGCCGGGGCTGGACTGTCCGACACATCATGACGCTAACCAAGGCCGACGAGCACAAACTCACGCCCTTCGCCAAGCTGGAGAACGGCGTCCTCACCTATCCGGCGCCACCCCCGGAGCCCGAATCTCCCTGCCTGTTCTAGCGGAGTCCTGAGCACCCGGCTGAGCCTCACCCCGCCGTGCGCCTCACAACCCATTCATCGCCCAGGGGGGCTGAAGAAGAGACTCCCGACCCCTTTGCTTCTGACCGATCACGCTTTCCGCTGAAGCTGAGCGGTCAGTTCCTCATAGACAGACCGGCGGTGGCCGACAGCCATGACGCGGATCACGCGCGCCCTGCGGTCGATGGCGTAGACGATCCGAAAGCGGCGGACTCGGTATTTCCACAACCCATCGAGTTCGCGCAGGAGCGGCTCCCCGCATCCGGGATCGGCCGCAATGGCGCGAACGGCGGATTTGATGGAACGTTTCAGGTCGGGATGGAGAGACCGGATCGCTTCAGCCACGTGCGGGGGGATGTCGGGGCGGAAGGGAGTCACGCACTGCGACGTTTCTTAACAGGAGTGACCGGCTCACCAAAGACATCCTCGAAGGCGAGGCCTTTCCTGCCGGACCGATAGAACGCCCGGCTCCGGGCGATCTGTCGCATCAATGTGGGATCGCTGAGCACGTCCAGCGTCTCTTTCAGCCGCGCATACTCCTGCGCATTGATCAGGATCGCAGCCGGACGGCCGTTCTTAGTGACCACCACCTCCTCCTCGCGCTCCTGGACGCCGGCGACCAGCTCCGGCAACCGCGTCTTTACCTCCGACAAGGGCAACGTCTTGGCCATCGCACGCCTCCAATCACAGATGACCAGAATTCTGGTCACATGGCATGATACCGCAGCCACCCGCTTTCGTCAATCAAGCAGGGAAGCAGGGAAGCGGAGACATGCGCATCGCCACTCCTCCGGCCTTGAACTGGAGGTCAGCGAGTATCCCCGCTACTTCAGCGCGCTGGACGCCACCGAGGTCGTGGCGGCGGACGACGCGCGTCGCGACAGCCGGACAAGCGAACTGTCGGAGTCCTACCTCAAGCCGTTCGGCATCACATCGATGATGGACGCCCCGATCCATGTTGCCGTCGGTCCAGGCCGGCGCTTCGGTTACCATGACGTGCAGGCTCAACTCGTAGAGGGCCAGGCAGCGGATCGCGGAGCGATTCTTGATAAAGCGCCAGACGCTGACGCGCTCCACTCCGAGCGTCCGTGCGACCGTTTCCACCACCTGACGCAACGCCGCTTCGAAGTCGCCGGTGCGGAGCCGTTCTTCCCGGGCAAGAACGTTCAAGACAGCCAGTTGTCTGGCCATCTGCTCATTCCGCTCGTTGCTCACGGGCTTCCCCTCCACTCGCTCGCTCCGCTCGATGCCGGCCTTGAGGGTTTCGCCGGGGAATCAATCCGAGCGAGGGTACACGAACTTCTTCAATCTTGTCCAGGAGAAGAGGCGGGCGATCCGAGCCCGTCGGAAGCAGAGGCGGCCGTTTGCGTTCCCGGCTCGTCGGGCATAGAATCCGGTCGGCATTGAGCAGGGGCGCTTCGGCACGGCAGGTCCGACGACAGGCCTATGGGCATTCTCACGCAACTCTATCGCCACTCCCTGACGCTCCTGACCGACCTCTATCAGTTGACCATGGCCTACGGCTACTGGAAGTCCGAGGCCCGCGAGACGGAGGCGGCCTTCCACCTGATTTTCCGGACGAATCCTTTCAAAGGCGGCTTCAGCCTGGCCTGCGGCTTGGACTACGTGATCGACTTCGTGAACAACGTTCGCTTCGACAAGAGCGATCTGGCCTATCTCTCGACCCTCAAGGGCCATGACGGACGGCCGCTGTTTGAGCGGGATTTCCTCGACCACCTCCGGGGCCTGCGCATCACCTGCGACATCGATGCGGTCCCGGAGGGAACCGTGGTCTTCCCCTATGAGCCGGTGGTGCGGGTGCAAGGCCCGATCCTTGAGGCTCAACTGCTGGAGACGCCGCTGCTGAACCTGGTTAATTTTCAGAGCCTGATCGCCACGAAAGCCGCGCGGGTCTGCATGGCCACGCAGGGCGAGCCGGTCCTGGAGTTCGGGCTAAGACGGGCGCAGGGCATCGACGGGGCCCTGGCCGCGAGCCGGGCCGCCTACATCGGCGGCTGCTCCGCCACCTCTAACGTTCTAGCCGGCAAGCTCTTCGACATTCCGGTCGCCGGCACCCATGCCCACAGTTGGGTCATGTGCTTTGACGACGAGGAAGAATCCTTCCGGACCTACGCCAAAGCCCTGCCCAACAACTGCGTCTTCCTGGTGGATACCTATGACAGCCTGGAAGGGGTCCGCAAAGCCGTCTCGGTCGGTCAGTGGCTGCGCGCCCAAGGCCAGGAGCTGCTCGGCATCCGCCTGGATTCAGGGGACCTTGCGCAGCTCAGCATCGACGCGAGAAAGATCCTGGACGAAGGGGGGTTCCCGAATGCGACGATCGTCGCCAGCAACGAGTTGGACGAGCAGGCCATCGCGGTCTTGAAGGAGAAGGGCGCGACCATCGGCCTGTGGGGAGTCGGAACCAAACTGGCCACGGGTTATGACCAGCCGGCCATGGGCGGGGTCTACAAGCTGGCCGCGGTGCGACGGCCCGGCGGCGTCTGGCAGCCGCGCATCAAGCTGTCGGAGGAACCGGCCAAGATTTCCAATCCCGGACTCCAGCAGGTGCGGCGATTTCAGCACGAGGGCCGATTCCTCGGCGACGTGATCTATGACCTGGTCACAGGCTTCGGTTGGCCGGAGGGCGCCGGAAACCTGCGCGACGCGGCAGCCTCCACCGATCTGCTCGTGCCGGTGGTCCGCCAGGGCCGGCTCGTCTACAACCTGCCGCCGATCACGGAGGCACGGCGGCGGGCGAGCGAGCAATTGACCGGCCTTCCCCCGGCGGTCCGACGTCTGGATAAACCGGAGGTCTACCCGGTCCGTCTCGCCCCGGGACTGGCGCGCCTCAAACACGATCTGGCCGAGCAGGCCCGTGCAAGGAGCGAGAAAAAATTTGCCGATTAGAGAACAATGCTGAACACAGAATGATGAATGTGAGTCGTCAGTCATCAGTTGTCAGTGTTCAGTTCCGGACAATTCCGAAACTGAGAACTGTAAACTGAGAACTATTAACTGTTCAGCGTTCATCCTTGCGTCTGTTCCGCATGAACAGGAACCAGACGGCAAGCCCGGCCAGACTCACCGCTCCCACCATGACCAGCCAACGGTGGATCACGGTCGAGAAGCGGGACCATTCTTCGCCCAGCAAGTACCCGGCGGCAAGAAAGCTGACCGACCAGAGCAAGCCGCCGCTATAGGCGAAGAGCGCAAAGACCGCCGGCGACAGCTTCGAGGAACCGGCCACCACCGCCGTCAGGTGGCGAACGCCCGGCACAAAGTAGCCGACGAGCAGAGCGTACTTGCCTCGACGAAGGTACCAGGCCCGAACTTCCTCGAGCTTTCCCGCATCCACGCCGATCAGGTGTCCGAGGGTTCGGAACAGATAGGTTCCCACCGTACGTCCCAGTCCATAGCTCAGGGTGATCCCGCAGACGCTTCCCAGAAAGGCGGCCACCACCGTCGGGAGGATCGCCAGCTTCTGCTTGAACGCCAGATACCCGGCGAACAGGAGCAGCGTCTCATCCGGGACCGGCACCCCCACGATGCCCAACATGAGCGCCACAAAGAGGGCTCCATAGCCATACTGGGCAATCCAGCCGAACAAGAGATCCATAGATCGATATCGGGAGAGGCCTGTCCCTGGTCGGTCACAGCCAGGCTGTCGATCAGGGTGGCACCACCCCTTCATAGGGCAGTTTTTGCCGCACAGAGAACTACGCGAACCTCCGTAAAAAATCAACGGCGCTGCCGATCAGTTCGCCGCTGAACTTCTTGATTTGCCAGCAAGGACCCCCTTGCCAACTCCCTGATGACCCTCTCAAGTCGGGAGCGCTTTGAGCCGATCAAGTAATGGGCAAACCCTAGCTCCAAGGGTCTTCCTCCGTGGCAGGCAGAAACCCGCCGTTGGCTGACTAGAACCAAGGCCAGCCGGGGAGGAGCGAACCATGCAGGCCCTGGAGTGCCGACTGTCTCCGAGCCATGAGAAGCCGGATCATTGAGGAGAGACGCCCGTGCGGATCTTGATCGCAGAGCCGGATACGATGGCGCGCCGTGTTCTGGAAACGGCCCTGACCCAGTGGAGCCACCAGGTGACCAGTTGCTCGGACGGCGCCGAGGCCTGTCAAGTGCTGCAAGGCCAGGGAGCACCGGAGCTGGCGATCTTGGACTGGTCACTGCCCAGTATGGACGGACGGCTGGTCTGTCGGGAGGTCAAGCAGGCGGGGCCATCCAGACCCTATACCATCTTGTTGACCGCGCCGGACCTCCAACAAGACCCTTTGGAAGGACTGGAGGCGGGGGCGGACGACTGCCTCATCAAGCCGGTGGACGCCAGCCAGTTGCAACTGCGCCTCAAGGCCGCCCAGCGATTTCTGGAGGTGCAGGGGGAACTGGCCGCCGCCCGTGATCAACTGCGCCGGACAGAGTCCATGGACCCCCTCACCGGTTTGTGGAACCGGGCGGCCTCACTCGGGCAATTGGCGCAAGAGATCTTCCGAGCGAAGCGCGAAGGGACTCCGCTGGGGGTCGTCTTGGTTGATTTGGACGATTTCAAATACCTCAACGATACCCACGGATACCAGACTGGTGACGCCGTGCTGCGTGAGGTGGCCCAGCGTCTCCGAGGCTCGCTCAGGCCCTATGACGGCCTCGGCAGGTACGGCGGCGACGAGTTCCTGCTCCTGCTGCCGAGCTGTGACTTTCACATGGCCGTCAACGTGGCCGAACGGGTTCGAGCCAGCATCGCGGCTATGCCGGTGAAACTGGAATGCGGGACGATCCCCGTCACCGTGAGCGCAGGCGTGTCGGCCATCAGCAGGCCGGCGGAGATGAGAGACCCGGATGCCTTCGTCCGCGCGGCGGAAACGGCCCTCTATGACGCCCGTCAACCGACACGGGACCGCGTGGAGGCGGCTGTCAACGGATCATTCCTGAACATCTCGGCGTGACGCCGAGACTGATCTCCGGGCCGGAGGCGGTCCGGGTGAATCTGGGTGGAGCGCGGGCGATGAATCGAAGCGTAGACCGTGGAGGACAACATGAAGCGGGTCTCGATTGACGAGGCAGTTCCGGGCATGAGCCTGGCCAAGCCGGCGACCAACTCGACCGGCCAGACGCTCGTAGGCGCCGGCACCGAGCTGGACGAGACGCTGATCGCCCGTCTCCAACAGATGGGGGTGGCCATGGTCTATGTGAAGGAGCCATCCGACGAGGGCGGGGCGCAGGCGGAGAGGCTCGCGCGATTGGAGCAGGAACTCGATCACCGTTTCCGAAAGGCTGCTGGCGATCCAGCCAGTGAGATGATTCGCGAGGTCATCCGGCGGCATCTGCACGCCACGCATGGAGGGCAACCCGCCGTGGAGGAGAGCCGTCCATGAAAGCCGCGTCAGGAACAGCCGGGGCTGATCTCAAGCAACGCCTCGAACGGCTTCATGAGATCCCGACCCTGCCGCACATCGTGACAAAAGTCGTTTCCATAAGCAATCGGTCCGATACCTCCGCTGCGGACCTCGGGCGGATCATCGAGAAAGACCAGACGCTCGCCGCGAAGGTCCTGCGGCTGGCGAACTCCCCCTTTTACGGATTCCCCAAACGCATCTATTCCGTCAGCCATGCCGTCGTCGTGCTCGGGCTCAATGCCGTGAAGGGGCTGACGCTGGGCGCTACCGCCTTCGACATGATGAAGGCTTCCGGGATGGAACACCTGTGGCGTCATTCGCTGGGCGTGGCAATGATGGCCACGGTCCTGGCTCCGCGAGCCGGTCTGAGGAATCCTGAAGAGGTGTTCGTGGCCGGCTTGCTGCACGACCTGGGCCAGGTCATTATCTCCGAGAAACTGTCGGATCAGGCGGCGCAGATCGAACAGGACTTCCGGGAGCATGACTGCTTTCGTAGTGAGGTCGAACAGGAGGCCTTGGGCCTGACCCATGCCGACGTGGCCGGCTGGGTGGCCGACATGTGGAACCTGCCGACCCTGCTGAAGGACCCCATGATGTTTCATCACCGACCGACGCTGGCGCTCGCCGCTCCCTTGCATGCGGCAATCGTCCACGTCGCCGACATCCTGGTCAAGGCCATGGGCTGCGGCGTCACGGGCAACAACCTGGTGCCCGCCCCCTCCCCTGAAGCGTGGAAGCTGGTCAGGTTGGACGAAAAGGGACTGGCAGCCTGCATCGACAAAGCAACCCAGGAGTTCGAAACGATCGACCAATACCTGGCATGACGATGGCGGCAGAGGAGGAGTAGGATTTTTGCCCTTGTTCGGGTATGATACCTCCCGATGCAGGAACCCCTCGGAGCTTCGAAACCGGTTCACAAGCCCCTCACGCTGCTTCGCCGACTGAGTCTGGGCGCGTCGGCCGGACTGTTGTTGCTGCAGACCGGCTGCGCCGTGGAGTTACAGAAGACGGATGTCGTTGCTCCCATCGATGGGAAACTGACCATCTATAGCGCGGTCGAGATTCCGGCCCCCCGCAACAAGAATGTCCCGAACAAGATCGTCGCGGACCTCCACGAGAAAATGCTCTTGCAGATCGGGTCGCTGGGGAAGTTCCGGCGGGTCGGCACGGCCTCCGGTCCCGACCAGAGCGTCCTGATTCTGCAAGCCACCATCGTGAAGTATGATAACGGCAATGCCTTTATGCGGTGGATGGGCTCGGTGACCGACTTGGTCGGCGGCTTCTACGAGTCCTACACCAAACTGTCGGCGGGAAACGTATCCGGCTCGATGGGCGACGGCTACCTGCTGGTCGACATCCGGTTCGTCGACAAGCGGTCGCAGAAGGAAATCGGTCAGATTACGATCAAGGGATTAGCGGATGACCCGGAGAATTTCCGTTCGGCGGAGGACCGGATCGTGGATGGGCTGGTCCGCTACGTCCAGACCCGCCTTTAGCCAGCTTCCCCAAAAGCCTTGCCTTCAGGCGCTGACAAGTCACAAGCGAGCAAGCTGACAAGAAAACCTGCAGCCTGTCAGCTTTCATACTTGCCGGCTGATCTTTGCTTCAGTAAGCGGCCGACACCAACTGAAATCTCTCCACATCCACGAGGCCCCGGTCCGTAATCTTCAGCGAAGGGACCACGGGCAAGGCCAGGAAAGAGAGCTGGATAAAGGGCTCCGGCCGCCGGCGAGTTGGCCATCGCCTACAAACCGCTCCTTCTTGGCGAGCCGGCCCCGGAACGTGGCGCCCAGCCGGGTTCCCCTCCCGCGCAGGCACCGGCCCAGCCTGGCCCACCACCATCCAGCCTCTCAGTGGAAGAACGGTTGCAGGCGCTCAAGCGGCTCAGGGATCAGGGAGTGCTCACGGAAGAGGAGTTCCGCACCAAGAAAAAGCAACTCCTGGACCGATTCTGAAGGTTTGAATCGCGAAGCGAGTCTGCCGAGCGAACGACTACCCAAGGAAGGATGCGGCTGCTTTTGTACGAAACGATGCGTGCGGGTAGGTCGTCACCGGTTGATGCCGCCTCGAAGAAGGATCCAGCCCAACAGCGCGATCAAGACCGTCATCGTGGTCATAGTCCACCTCCATACCAAGCTTGCTAGAGCCGGCGGCTCTTTATCGGATGTATCGAAACTGCCGCCAGCCGACAGTTATCTCTGGCTATTGAGAGAGCAAGAGGGGTACCAATTCAATCTCGGCCATGCTCCATTAGCCAACATGTTTTTCAAGCTGCTGATTTAACTAATAATTATTGTGGTGGCCTGGAGAGGGAAACGGACGGGGCTGTGAAAAAGAACCGTCGTGAGGCCCAGTGGAAACTGGCGTAAGTTTCGCTTACTGTGGTTCTTTTCACACAGTGGCGGCATC
>VGXG01000053.1 GCA_016873395.1 Nitrospira sp. | reverse complement strand
AGGAAGAAGTCTACTGGAGGGTCTGAGGTCTGTCAACTCGCAAAAGAATTGACGATTGAGCCATTGAACCATCGACGATTCTTTACAGAATTGACGATTGATTCATTGGGTCATTCGCCAATGACTCGATGTCCCGATTCTTCGCAATTCTTCCGTCACGCTTCGCTGGCGTTGACATGGACATAGCCTCGGTAGAGATAGTGGAAGCCGGACAGGACGGTGAGCCCCACCATGAAATACAGAAGCGGTTGGATCACCTGGAGGTCCATGTGGCGGGAGGTCAGCCCCACGACCAGGATGAGATAGACAAGCTGGAAAAGGGTGGTCCCCTTGCCCAGCAGGGTCGGAGAGAGATCCACGCGGGATTCAGTCAGGCGCGCCACCACCGTGCCGGTCATGAGGATCACGTCGCGGCTGACGACCAGGATCGCGATCCACAAGGGAATCAGATGCAGGACCGAGATCGTCACAAACCCGGAGGTGAGCAGCAGTTTGTCCGCCAGAGGGTCCAGGTAGGCCCCAAGCCTGGTCCGTTGGTTGGCGACCCGTGCAATGGTTCCGTCCAGACCGTCGGTCAGACCTGCCACGAGGAGCACCCCGAGCGAGTAGTCATAGCGCTCGTAGATCAAAAACCCGACAAAGACCGGGATGAGGAGGATGCGAAGGATGGTCAGACTGTTTGGAACGTTCATGACGTTGCCGGCAGGAACCGGCCTATCCTCCCGATTGCACCAACTCGAAGGATCCGGATCGATGAGAAACGCAACTATATATAGAAAGCAAGCCCGTGGTTGTCAACATGCGGGTCGAGTTGAACAACCGGCCGGGGATGACTATAATAGCGCGCTTTTTCAGGAACGGCCATGACCATTCAGGGAGGCAGAGGTGAGCACCCTTCCGCTGTCTTTTAAGAGAGAGGGAGTCGTCGAGCGCCACCAGATCGAGGGGACCGACCCGAGTGACCGCTACTTCAACCGCTCCATCCAGGTCAGCCGGGTCGCCCAAGGCTACCAGGCGAAGGTCATGTATGAAGCCCTGACCGTCGAAGGCGAGACCGGCACCACGGTCGGCGCAGCGGTCAAGAGCCTGGTTGACAAGCTCCAGGATCTGGGGTTCCGGCGGATGCGGACGAGGGCGAATTTTAAGGGCCGCCGGTACCTGGCCGAGAAAGAAACCTGGCTCGACTATCCGGACACCCCCTAACCGCGGGATCGGCATGGCCTGAACCGCCCTGCTCAGGCGCTGCGGCTCGACCGCAGTAAGCGTCGCATCTGCTGGCCTGCGCAACTTGCTGGCTTCCTGCTTCGCAAAGCCAGCTTCAAACAGTGCTCGGCCTCATTCACCCGTTGCTTTGACCCGTTGCAACCAAGAGCAACGGGTTCCCGACCGCATTTGCTCGCTAACTCCCGGTAAGACCCGGCCGCCTCACCGTCTCGGCGGCGCGCACAAGCGTGGCGCTCCTTCTTCGTCGCGCCGTGCGCCCCTCGCCCCCCACCCTTCGTCAGCCGAGGCCGGCTTTCTGCATCATGCCGCAACCGAACGTGCGCACCGTTCGTCGCCCGGCCGTCCTTGCGTCACACGAGCCATCAGCTAGCTATCAGCCACCAGCTCTTCGTAGATGATGTCGTGAATCTTCGGGCGGAAGGCCCGGATTCCGTCGTTCTTTCTCGTCGGATGCACCCGGTTGGACAACAGGACCACTTCCAACTCACGCTCCGGATCGATCCAGAGCGACGTGCCCGTATAGCCCAGGTGCCCGAAGGACTTGGGTGAAAACCTGGTGCCCGACGAAGACGGCGCCGACGGCGTATCCCACCCCAGCCCCCAACTAGACCCGGCCGGCAGATCCTGTCTGCTGACGAAGCGCCGCACCAAATCGGAACGCAGCAGGGACTCCCGCCCGAGGTAACTGTCCAGCCAGCAGCCGGACACGGCTAGCACCGCCGCCGCCGTCCCGAACAGGCCGCTGTGTCCCGCAATTCCTCCCAAGGCATAGGCGTTCTCGTCATGGACCTCGCCACACAAGACCCGCCCGCGCCAGGGGTCCTCTTCGGTCGGCGCCACCAGGCTCAGGAGCTTCGCCCGGTCTCCCGTTGCGCGGCTCCCGCCGACGATGGTGCCGTCTCGCTGGACGAAAAAGAGCGGTTCTGCCTTGATCGGTTCGTAGACCCGTTCCCGAACGAACGTCGCCAGCGAGCAGCCGGCCAGCCGTTCGATGACCAAGCCCAGCAGGACGAACCCCAGATCGCTGTACAGGCTGTGCGTCCCCGCCGACGCCAGCAAGGGCTCCTGCCTGATGAGATCCAGCACGAGCTGTTTCGCCTGCTCGCTGCCCAGAAACCCGCCACCCCCACCCTCCCCTCCCTGAGGGGGATGGCTAGGGAGGGGGGCAATCCGCTCGTAGAAAGGACGCCAGGCCGGAAGTCCCGCGCTGTGTGTCAAGAGATGAGCGACCGTCGCGGCGCCGAGGGGGCTGCCCGCCAGCTCGACGAGGAGCTGCTCCAGCGAATCGTCCAAGCCGAGCCGGCCGTCCTGGATCAGACAGAGGATCGAGGTCGCAGTGGCCAAGGGTTTGGTCAGCGAAGCCAGGTCGTAGACCGTGTCCGGCGAAGCCGGTTTCTTCTCGGGGATAAGCGAGGCCCGACCGACGGCCCGCTGGTACAAAATCTGCCCGTGCAGCCGGACCAGCAGCACGGCGCCGGGGAAGACACCCGTCTCCACCGCCGACTGGAGTGCGCGCGTGATCGGATCGGACTGGCTCATCGTGGAAGCGTAAGGAGTCAGGCGTGAAACGTTTTTAGTTCTCAGTTGTCAGTTTTCAGTTCAACGACTGAGAACTGATTACTGAAAACTGACGACCTCGCGAGAGACGAGATGCGCTTCACGCTTCACGCTTCACGTTTCACGTCTCACAGGACTGCTCGGCTTGATGGGAGGTCTCTTCGTCTCCGGTCTCGATCTCGATCATCCGTTCAAAGGTCCGCAACGTGGAGCGCAGGCGTTCAATCGCCAGCAGCCGCTGTTTGTGCAGGTCCGACAGACCCCGCTGCAGGCCGGCCATCTCCATCCGTGCTTCCTGGAGTAGCTCCGACGCCTTCAGCTCCGCCTCCTTCATGATCAACTCGGCGTCTCGCTGAGCCGCTTGCTTGAGATCGTCCGTCAGGGTCTGGGCGGACACCAGCGTGTGGGCCAGCGTCGCCTCCGCCTTCTTCAGCTCGGCCAGTTGCGCGTCGGCGCCGGCCAATCGGTCTCGCAGCGTCACATTCTCGCGATTCAACCCTTCCACAGTGTGCGACAACTCTTCCAGAAACTGATCAACTTCCCGACGATCATACCCCCGCAACCGGACCCGAAACCGCATTTGCTGGATGTCGAGCGGCGTGATCTTCATGGGTGACCTCTCAGGCGCGCTCACTGCATGCGGAGCGCGATATCCTTCAGGGATTGCACAACGGCCAACTGCAAAAAGATAATGATCAGGATCGCAATGATCGGCGAGATATCGATGCCCATCTTCCACCCCAGGCGTTTCCGGATCGGAGAGAGGACCGGCTCGGTCGCTCGATCCAGAAACTGCACGATCGGGTTCCAGGGGTCCGGATTCACCCAGGAAATCAGCGCCCGGGCGATGATCACGTACATGTAGAGGGTGAGCACCCAATCCACCACGACCGCCGCCGCGCTCAGCACATTGCCCGCAACGAACATCGGCCCTTTCAGCCTCCCAGTTCCTTCGACCGTCTGGTCGCCGCTTCGACCGCCGCCATGAGGCTGGCCCGCAGGCCGCCCAGCTCCAGTTCATGGAGCCCGGCAATCGTCGTGCCTCCCGGAGACGCCACCCGGTCCTTGAGACGCGCGGGATGCTCGCCCGTTTCCAGCACCATGCGGGCGGCGCCCAGCACGGTCTGGGCGGTGAGCAGCTCGGCCGTTCCCCGCGGCAGCCCCATCTTCACGCCGCCGTCCGCCAGCGCCTCGATGGCCATGAACACATAGGCGGGGCCGCTGCCGCTCAGCCCCGTGACCGCATCCATCAGAGACTCTTCGACCGCGACTACCCGGCCGACCGCTTCGAACAGGGTGCGGACCAGCCGGCGGTCTTCTTCCGTCACGTCCGGCCCGAAGGCCACGGCGGACATGCCCTCCCGGACCAGCGCCGGCGCATTCGGCATCACACGCACCAGCTTCATGCCGGTCGAGGTCAGCTCCGCCAGACGCCGGATGGAGACCCCCGCGGCAATGGAGACGACCAGACGACCGGCGAGGACCGGCGCGATCCCCTTGAGCACCTCCTCTAAGGATTGCGGCTTGACCGCCAGCAGGACCACCTCCGCCCAGGAAGCGGCCTCACGGTTATCGGACCCGGTCTTGATCCCGAACCGACGTTTGACCAGGTCGCACCGTTCCCGGCTCACGTCGGTGGCCCACAAGAAGGCCGTGTCGAAGGTATGGGAAGCCAGCAGCCCCCCCAGCAACGCCTCCGCCATCTGGCCCGCCCCAATGATCGCAATCCTTTTCATTGACCTTGTCGCTCGTATCTCGTCGTCAGGAACAAGTGGCAAGTGCACAAGTGACCAAGTTGCAGGGTCCGAAACTTGTTACTTGGTTACTTGCAACTTGTCAGCTTGCTCGCTTGTCAGCTTGGCCACTTGCAACTTGTCAGCTCGCTCTATTTGTCATTGGCCCGCTTTACGCGCCCCGAAAATTGCGGTGCCGATCCGGACCAGCGTCGCCCCTTCTTCCACTGCAACCTCGTAATCGTGCGACATGCCCATCGAGAGCTCCTCCATACGGACACGGGTCAAGCCGAGCGAGGCGAGCGACCGCGCGAGGCCGCAGAGCTCGTGGAAGTAGGGTCTGGCCTGCTCCGGCTGGATGGTCGGCGGGGGCACGGTCATCAGACCCTTCACGGCAAGGTGCGGCAACCGATCCAGGGCGACCGCTGCGTCGGCTAATCCTGAAGGGGCAAACCCGCCTTTGCTGGCCTCTCCCCCGATATTGACTTCCAGCAGCACGGCCTGTTCGATGTTGAGTTCCGCCGCACGACGATCGATCTCACAGGCCAGTTCCACGCTGTCGACCGAATGGATCATCTGGAAGAGCCCGACGACCGCCTTCACCTTCCGCCGCTGCAGGCGGCCGATGAAGTGCCACCTGATGCCCTCGGCAATCCCGATCGCACCGACCTTCGGCAGCGCCTCCTGGAGCCGGTTCTCCCCCACAATCCGGACCCCAGCCGCAATGGCCTGGCGGATCAGGGCCTCAGGCTGGGACTTGGTGGCCGCGACAAGCTGGATGTCAGCGGGCCGCCGCCCAACGCGAAGTGCCGCCTGCTCGATGTGTTCGAGAACCGCCTGCACGTTGCGGGCGATACTCGCCGAATGGTTGACGTCCGCCACATGAACAATCCGCTGATGAACACTCGGTCCGGACCGACAAAAACAGCGCCATCTTACACTATTTACCGGGCTCCTTCATCATTGTTCCCTGTCCGGGCCCTCTGTGATGAAAACGACAAGGCCAGGAACCGATTGTTGCAAGAGGGACACTGGAAGGGATGGACGAAGAAGAGAGAAAAAAATCGGTTCAGGGAATCCTGTCCGGCCAGCTTTCCGTAACGGAAGCGGCACCGAGGGCATCGAGTCGTCAAGATGGAGATCACCTTAGCCAGCATGTCCCGATGGCTTCCTGCTCGATGCACGCCGGGTCAGCATGATCCCGCTGACCATGGTATCCCTCGCTGTTCCATCGCGCCGGTAAGAATAAAAGAGATCCGGATGACAGACGGTGCAGACATTGACGGTCCTGACCTCCTGCGGCAGGACGCCGGTTGCTTCCGCCTGCCGCCGGACGAGAGAACGAAGATCCAGGACGGCCTTGCCGGGCCCGGTGCCCCGCACCACCGTCCGCCAGTCGGTGAAGCCCTCGCGCAACCGTTCCAGCACCGGTTCGTCGACCTCATAGCAGCAGGGCCCGACCGAAGGGCCGATCCCGACCCTCATCCACCTGGGATCAGAGCTGAACCGTTGCGTCATCATCGAGAGCGTCCGGGGGACGATCCCTTCGACGGTCCCGCGCCAGCCGGCATGGATCGCCGCCACGACCCTGCGGACAGGATCGTGGACCAGAACCGGCACGCAATCGGCTGTCCTGACGGTCAGCAGAACCTCCGGTTGGTTCGTGACCAGCGCATCCCACTCGCCGGCAAAAACTTCCTCTTGTGCGACCGGTCGGTCCAAGACCAGCGAGTCGGCGCCGTGCACTTGCTTGACCGACACCACGACCTTTGCACCGGCGGGGTCCGCCCCACCCTGCTGCCGGCGGGTCCCGAAAAAATGGCGCACGCCGCTCCCCGCGTTCGCAAAGGCCGGCACCGTAATCAGAGCGGCAGTTTTTAGTTTTGAGTTTTCAGTTTTCAGTTCATCTGTTTTCATGCAACTCAAAATTCACAACTCACAACTCAAAACTATCCTCTGCTCAGTCCGTTTGTTTCCTTAAAAAGGTGGGCACGTCCCACTTATCCTCTTCTGCTTCCATGACCAACCCCAGCCGTTCCTGCCCCTCCCGCTGCCCTGTGAGCCTGCGCAGGAAGGTCGGCCGCTCCAGGTTTTTCGCCGGCGGTCCCGCATGAGCCGCACTTCGCATGCCGGCCAGCGCCGGCTCCCTCTCCTTGGTGCGTGCCGAGGCTGCCAACGGACGCTCGGCCGGAGCCGACTTGAGGAGCAACTCCTCCCGCTCGAATCCGGTCGCGATCACCGTCACCACCAGCTCATCCTTCATCTCCTGATTGATTACCTGCCCGACGATGATGTTGGCCTGCGGATCAGCCGCCTCCCGGATGATCGAGGCCGCCTCATCCACCTCATGCAGCGACATGTTCGCTCCACCCGTAATGTTCAGCAGCACGCCCCTGGCTCCCTCGACGCTCCCGTCCTCCAGGAGGGGGCTTGAGATGGCTTTCTGCGCCGCCTCGCTCGCGCGGTTCGTGCCCTTCGCGACCCCCATGCCCATCACGGCCCGGCCTGTGTAAGTCATGACGGTCCGGACATCCGCAAAGTCCACGTTCACGTGCCCCGTCGTCGTGATCACATCGGCGATGCCCTGGATGGCCTGTCGCAACACATCATCGGCCACCTTGAACGCCTCCAGGAGCGGCGTGGTCTTGTCCACGATCGCCAGCAGACGCTGGTTCGGGATCACGAGCAACGTGTCCACGTGCTTTTTCAGCTCATTGAGCCCTTCTTCTGCATGGCTCATCCTCCGGTGCCCCTCGTACTGGAAGGGCTTGGTGACCACCCCCACAGTCAGGATGCCCAACTCGCGGGCAATGCCGGCCACGATCGGAGCCGAGCCGGTCCCCGTGCCGCCCCCCATGCCGGCGGTCACGAAGACCATTTCCGATCCCTCCAAGGTGTCCCGGATATGGTCCTGGCTTTCGAGCGCCGCTTCCCGCCCCACTTCCGGCTTGGCCCCCGCGCCCAGGCCCTTCGTCCGCTCCGGGCCCATTTGGATCTTGATGGCCGCCCGGGACCGACCCAGCGCTTGCACGTCGGTATTGGCCGCAATGAACTCCACGCGGCTGAGTCCTGACTCGATCATGGTGTTGACCGCGTTGCATCCCGCGCCGCCCACCCCGATCACCTTGATGTGAACCGGCAGGATCTCATCTTCTTGAAATGAGAACATCGCGTCCCCTCCTTTCATTTGGTGAGCAACAAGTGATTAAGCTGACAAGTCGCAAGTAGCCAAGTAACAAGTTTCAGACTCTTGCGACTTGGTCACTTGTGCACTTGCCACTTGCGACCTGCTGCTTGCCCGCTTGCTCCTTGTCCCTTGTCAGCTCTCTTCTCTAGAAAAACTCGAGCATCCACTCGCGCATACGTCCAAACACCTTGCCGACCCGGCGACTACCGCGGAGCCCCCCCGTTTCCAGCTTGCCGGCGTGGTGGCAGGCATGCAGGATCAACCCGACGGCGGTGGCGTGCATCGGGGTGCCGGCAATGTCCCGCAACCCTTCCACTCCGTGAGGGGCGCCGCGACGGGCCGGGAGATCGAGCACGCCCTCCGCCGCATCCGGCATCCCTTCCAGCATGGACGTGCCGCCGGTGATCACCACACCCGCTCCCAGCATCCCTTCATAGCCGTTGAGCATGATCTCACGGCGCACGAGGTCGAACATCTCTTCCACGCGCGGCTCGATGATCTCGGCGACCTCGCGCCGGGAAACGGTCCGGCCGGGCCGGTCTCCCACAGCCGGCACGTCCACCAGCTCGTCCTCCTTGACCAGGTCCACTCTGGCGATTCCCTGTTTGATCTTGATCCGTTCCGCCTCGGTCGGAGAGGTCAGGAGGCCGATCGCAATGTCCTTGGTCAGGTTCTGCCCGCCGATCGGGAGGATGGCTGTGTGATGAATGCTCCCGTCGACGAAGATGGCCAGGTCGGTCGTGCCGCCTCCCAGGTCCACCATGGCCACCCCCAGCTCCCGTTCCTCCTGACTCAGCACCGCCTCGCTGGAGGCCAAGGGTTGGAGCACGATGTCCACGACGTCCAAGCCGGCTCGGTTGACGCTCTTGATGATGTTCTGGGCCGAGGTGACCGCCCCGGTGATGATGTGCACGTCCACCTCGAGCCTGGCACCGGACATGCCGAGCGGTTCGTGGATGCCGTCCTGGTCATCGACGATGAATTCCCTCGGGATGACATGGAGCAACCGCCGGTCCGGTTCCAGCACGGCCCGCGAATGGGCCGCCTCCACCGCCCGCTGCACGTCCGCGCGGGTCACTTCCTGTTTCTTGAGCGCCACCACGCCGCGCGACCGGACCCCGGAGATGTGGCTGCCGGCGATGCCGGTCCAGACCGAGTTGATCTCGGCCCCGGCCATGAGCGCCGCGTCGTCCACAGCCTTCTTGATGGACTCGACCGTGCTCTCGATATCGACCACGACCCCCTTGCGAAGCCCGCGTGACGGGCTCGATCCGACCCCGACGATGTTGACGACGCCCTCCCCCGACACTTCCGCTACAATGGTGCAGATCTTGGTCGTACCGATGTCCAGTCCCACCACGATATGATCTCGCTTAGCCACCGCTGGTCACCCCCTTTCGCGGACGATCACCTTGCCGGGATAGCGCAGGTCAATGTCCGGGCACCCATTGCCGGGTACCTGTTGCTTGGGGTGCCCATTGCTCTCCGGTTGCAATGGGCCAAGTAACGGGTGATCGGTGCAATGGGTGATGTTGTCGTCCTGCCCGCCGTCCGCGCTGACGCGCAGAGTTGGGCACCCATTGCCTGGCACCGTGCAATGGGTCGTGATCTTTCGGTACCGCTCCCATTTTTCCTCGAACGACGATGGACCGAATTGAAACCGCAGCCCCTGGATATAGACGACTGCGTTCTCCGGGTTGCCCATGTCGACTTCGGGCCTCCCCTCAAACTGGCTTTCCAACAGGCCGGCCAGCCTGATGCCGGCCCTGGCTGTTTCCCTGGACTGGACCTCGCCCGCCATCAGGTCGTGGGAATCGATGCCCGTCAGCAGCGGGAGGTCCGGTTCGTCCGTCTCCGCCAGCACCGTCAGGACACGACCCTCGTCATCCAGCAGCAGCGGCCCCGACGGCACTTTCAGAACCGCGGCAGGCTGCCGTTCCACGATCGTCACGGCCAGCGTCTGGGGAAACCGGCGACGCACCGTCGCGTGCTTGATCCAGGGATGGGCGGCCACCTGCTCGGCCAAGTCCCCTACGCGCACGGACAGCAACGTCTCTCCCCCTCGCAACCCCAACCGGTCCAACACCTCCTGGCGAGTCACGTGACTGGTGCCGGCCACCGTCACGTCCCGCACCTGCAGCCAGTCATTCACGATGGGCTCACCGTAGCGGTAGGCTTCCATCGCGCCCCAGCCGGCCACGCCGATCACCGTCACCCCCAACAGCATCCATCCGGCTCGTGTGCAGATCCGCCGAGCCCGCCCAGCTCTGCCTCCGTGGGCAGCCGCTCGAGCACCGGCTTGCGCCGCCCGCTTCTGCTGCCGGAGCCGGACATTGGGCCTGGGGCCTGACCTGTCTCTTCTCCAGAGGATCACCGCTTGCTCCTGCTTGACCGTGCGTCCTTGGCTCGCGCCCTCTGCCCGACCAATTGTCCAGCCTGCCGACGATCGATCGCCGATCGAAGAATCGTCTCCGTGAGCGAGTCATAGTCGAGGCCGGCCTGGGCCGCCGCCATCGGCAAGAGGCTCGTCTCGGTCATCCCCGGGATGGTATTGATCTCCAAGACGTAAGGCCGGTCCTTCTGCGTCACACGGAAGTCCACTCGCGCCGCCCCCTCGCAGCCGATCACTTGATAGGCCGAGGTGGCGAGCGCTTTGATCTTCCTGATCACGGCAGCCGGTAAGGGAGCCGGGCAGAGATACCGCGTCCGTCCCTTGGTGTACTTGGCCGCATAGTCGTAGAACCCGCCCGGTGCCACGATCTCAACCGGGGGCAGCGCCGCCGGCTTTGTCGCGCCGGCCAGCACGGAAACCGCAACCTCGTGTCCGGCGATATAGGACTCCACGATGACCTCCCGATCATAGCGATAGGCGCGCCTGAGGGCCGGCCGCCACTCAGCCGGCCGGCGGACGATCGACACACCGATCGTGGACCCTTCCGCGGCCGGCTTTACAACAACCGGCCACCGCAGGCCGGTCGGAAGCGATCTCGGCAACCCGCGTCCGCGTTCTTCGGGCAGCACCGCGCCGGGCGGCACCGGAACCCCGTGGGAGGCCAAGAGCGCTTTGGCCGTGACCTTATGCATCGCGATCGCGCTGGCCCTGACGCCCGAGCCGGTATAGGGCATCCCGATGGATTCCAGCAGACCCTGTATTGTCCCGTCCTCGCCGCCGGGACCGTGGAGCGCGAGAAAGGCCAGGGCCACCTTCTTCGCCCGCAGTTGCCGCAGCAGCGAGCCGTCCACATCGATGGTCACGGCGTCGTAGCCGCGCCGCAACAGCGCGCGATGGACGGCCAGCCCCGTCCGGAGTGAAATCTCGCGTTCGGAAGACCTGCCCCCCATCAACACCCCAATCCTGGCCCGTGTCAGCGGTTTGGTCGCCATGATGCGTCATCCCTGATGTCGATCCCCGCGTCCCCGTGTCACCCCATCACCGCGTCAGGACACGACGCGGAGACCCGGCGATAGGGCGACGCGGCGATTACGGCTGGCCGACGATCTTGAGCTCCAGCTCGAGCGTCACCCCCGTCTGCTCCTCGACGGTTCGCCCCACCTGCTTGATCAAAGCAATCACGTCGTCCGCGTTGGCCCGTCCCAGGTTGACGATAAAGTTGGCATGCTTCTCCGACACCTGAGCGTCCCCGATTCTCGCCCCCTTGAGGCCGACCGCTTCGATCAGCCGGCCGGCCGCATCGCCGGGCGGATTCTTGAAGACGCAGCCGGCGCTGGGCAGCGCCAGCGGTTGGGTCTCCTTCCGGTGCCGCAGATATTCCTTGACCACGGCTTCGATCTTCTCGCGCGCCCCGGGCTTGAGCTGCAGCCAGGCTCCGACGACAATTCCTCGCGGCAGCAGAGCCCGGCGGTAGCTGAAGCGGATGGCCGACAGGGGGCAATCGATGATCCGGCCCTTCTGGTCCACCAGCCGCACCTCCTTGAGCGCATCCTTCATCTCCCCCAGTCTCGTCCCCGCGTTCATCACGACACAGCCGGCCACCGTGCCGGGAATGCCGGCCGCCCATTCGAGTCCGCTCAAGGATCGGCTGATCGCGTGTTTCATGAGCGTCGGCATGCCGACGCCACCCTCGGCATAGACCACATGGCCCGGCTCGTCCGTGATGCCGTTCAGCTTCGAGAGGTTCACGACGATGCCGCGGATGCCTCCCTCGCGCACCAGCAGATTGGTCCCCCCGAGGACGAAGAGGGGAACCTTGAGCAAGCGAGCCTGCCTCACCAGCAGGCACAGATCCTCCACATCAGCCGGCAGGACAAGCACATCCGCCGGCCCGCCGATGTGAAACGAGGTGAAGTCCCGCAGCGCTTCGCTGAACCGGACCTCCCCCCGGATGCCTCTGACCGCTGCCCGCAGATCGGACGGGCTGTGCGCCTTGAGCAGGTGCACGCTGACCTTCGATTTCATACCTGGCCGGTGTGGCACCACGTCGCGCATGACAGATCCTCCGATCAGAGACGGGCCGATCATAGCCGTTCCAGCAGGCCGAGCCCCGCCTTCCAGATGTCTCCTGCCCCCAGCGTGATGACAAGATCACCCTCCCGGAGAGAAGGCCGCACCGAGTCCACCAGTTGTTCCTTGTTCTCCACCCAGGTCACCGAGGGATGCCCGGCCGCACGGATGGCCTGGGCCAGTTTCTCTCCGGTCATCCCTGGGATCGCGGCTTCTCCCGCGGCATAAATGTCGGTGACGAACAGGACATCGGCCTGATCGAAGGCGTGGGAGAATTCGTCCATCAGGTCGCGCGTCCGCGTATACCGGTGAGGCTGGAAGAGCACGACCAGGCGCCGCTCCCATCCCTGCTTGGCCGCCGACAGCGTCGCCCGGATCTCGCTGGGATGATGGCCGTAGTCGTCCACGACCATGATGCCGGCCTTCTCCCCCCGCAACTGGAA
>VGXG01000052.1 GCA_016873395.1 Nitrospira sp. | reverse complement strand
TTTGGGGTGAGTGACGGGTTTCGAACCCGCAACCTCTGGAGCCACAGTCCAGCGCTCTAACCGTTGAGCTACACCCACCACCCAGGCAGTTGAAGGAAGGCACCGTGGCAGGGGTGCATCTTAACAAATGGTCCGCAGGCCCGCAAGCAGGATAAGGGCTGTCATCGGTCACTCGTCATTGGTCATCGGGGTGATTAGAAACTTCTTCCCATTTGACTATGGCTATTGACCAATGACGCTTCTATTCTCACTGCCGCGCATCGAACGCCGCCTGCATCTCGGTGACGATCGCCTCGACGGCTGCCTGAGGATCGGCTGCGTCCCGAATCGGCCGTCCCACCACGAGGTAATCCGCCCCGGCTTTGATCGCATGCGCGGGGGTTGAGACCCGCGCGTGGTCATCGGTGCCCGCCCCCGCCGGCCGGATGCCCGGTGTGACGATCAGGAACTGATCGGCCGCGGTCTTCCGAATCACAGCCGGCTCCTCGCCCGAGGCGATGACCCCATCGCACCCGACTTCGGCCGCCAACTTAGCCCGGGCCGCCACCAGGTCGGCCACGCTCCATTGGACGCCCATATCGCGCAGGTCATGGGCGTCGAAGTTCGTCAGCACGGTGACAGCCAGCAATTTGAGCGGACGCTCGCCCCGACCCTCCACGGCAGCCCGCAGCGCTTTCCGGTTGGCGTGCACGGTCAGGAATTCCACGCCCATCTCGGCCACGCGGACCGTGGCGCGCCGGACCGTTTCCTCGATGTCCAGGAACTTCAGATCCAGAAACACCCGCTTGCCGCTGGCGCGCGCAAGGCGCACCACGTCGCATCCGGCAGCGGTGTACAACTCCAAGCCGATCTTCACGAACCGGACTCCCTCTCCCGCCCGGCTCATGAGCTGCGCGGCCTCGGCCGCCGACGGCACGTCGAGCGCCAGTATTAAACGATCTCGCGCGTCAATCTTCGCCATACGTTGATGCCCCTCTCGTTCGCCATGACCTCCGCTCCATTAGCGGAAGCTCATGACCACTCCGCTGCCGGACCATCGCGGCCGGGCCGCTTGACCGATCAGGAAGTCATATGTTAGAAAGAGTGCCCTTTGCAACAAGAACCTTCGGCAACCACTGGAGTTACCGTATGCCACCAGTCATTCACAAGTCGACCATCAAACGGGCGCGGCAGGCCGAGAAACGCCACCAGCGGAATCGGGCCGTGCTGAGCTCGGTCAAGGGCGCGATGAGGAAAGTGCTCGTCGCCGTGGACGAGAAAAAGGCCGAACAAGCCAAAACGTCCCTGCGTGAAGCCACCTCGGCTATCAGCAAAGCGGTTACCAAGGGCGTTCTCAAGCCCAACACCGCTTCCCGCCGGATCTCGCACCTTGCCGTGAAAGTCAACCAGTTGGCGGCCACCCGGGCTTAACCCTCTGCCCGCCCGGCGCGGGGGCCGGTTGCCTGGCCGGCCCGGAGCGGCCGGCTGCCGCAAGGCCTCCTCTAGCCCGCATTATTCATGACGGTTCGTCGCGAAATTGCGGGACCGCGTCGCGAGACGGGCGCGTGGAGCCGCAAGGGAGGGAGACATACTTGAAACAGTATGTTGACCGACCGAACGGCGAGCCCGCCCAGCAGAAGCGTTCATGAATAATGCGGGCTGAGTCCTGACTCCTTCCCCAACCAGCAGAGGGAGAGCACCAGCGACTCCAGCACCAAGGCCGGGGCCGTGGCGCTGCCTCCTTTGAGCCGGGAATCGGTCTCACCAAACAAGCGGAATGCTTCGCGGAGGTGTGCATCGGGGAACCGCCCCACGAACTCCTTCACCTTGAACGGCTGGAGCCTGAGCAGGCGCGCCGTCTCGGCTTCTCCCCGGCCCTGCCGGAGTAATTCCTTCACCTTCCAGATCTGCCGGTACTGCCAGGCCAGCGAGCCGAGAATCCGCACCGGCGCTTCGCCCGCTTCGAGGTTCCGAGCCAGGATGCGCAGCGCGCGCCCACGGTCCTGCGCGCCGATCGCGGCGGCCAAGTCAAAGACCGACGCGCCCGCTTCGCCTCCCCGCACCGTTTCCACGTCCGCAGGCCCGGCCACGGCTCCCGCCGGCACAAAGACGGCCAGCTTTTCCAGCTCGCGCCGGATCAGATAGAGGGAGCCGCCGGGAAGAGTCCTCAGCGAAGAAGCCAGGTCCGCCAGGAGCAACACCGCCTCCTCGTTCAGACGGACGCCGGCCTTGCCCGCTTCGGCTCTGATCCAGGCCGGAAGCTGGTTCTCGTAGAGGGACGAGCAATCCACGACGACTGCGTGCTTGCTGACCGCCTGCGAAAACTTCAACCGGCCATCCAGCTTGGCCGCCATGAAAACCAGGGTGGTGGAGTCGCTGGGGGCCTTCAAGTACGGCAAGAGAATTTCACCCTCGCGAGCCGGAAGTTTCTCCGTCGCCTTGACGATGAGCAAGCGCCGTGCGGCAAAGACCGACGCCTCCCCAGCGCACGCCAGAATCTCGGAGGCGTCACATTCATCGCCGTAGAGCAGATCGCAGTTGAAGGCCTCCAGCCCATTGCCTCCTGCCGCCGGCTCCTCCGGCCCCAGGACCGACGCCGTGATCGTGGCCAGCGCCTGGTCCCGCAAACAGTCTTCTTCCCCGCAAACCAGATAGAGGGGCGCCACTCCTCGCTCCCGAATAGCAGATGCCAGTTCCTGGACCTTCATCGGTCACCCGTTGGAGCGCAGATTGATCCGCACGACCTCGGTCGAATCCTGCCCGATGCGCTACTTTGCCGCCGGGCTTTCCGGTTTGGGCGGAGCGTCAGCTCCAGGGCCGGCGGGCGTGGCGCCTGTTTCCAGATGGTTTAAAAAGCGCGTCGCAAGATCCTCGGCGATCAGCCGGCCGGCTTGTTCCAGAGCCCGGGTCTGCAACACGCGGTTGAACTGCAGGTCGTTGGTGATGAAGAACTCGGACGTGGCCGTCGATCGCTGATCCCACACCACTTTTCCGCTGCGGACATCCTCCACGACCGCCTTCACCGTCACGATGACCCGGTTTTCAAACGTGTCGTTCTGGGTGAAGCTCAGCGAGGGCATGACCACGGTCACGATTTCGCCCTTCAAGACAAAATCGGCCGCCGCTTGATTCGTGACGACCCGCACCCCGCCGCCGGCTGAAAACTCATGGCGGGTATAGTTGGTGAATTTCAATTCTAAGTTGGGCTCGAAGGTCTTGTTCAGAAAATTCGGCACGACCAAGCGCGGCACCGGTCCCTGAGGCTTGGGCTGGGCGGACTCGGCTCCTCCTCCAATGGTCGGCCCAGCTCCTTCGACCTGGAATTGATAGCCGCAGGAAGACGTAATCAGTAAACAGTTAACAGTTATCAGTCCAAAGAGAAGAATCCGGACGCTCGAGAACACTGACAACCGTGAACTGTTCACTGTGAACTCTTTGTGTCCCTACACGACGAAATTGACCAGCTTCTTCTCGACATAGATCACCTTGCGTGGCTGCTTGCCCTGGAGCCATTCCGACACTTTCGCATCCTGCCGGGCGAGGGTGACGACCTGCTGTTCGGTCGCATCAGCCGGCACCTCGATCCTGCTGCGCAGCTTGCCGTTCACCTGGATGGGAATCGTGAGCCGCTCGGCGGCGACAAGCGCCGGGTCGTGCGCCGGCCACGGCTCGTAGGCGAGGCTGGGCGCCTTGCCGAGGCGTTCCCACAGCTCTTCACACAAGTGCGGCGCGAAGGGCGAGAGCAGCAGCACGAACGGCTCGAGCAGCGCCCGAGGCCGTGAATTAAGCTTGGTCATTTCGTTCGTGAACACCATCATCTGCGCGATAGCGGTGTTGAATCGAAGCTCGTCGAGGTCCTCGGTGACCTTCTTGATCGTCTGGTGCAACAGGCGCAGGTGGTCGGGCGACGGCGACGCGGCCGAGACAGCGCGGCTCAATCCGCCCGCCTCGTCCACTATCAGCCGCCAGACCCGGTCCAGGAACCGCGTCACGCCTTCGACGCCGTGGGTGCTCCACGGCTTCATGGCTTCCAGCGGCCCCATGAACATCTCGTACAGCCGCACCGCGTCCGCGCCGAAGCGGTCGATCATCTCGTCCGGATTGACGACGTTCCCGCGCGACTTGGACATCTTCTGGTTGTCCTCGCCCAGCACGATGCCCTGGTGGACCAGCTTCGTGAACGGTTCGGGCGTGCTGACGACGCCGATGTCGTAGAGCACCTTGTGCCAGAATCGCGCGTAGAGCAGGTGCAGGACCGCATGCTCACTCCCGCCGATGTAGAGGTCCACCGGCATCCAGTACCGTTCCTTGGCCGGGTCCACGAGCTGCCGGTCATTCCTGGGATCGAGGAAGCGCAGGTAGTACCAGCAGGAGCCGGCCCACTGGGGCATCGTGTTGGTCTCCCGGCGCGCCGGGCGGCTCGTGCGCGGGTCGGTCGTGGCCAGCCAGTCCGTGAGGTTGGCGAGCGGGCTCTCGCCGGTACCGGACGGTTTGAAATTCGTCGTCTCGGGGAGTGTCAGCGGAAGTTGCTCCTCCGGCAGCGGACGCGGCGCGCCGTCCACCCAGAGGATCGGGAACGGCTCGCCCCAGTAACGCTGGCGCGCGAACAGCCAGTCGCGCAGCTTGTAGTTGACGGTCTTCCGGCCCTTGCCCGCCGATTCGAGCCAGGCGGTGATCTTCGGAATCGCGTCCGCCGGCTTGAGCCCGTCGATCGTAAACGAACCGTCCGGCGTGGTCGAATTCACCACCGTCCCCCGATCGATCTCGACGAAGGCCGCCTGGCCCACATCCCCGCCCGCGATGACTTCGCGGATGGGCAGCCGGTACGTCCGCGCGAAAGCCCAGTCGCGCTCGTCATGTGCGGGCACCGCCATGATTGCCCCGGTCCCGTAGCTCATCAGGACATAATCGGCGATCCAGATCGGCAGCCGCTCCCCGTTCACCGGATTGACGGCGTGGCCCCCGGTGAAGACGCCGGTCTTCTCCTTCTCAAGGTCCTGCCGCTGCAAGTCGCTCTTCCGCGCGGTCGCTTCGCGATAGGCCTGCACCTCCGCGCACCGGTCCGGCGTCGTCACCGCCTCGACCAGCGGATGTTCTGGCGCGAGCACCATGTAGGTGGCGCCGAAAAGCGTATCGGGTCTCGTGGTGAAGACCCGGATGTTCCCCGTCATCCCGGCGAGCGGGAAGTCCACCTCGGCGCCCACAGAGCGGCCGATCCAGTTCTTTTGCATCTCGAGCGTGCTGGCCGGCCAATCCACCAGCTTGAGATCGTCCAGCAGGCGATCGGCATAGGCCGTGATCTTGAGGACCCATTGCCGCATCGGCTTGCGGAGGACCTCGAAGCCGCCGACCTCGCTCTTGCCGTCGATCACCTCTTCGTTGGCCAGCACGGTGCCGAGCGCCGGGCACCAGTTGACGGGCACCTCCGCCACATACGCCAGCCCTCGCTCGAAGAGCCTGAGGAAGATCCATTGCGTCCAGCGATAGTAGTCCGGGTCCGTCGTGCTCAGCTCGCGATCCCAGTCGTAGGACAGTCCCGCGCGCTTCATTTGGCTCTTGAACGTCACGATGTTGTCCGCCGTGGTCGTCGCCGGGTGAATGCCGGTCTTCACTGCATACTGCTCCGCGGGCAAGCCGAACGCGTCCCAGCCCATCGGATGCAGCACGTTGAAGCCGCGCATGCGCTTGTAGCGCGAGACGATGTCCGTGGCGATGTAGCCTTCGAGGTGTCCGACGTGCAGCCCGGACCCGGACGGATAGGGAAACATGTCCAGGCAGTAGAATTTGGGACGGGCGGGAACCTCGACGGCCCGGAAGGTGCGATGGGTCTCCCAGTAGGCCTGCCACTTGGCTTCGACTGCCTGATGATCGTAGGTTTTGTTCATATACAACGTCGTCAAGTCTTAAAGTCTACCGAGTACAAAGACTTTCGACTTGATGACTTGCGGACTTGCAGACTCAACAACTTGACGACTTTGCAACTTCCAGACTGTTACCGCGAACCGAATTTACCATAGACGGGAGGTGAAGGCGAGGGGATCGACCCAGAAACGTGGCCACAACGTTCGGCATGACACCCCTCGCGAAACGCACCGTTTAACTGGATTTAGCCGCGCCGACCGACTACAATACGCCCTCAATTCTCCGCAGATGCACTATGAGCGAGAAGAGCCGGCCCACAAGAAAGCCGGCGGCCCGAGCCAAACCGTCTCAGTCCAAGCCCGCCCGGCGGAGCGCGAGAACAGTCAAGAAGCCTGTCAGCCGAGAGCGACCTCAACGCCCTTCCTGGTTCTCGCTCCCTGAGCTTCAAGCCATCAAGCAACTCTCCCCCCTGGCCAGCGTTTGCCTGGACGTGGACGGCAAGGTGGTCTCCTGGAACAAGGCTGCGGAGACCCTCTTTGGGTGGACCGAAGCCGAGGTCCTGGGACTTCTTGAACCCCTTGCAGCAGCGCCTGGCCTGCGGCTGCAACCTGAACCGGCCGATTGAGGCGCTGATCCGCGGGGCCGGCTTGCAGGTCGATCACCTGGATCGGTTCCGGCTGGAAGGCGTCCCCCGGATTGTCGGCGAGATGTACAGAGGCGTCGCCACGACAAAATAATGATGAATGCGGAACGATGAATGATGAATCGACGACTCAGTCGGTCATCATTCTGCGTCAGCGTTCAGCGTTGTTGCTGCGTCATTAAGGTATGAAAGTTTTCGATGGATCGGAATTGGGACGACGATTGCGACGGGAGCTGGGAGCTGGACTTGGAGCGGTGGTAGAGGTGGCCGATGCCGTACTCCTGAGCGGAAGCCAGGCAGGCTTCGTCATCGTCGATATAGAGGGAGCGAGCCGGGTCGAACCCGAGGAGATTTTGGCAGGTCGGCCAGTATTCTGCCCGCATCTTCAGGTAGCCGACCTCAAACGCGTTGAGGATCCGATCCACGTGCCGATCCATGCCGGTTCTGGCCACTTTGATGGCAACCCCCGCCTCATGTGCATTGGTCACAACATGCACCCGCTTGCCTGCCGCGCGAAGGAATTGCAAGAAGCCCACGGCATCCGGGTGAAAACCGATGAGGTGATCGAACTCCTTGGTGAGGGCCACCACGTCGATTCCCAGTCTCCTCGTCCAGTAATGCAAGTCCGTCCAGGCCAGTTCCCCTTCGACCGACTGATACATTGCGAGCAGCTTCTCCAAAGCCTCCTCGAAGTTCAGCCCGTGCTTGGCCGCATAGCGGCGCGGCAACTCCTCCTCGAAGAAAAAATTGTCGAAGTGTCGGTCCAGGAGCGTGCCGTCCATGTCGAGCAGGACATCATCCACGGCATCCCAATCAAGAGCAGAATGGCTGATGGACTTCGGCGAGCTCCCCTCGACGGGCTCGGGGCCTGAGTGGGTCGAAGGCAGTCGAGTCGCTGATGGCTGATGGGTCATGAGAGAACCCGGATTGTCAACGTTGTGGTATCGCTTTCAATAACGAGGGATGTCAGAGAAGGTCGAACCCTTCCAGCTTGCCCGCTTGTTGGTCGAACGTCACGGTCCGATCACACCCCTGATGATGATTGACAGTGCCGAGCAGGCAGTCTGCAAAGTCCGCTCTCCCCTTCCGGTACAAACGGAACGCCGTCCACGCAGCCTGCACGTCCTCGATCTGGAATTGGCTCGTCCGCAAGACTTTCTCCAGCACGCCGGCGATGGCCTCCTTCGAGTACCCATAGGCGGTCTCCAGCACCCATACCAGTTCACAGAGAACGATCCGATTGATGAAGCCGGGCGCCTCCCGCGTACATTCTCGCGAGATCAGTTGAGAGGCCCTGCGGGATTGTCCAGGATCGTCTTGCACCAGGTATCGGACGAGCACATTCGTGTCCAGGCCGATCAACGGCGACCTCCACGCTTGCGAATGGCCTGATTCATCGCCTCCACGGTCACCGACCGGGACGGCGGTTTGAGGATACCGGCCAGCTCGGCCGCGTCAACCGTGGCCGGCAACACCACGACGCGCCCGTCTGCATCCGTCACGAACTCCACGCGGTCACCGGGCTTCAGGTGCAACTGCTCCCGAATTTCCTTGGGGATCGTCGTCTGTCCTTTGCTGGTCACAGTTGACGTTGGCATAGGCAAAGTCTCCTTACTTAATTTATAATTCCTTACTTTAGGGCAAGGATAACAAGAATGCAAGCCCGTCCAGCGAATGACGAGGAAGTGAGGAATTACGGAGTGGCGCGTTCGACCAGGCGAACACCCTTGGCGAGCAGGTCGGGGCTTCCGAGGAGCTGCGGCGTCTGGTCGTTGTTGAACTCACGACGCGCCACGCGCGAGACTTGCGGCTTCACATAGGCGAACAGCTCCGTCAGCTCGATCGACCCGTCTTTATTCTGATCCCCTTCTCCCTGCAGGCCCTTGAGAAAGAAATAGATCAGGAGCCCGTGGCCCTTCTGCTTGTAGGTGCTGGAAATCTGATCGCCCGCACTGGCCGCCAGCACGACCATCTTCCCGCTCGTCAGCAAGGGATTTTCCACGGCCAGCACCATCGGCCTCGCACCGGGCGCGAGCACCGACCGGCCCCCGGCCCCGGAGAAACAGGAATCCAGCATAACCACGATTTCTTTCGCCGGCAGCTTGCCTAACTGCTCGTAGAGCCGTTTCACCGAGTAGCCGGTCTTGTCCACGAACGCGGGATCGCCGTCATAGGGCACCAGATAGGCATCGCCGGTCTTGGGATTCGGCGCCCCGTGGCCGGAGAAATAGACAAAGACCGTGTCGTCCTTCTCAACCCGATTGGACAGCCAACTCTCCACATATTTCTCGATATCGGTCCTGGTCGCGCGCTCATTCACCAGCGTGGCCACGTTTTCTTCCGGGTACCCCATGACTCGCGTCAAATACGCCCCGACCGTCTTTGCATCTTGCGCGCCGAAGTCCGCCTTGGGCAACTGTTCCCGGTATGACTCGATCCCGATCACGACCGCGTAGGCGTTGGACCGAGGTTTCGCACGCATTGCCGGCGGGGTATCCACATCGCTCGCCGGGACTGCACCGGAGGCCGAGGCCGTCGCACTCGGAGGCCTTGCCGGCTCCTGCTTGGATTGAGCCTTGGCCAGAATCACCTGATAATCCTCCTCGATCTTCGTCAGAAGATCATCCGTGGCTTGGACAAGCACCTGCATGATTGGAAAGTCAAAATCTCGAACACCGGTTGATTCTCCGGAGTATCGCCCGAGCGGCATACCCTCCGGCCCCGTCAAGACCCCCTGCAGAGCCACATCGCTACGCCACCCGATGAGGCCTTCGTTGTCCATCTTCAGCTTTGCTTTTACTCCCAATGTGATGTCTGCAGGCCCGTCCACGACTTCGCGGAAGGTCCTCCGCCTCTTCAAGTATTCAACCACAATCTGTTTGAAGGAGTCCTTGTCTGTGACCCCGGAAATTGAAAATTGGCTCAGCGCGCCTTGAAGCTCAACGCCCTGAACCGCGACCCTGACCGAGAAGGGCCGTTGAACCGTGCTTTCCGATACGGACTGAAGCGGATTCGCGGGCGGGGGCGGTGGGCCACCGGCGCATCCGGCCAATGTTCCCACGAACATCACAGTGCCCAGCACGCTTCCGATGCGCATCCACATGACACGCCTCCAGTTCCAGCAGCGAGGCACTCAGCCTGAGGTCTGAGGAGGTTGCATTATATCCCACCTCCGCCGGCCTGTCTCCCGTTTCTTGTCTTTGCCGAAACCCCTGTGGTACGGTCCGCTGCATAAAAAGATCGTCATTGGTCATTCGTCATCCGTCATTCGTGAGACAATCAATCCGCATCGAGGGTTGTCAGCATCGTTGAGCTGACCTTAAGCGTTGTCTGTAATTCCCATGACCGAAAACGCTTCACGCTTCACGCTTCACGCCTCACGGTTGCCCCTCATTGCCATCATCGGCCGGCCCAACGTCGGCAAATCCACGCTGTTCAACCGCGTGCTGGGGGGCAAGCCCGCCATCGTGGACGACGTGCCGGGCGTGACCAGGGACAGGAACTACGCAGACGGGACCTACCGGGGCCGCCCCTTCCGGTTGGTGGACACGGGCGGACTGGACCCCTCGGCCGGCGAGGGCATGCTGGCCCTCATCAAACGGCAGTCCCAGATCGCGATTGCCGAGGCTGACATCTTGATTTTCGTCATGGACGGCCGCGCCGGCCTCACCCCGCCCGACGAAGAAATCAACAGCCTGCTGCGCGGCGCCCAGAAGCCGGTCTTCGTCGCCATCAACAAGATCGACACCCCTAAGGCCGAGGCGCTGCTGGCGGACTTTTATCGCCTGGGCCATGAGCAGCTTTATCCCGTCTCGGCGGAGCATGGCATCGGGGCGGACGATCTGCTGGAAGCGCTCTTCCCCTTGCTTCCGGAGTCCGACGCCGAAGCCGTTCGGGCGGATCTTCCTCGCGTGGCGATCGTGGGTCGGCCGAACGTGGGCAAGTCCACGCTGGTCAATACCCTGCTCGGCCAGGACCGGCTGGTGGTCAGCGACATCCCCGGCACCACGCGCGATTCCATCGACGCGCTGGTGACCTACCGGGACCGGCAGTACATCTTCAGCGACACGGCCGGCATTCGCCGGCGCGGCAAGGTCGAGCGGGGCATCGAGGGCTACAGCGTCGCCCGCGCGCTGCGCGCGATGGGCCGCTCGGACGTGGCCGTGCTGCTGCTGGATGCGGTGGAAGGCATCACCGAGCAGGACACGAAGATCGCGGGCCTGGTGTTGAAGCAGGGCCGGGCCTGCATCCTGCTGGTGAACAAGTGGGATCTGCGCGAGGGCGATGCGGAGGCCCGCGCGGACTACGAGCGCGATCTGCGGCGGCGGTTTCCCTTTTTGCCCTGGGCCCCGGTCCTCTTCGCAACCGCCTTGAAGCCTGACTCGGTGGGCGCCCTCTATCCGCTGATCAACCGCGTCATGCACGCCTTCACCGTCCGCGTGCCCACCGGCCCGCTCAACAAGTTCCTGCAGGACATCCTCGCCGAGAACCCGCTGCCGGTCCGCAAGGGCAAGCCCGGCAAGGTCACCAAGTCGGCCTTCATTACCCAGGTCGCCACGAAACCACCGGCCTTCGCTCTCTTCGTGGGCCATCCCGAGGATGTCGGGAAAACCTACCTCCGGTTCCTGGAAAACCGCCTCCGCGAGCAGTACGACTTCCTGGGCGCCCCGCTGCACATCCTGGTCAGAAGGAAGTAACCGGGACTCGCCGTCCGGCACTGGCATCTTTTCCCGCTCTCTGCTATTTTGGTGGCCTGTTGACAGGGTCACTTCGGTCCCAACCCGCGACGGTCGCTTCCCGTGGAGAAGGCTTTAGCATGGCGGACGGTACTGGGAAAATCCTGATCGTTGACGATGAGCAGGAGATGCGCGCGCTGCTCAAGGACGTGCTCGAAGGGCGCGGCCATCAGGTCGCGGCCGCGGCGAACGGGCGCGAGGCGCTGAAATGTCTCGCCGAGGAGGAGTACGCCGTCGTACTCTCCGATATTCGCATGAAGGAACTGCCGGGGATCGAGTTGCTGGCAGAGGTCAAGCGGACCTATCCCGACACCAACGTCATTTTGATGACCGCCTTCGGCTCGATGGAGAGCGCCATCGAGGCCATGAAACAGGGGGCCTACGACTATCTTACGAAGCCGGTCAAGACCGACGAGCTGATCCTGGTCACGGAAAAGGCCCTGCGCGAGGCGTCGCTGCGGCGCGAAGTCAACAGCCTCCGGCGCGAGGTGCACAAGGAGTACAGCTTTCACCAGATTCTGGGCAAGAGCAAGCCGATGCGAGAGGTCTTTGACTTGATCCGCCGCGTGGCCGACAGCCCGACGAACGTCCTGATCACCGGCGAGAGCGGAACCGGCAAGGAGCTGGTCGCCAAGGCCATCCACTATAACAGCGAGCGGCGCGACGCCCCCTTCGTGCCGGTGAACTGCGCCGCGATCCCGGAAGCGTTGTTGGAAAGCGAGCTCTTCGGCCATATGAGAGGGGCCTTCACCGACGCTAAGGCCGACAAGCGGGGCTTGTTCGAAGAGGCGCAGAAGGGCACGCTCTTCCTGGACGAGATCAGCGAGTTGCCGCTGATGCTCCAGGCCAAGCTCCTGCGGGCCATCCAGGAGCGGGAAATCCGGCGGGTCGGCGCGACCCGTTCCGTGCCGGTAGACGTGCGGATCATCGCCGCGACGAATCTGACCCTGACCGAAGAAGTGAAAGCCAAGCGGTTCCGGGAGGATCTCTATTATCGCCTGAACGTGATCGAGATCCGGCTCCCGCCGTTGCGAGAGCGTCGGGAGGACATTCCGCTGCTGGTCGAAACCTTTCTCCGCCGGTCGGCGGAAGCCAGCCATAAGGAACTGCGCGGAATGAGCGAGTCCGCTCTCGCGCTGCTGGTGGACTATGCCTGGCCCGGCAACGTGCGGGAACTGGAAAACGTCATCGAGCGGGCCGTGACGCTGGCGCGAGGCGAGAAAATCGTCTCGGAAGACCTGCCGCCGGCCATCCAGGGCGCGAGGGGAGACCGGAAGGTCCTCGACGAGGCGGCGGAGCGGATCCTCCCCTTGCAGGACGTCGAGAAGGAATACATCCTCCGCATTTTGGAGAAAACGGGCGGGAACAAGTACCAGGCCGCCCAGACCCTGGGGATCGACCGGAAGACCCTCTATCGAAAATTAGCG